>NZ_JAYMCO010000002.1:0-364537 GCF_036903125.1 Halobacteriovorax sp. DPLXC-1
CCCAAAGGACAGTTTTGAAGCATAGATGGATGTGATTTAAGAATCAAAGAGCGTAGCTCGCGTGATTCGGTTATATGAGAAAGATTTTTTCGCTAATTTTAGCTGCGCTAAAATGTCGCTTGAATTGCGAAGACTTTCCCATTGCTCCTGAGGCAACAAAGCCGGGCTTGAACCCGGCTTGTTGAATATCATTTTCTAGCTAAAGTGAAGGGGAGCTATAGGTGCGTCCAATAGTCTGCCTTTGGGCAGACAATGCCGCACCTATTTAACCTTAAATCCCTTAAGAGCAGCGAATGCATTGTTCTTTAACGGTGCATCGTTTTGCTTTGGCATCTTAGGTTTTCCACCACGAGGATTACTCTTACGTGGGCCACCTGTTGGACGCTCGTAAGTTTTTGCTTCTTCAGCTCCGTCAGATTTTAGAGATAGAGCAATACGCTTTCTATCCATATCAACGTCAAGAACAACGGCAGAAACTTCTTGCCCAACTTTTAGAACATCAAGGGCATTCTCAACAAAGTGATCGGCCATCTGACTTACGTGAACTAAACCATTTTCTTTAATTCCGATATCAACAAAGGCACCAAATTGAGTGATGTTTTTTACAATACCTGGATATCTTTCACCAATTTTTACATCTTTAATTTCACGTACATCTTTTCTAAACTCTGTTGTCTTAAATTCTGTACGAGGATCCTGTGAAGGTGCAGTTAGTGACTTATAAATATCATTAACAGTAAATTCACCAAGTTTTGCAATGAGGTCCTTATCTGACTTCAGTTTATTTGCAACTGCATTATCTGTTGTTAACTGCTCAAGCGTGTATCCATTCTTCTGTGCCCATTCTTCTAACATATCGTAGTTTTCAGGGTGAATAAATGTCGCATCAAGTGGATTCTTCCCATTATAAACTCTTAAGAATCCTGCTGCTTGTTGGAAGACCTTTTCAGAAAAACGTGAAACCTTTAGGATTTCACTTCGATCTGAAAATAGCCCATTCTTATCTCTATGCTTTACGATATTTCCCGCAACTGTTGGCCCAATTCCGGAAATGAATGAAAGTAGTGGGGCCGATGCCGTATTGATATCAACACCAACAAAGTTAACACAACTTTCAACCACGCCATTTAGTGATTTTTTTAGACGAACCTGGTTTACATCGTGTTGATACTGGCCAACACCAATAGACTTAGGATCGATCTTTACAAGCTCTGCTAGAGGGTCTTGGAAGCGGCGGCCAATTGAAATGGCGCCTCTTACTGTTGCATCTTTATCTGGGAATTCTTTCTTTGCAATTGGAGAAGCAGAATAAATTGAAGCACCATCTTCAGAAATCATTGTTGCTTTAACTTTTCCGTCTTTAACCGCAGTAATATTATCTTCAACAAATTGGAGAGTCTCTCGACCAAATGTCCCGTTTCCAATTGCTATATATTCAACATTAAATTGCTCAATCATGGCATTTAAAATTGTCGCAGACTCACGTACCTGATTTCTTGGTGGGTGAGGGTAGACAACTGTATCAACAACAAATTTACCCGTATTATCTACAACAACTGTCTTACAACCAGTCACAACTCCTGGATCAAGCGCTAGAACTGTTTTAGATCCAAGGTAAGGTTGTAATAGAAGGTTCTTAAGGTTTACACCAAAAACATCAATTGCTGACTCGTCTGAAAGTTTCTTAAGTTCACCCTTGATTTCTAAATCAAGAGAAGAGTGAATATAATTCTTATAGGCCTTAGATGCACAATCGACTAATGCCTTGTAACTTGTGACTGTAGTGTCAGGGAAGTTCTTTGATAGAATAAGATTATTTGCATATTCTTCATCAAAAATAATTTCAACTTTTAGGATCTTCTCAGTTTGTGCACGACGAATCGCTAGGAATCTGTGAGCGGCTTTTGGATCTTTTAGATCACTAACTTTTTGCTCATATTCAAAGTAGTCTTTGTACTTTTGCCAGTCTTTTACCTCTTCATAACCTTTACGAGGAGTTGACTTAATCATTGCCTGTGCCCAGTAATCGTTACGTAATTGCTCTTTAAGTTCCGTGTCGTGAGCAATTTCTTCAATAATAATGTCACAAGCGCCTTTTAATACATCTTCAAAAGTTGCGATTTTCTTTTCTTTATTAATATACTTAAGTGCTTCTTTTGCAAGTTCTGGCATAGGAAGCTTTGACTCTTTCATTAGAATTGAGAATGGCCCAAGCCCTGCTTCTTTTGCGATTTGCGCCTTTGTCTTTCTCTTTGATTTAAATGGCGCATAGATATCTTCAAGCTGGTTAATATTTGTTGCCGCTTTAATTTTCTTTTCAATCTCTGGAGTCATCATCTCTTGTTTAGTGATGGCCTCTAGAATGAATTCACGTCTCTTTTCACGCTCGATATATTCGTCATACTTTTCTTGAATGAGGCGAATTTGTTCTTCGTCTAATCCACCAGTTTTGTCTTTACGATAACGAGTGATAAATGGAACTGTACAATCTTCCACAAGTAGCATTGCCAGTACGGCCATGATTTGTTTTGCTGTGATATCTGTGTTGTCCACACAAAATAAGACGGCATTTTGATCGATAACGTCCATAGGGTTTTTTGTCGACTTCGTTGTCTCTTCTGACATAATTCATACTCCATTAACTAAATTTGAGTTAAAATTGTATAGGGATTGAATTTGGTATGACAATAAAAACTTGAGTAAATTCCACTGGTTAACTTAAAAATATTGATGTAAGAGTTTATTATGACAAAAGATTTTGATTATATTGTAATTGGAGATGGCGTGGCCGCACGCAGTATTCTCTATTTTTTAACAAGAAAGCACCCTGATTCACGAATTTGTCAGTTATTTGATAATGACGCTTTTCCACCTTGCTCTATTAATACAACTAGCGTTGTTTCGATGGGCCTATTTGCTGAAGGCCTTTCAAAGCTCGGTGACATCTTATTTCATGCACATGAGTTCATTGATACTTTCTTTAAGCAAGAGGGGATACAGGGGGTTCACCCAGCTACTCAATACTACTTACCTCCAGATATAAAAGAAGATCCATTAAAATTTAAGCAATTTGAAGCACGTTATGGAACAAATTTTGAAAACTTTAAAGGTTTGCAAACGGTTGCTAAGGATGCCTACTTAATTAATCCACAAGTTTTTCTAGCCTGGCTTAAGGCGCAGTATGAAGATAAAATTATAAGTCGAGTTCAAAGAGTTACTGAGCTGCCTAAAACCAATGCAAAGGTTATCTTGGCCACTTCGGCCTATACATCACTTTATTATAAGAATAAGAATCTTCCTGAAGGCAAACCTGTTAAGGGGACATTTTTTAGCTGGAACAATTTTAAAGCTGATAAATCATTTGTCCTAAGTCGCGGCCACTATAACCTTGTTTATCGAAAAGAAGATGAGCTCTTATTATTTGGCGCAAATTCGATTGAGGGACTTTGCCAACTTCATTCACCAAAAGAAGTCTATGAAAAGCTAGCAGTATTTGAAGGTGATCTTCCTGAACTGAAGCAGCTTGGTTCTCCGCAGATACACACTGGTATTCGCCACAAGGGTAAAAGGCGTACTCCCTTTTGTGGAGAGGTTGAAGAGGGCGTTTATGCACTCACAGGCCTTTATAAAAATGGCTGGAGTGCAGGAATTAGTTTAGCAAAAGAGCTAGTTGATATGCTCTAAATTTTCACGACTAGCAAGAATTTCTTCAAGGACATAGTCCCAAAGTTTGTATCTTAAATCGAGAGAATCAAGAGCGATTTGAGTTGCTTGTCTCTGTTTGTCTTCACTGTCACAAAGTTGAGCAAGTAATTTACCTGCAAGTTCTCCATGCTCATCTCCATCTAATTCGATATGACGCTCAAGATAGTGTTTAAAGTACGGTGCATGTATTTTCTTTTCTTCAAGAACTTTTACAAAAGATGTAAAGAGGTCAGGAATAAGATTCTCACGTCCCCAGAAGAAGGCCGATGCCATTAGGTGAGGGTTTTCAGTGTTAGTGCATAGGTTTAGATTAAATGCACTAAACTTTGCTACAGGCATAGGAATGCCATCAAATGAAAATGTTTCTAAGAATTTTTTAATATCACTTGTTTCGCTTCCAACTTCATTCATGGCATTTAGATACATTGTAAAATGATCAATATGGCCACCATTTAAGTCTTCGTCACTTTCTTCACCAAGAACAATTTCATTAATAAATCGAACACATTCTTTATCGTACTTAGATGGAATCCAGGGTGTTTCAACACATGTAACTTCTCTTTGTAGACCTTTAAGTAGAGACATGAAGTCCCATACAGCAAAGACATGCCATCGCATGAGAATTTTTACATCTTCAATACTTTCAATATTTGAATAAAGTGGGTGATTACAAAGCTTATTATGGGCCGCATGAATGAGTGTGAGATTTTCTTTTTTCATGCGGCCAATATAGCCTAAATTTTATAAGTCTTAAAGTAGACTTTACGTATTATGAACTGTGAAAGAGGTGATGAAAGTCTGGGCGTGTAAGTTTTCTACGCCTTCTAACACCATTTCTGCGACTACCACCATGCATTTGCTTTTGATTAAATTTCTTATCTTTTAAGTATTGGCCGTATACCTTCTCATCTTGTACTCGGTAATCTTCAAGAACTTCAAACATTTCTTTAAATGATAAGATCTTTCCTTTCTCTTTTTCTGCAATTTCTATTTTCTTATATAGTTGTTCTCCAACTTCATCTAAGACAACAAAAAGATCAATTTGTTTGGAGCCTAAGTTTAGAGGAAATTTTTCTTCAAGATCAACACCAGCTACAAATTTAATTAATCCTCTAGTAACGATTGAGCGTCTTGCAAGCCAAGCAAAATCATTTCCAAGTTTTGTACCTAGCCCAGGATCAAAGGCGTAATTCTTATTTTCCATCCATTCAAATATCTTTGTTAGTACTGCATCTTTATAACGTGTATCTTTTAATTTATTTGGGTTTCTCCATTCTGCAACTAAGTCAAAACGCGAATCAAATTGTATCTCTCCTGGCCCAAATGTTTTAAAGCTAGAGATATTTTCACTTGTCACCTTTAGACCAAAGTCTTGAAGGAAGGTTAGAAGAGCTGGATTAAATGTTGTTTTATATTCAGGTATATCCATTGATTTACTAGATAGTTGCTCTGAGGCTTTCTTGTAGCCATGATAAATTACTTCAGAACAAAAGACTTCTGAGTCGTCGTGATAATCCATTGCAAAATCATAAGGTACATTCTTCTTTTTCTCTTTTGAATATTTAGAGAAGCGCTCATGCATTATTTTACCTGCTAGGTGAGCAAGCTTTTCGTCCTTGTGTCTAAAGACAACTGTTCGAGAATTTTTCTGATCAAGATGAACTTGAAATGGGGCAACCACATTTCCAACTTCAATATGGGCCTCTGATGTGTAGAGCTTATTTGTTTTCTCATCACGATACACTAAAGTTAAGTGAGAAAATTGATGGTCATCATCACCAATTCTTGCAATGGCAGCACTAGAGTAGGCATTACCTCTGGATAAGATAATGTCTCCAGATTTTAAATCTTCAACACCTTCAAATGAGTAATCTGGATTTACCATAAAGTGAACAGGAAGATCTTTTATTTTGTTATTTGAATAATCAAGTGTATTAAAGTCGATTGGTTTTGAACCCTTCTGTCTTGAAGCATAGTAGGATTCGATAAAATAGTCTTCGAGATAGCGAAGGGCCCTAAAAATTGTTTTTACACCTTTTAAACACGCAAGTTCTTCTTGTGTTAGTTCGTCGTTACTATTTAGTGCCTTAAGTTTTTCTTTCAAATCAAGACGTATATTAAAAGATGCCATTGTAAAATCCTGCATCTGATACTTAGAGAATTCAGAAAAGTCGATATCATCGGATTCTATTTCAAAGAGTTTTCCATAATAATATTGAGTCTTTTGAGCGCATTCTTTAGGCGACTTTACACCTTTTGAAACAGATTCATGCATCTCATGAATTAACGAATCGAAGTTCGAGTTTTTAAGGGAGCTAGGGGTACGGTAAGATTTCTGCTGACATCCAATTGGAATAGTAAGTGAAAGTAGGCAAAGTCCACTTGTAAGTAACCGTTTTTTCATCAAATCTCCCCCATAACTAGATAAAAAATACTATCGACAATAATTTTAGTCGAACACGTGCTAATAAATTTTTATCGGATTTTACCTTTTAAAACTTAAGTATTATTATCGGGTATAGAAAGGTAATATTGGGAAGACACTTAAATATTAAACATTTAGACATTGATTTATGACAATTATGACAGATTCAACAAACTTACAAACAAATGATGAAGGCGATAATAAGCCTCTAAGAACAGTAAAACCTAAAAAGAATGAGGAAGTGCACTTTCGTATCCTCAACGCTGTAACTAAGTTAGAAGTGGCCAAAGGGCATCTTAATTGGAAGATCGCTGAGGTTGCAAAAGAGGCAGACGTTACACGCTCTCTTATTTACTATTACTTAGGTAAGGAAAAGGATGTTATTTTAAAAGAGGCCGTGAAGTACATGATTAGTACGGTCTTCAATCTTACTCAAGAACATTCTGTAGGTATTAGAGAAAGGATTAAGATTGTAAGAGATCAAATTATCCAAATGCCTTATTTACTTGCTCTTTATATGATTAACAAAGGTGCAGGTAATGACCTTTCAGATATTATTGCTGAAGCAGAAGTCGAGCTCTTTGAGATTCTAAGCAAGAAGCATCCAAACCTCGATCACCGCGAGCATTTAAGAATTTATTTTATGCAGCTAGGGATTTGTCTATATCGCGATGTCGATGATGACACTCTTGATTATCTTTTTTCACAATACGATAGAAAATAAAAAAGGCCGCAATAGCGGCCTTTTCTTTTATCTTGTTTTTAATTCTTAACAAAAATCAATTGAAGCATGGTTGTAATTGTCTTTTGGTAATTCACAACTATCTTCTGAGAAGTTATGGTCACCACCGTTTTTAATTGGATCAAACTTTTCAACCGTTCCAGGTATCGCTTGATCATCAATTAAATCGTGATCACTATCAAATGCTTCTTTATATGACTTATATACATCTAGCATATATACATCAGGTGATTGGTTCTTTCTTTCCTTGATGTTAAACATACTCGTTGAAGCTTTGCTTAAGAAGTCCATAAACTTGTAAAGTGTTTTACGTCCTCTAAACATCATCGTGTACATATTTTCAGTCATACCAAGACGGTCACGAAGAATTGAGTTGAATTGGAAACCTTCTCCTGTGAAGTACCAAGTCTCTTCAAGTCTTTCTTTACCTGATACGCCTTTACATACTTTATACCTCATTGGGTTATTTTCTGCTACGTACTTAAGACTTCCGCCTAGTCCATAGTTAGATGGTAGGTGGTTATCAACCCAAACGGCCTTCCATTTTGAAGTCCCTTCTACCATGAAACACTGCTTAGTGATTGCTTCAAAGTTAAGTGTAATTGACTCAGCATATAGGTCGATTCCTTGGCTGTTGTCAGTTCTGTTGTTATTTCCGTTTGAGCGATCAAGTGACCATGATGTTGACCAGTCATATGATGCTGATACTCCAACTCCTCCGCCAACAGGTGATTTGTCACCAAATGGTAGTTTGAAGTCAAGTTTTGCACCTACACCAGTTTTATAACCATGTGACCATCCAACTCTATTACTTTCTGTAAAGTAGTCTCCAGTTCCAGTCGACTTCGAGATACGAATTGTATTCGAGTGACTTACTTTTGGTTTAGAGATTACTTCTTGTACGTGTGATACAGGTGTAATCATCATAAAGTCCCATGGCCTCTCAATACACTTCTTCATATTGTAGTCCAGGTACGTCTTCCAAAAGATTCCTGTCTTTTTCTGATCAAAGAATGCACCACAAAGTTTTTTCAAAGTGTTTGCATTGTAGTTATCTTCATAGATTCCATTAATCTCAGCTTGTGAAAGTTTGTTTTCAGCAATTAGCTTATCGTTTAATGCTCTATCAGTTAAGTTGATCGTCTTATCAAAAAGATCGTGCTTATCTAGCTCTTCAGTAAAGAGCTTTTCAGCACTCTTTGTATAACGTGGAGCAAGTTTTGCTTTAATGATATCTGCTTTAGTCACGCCTTGGATGTTCTTAGACATCGACTCAAGGTAGTTTTCAAGTTGAATCATTTCGTTCATACTTTCTTTAATCTTGTTGTTCTGATAATCCGCTTCAGAAAACTTATCTGTAACTTGTAGTTGCGTATGAAGTACAGAGTTAAAAGTTTTTGATGAAGCGTGGAATGTACCTGCTGCCCATGCTGGACGAGGTGCAGTTCTTGGATCATCACCTTCACGTAAAATTGGTGAAAGCTTAACGGCCGCAAAAGTTCTCGTATGTACATATGGCATGTCTACAAACTTAATTGGCATATCAATTCTTGCTTTTAGTAAGTTATTTTCTACTTCTACTTCACGTGACGCTACTGAGATAAGTTTAAACTTATGCTTATTCTCATTTGTAAGGTCGATATCACCTTGTAGTGGAGCTAAGAAGTATACTTCTAGCTTCAGCTTACCTTGATAGAACGGCTCAATTGGGTTCATGTGGTGAGCGTAGTTACCGTAGTGTACCTTTGGGTACATTTTTACGATAAATGATTTCTCAACAACAAGATCAAGGTTGTTATTAAGGTGAAAACCATTATTGTTATCGTGTCCTAAGAAGCTGTAGCTTACTTGGTCAACAAATAAACGAGCTCTTTGGTTATTGTTATCTTCTTCACATTTTCCTGATCTTGAAACTTCTGCAAAGATCCATCCACTGTTTGACCATGGGTATAGACAAAGCCCTCTTGTAACTTTTGCGTTCTTAAGAGTTTTGTTTTGTACTTCGATTTCAAGATTAAATGGAATACGTCTCGTATTCGTATATCTTTCGTGTTCTAAGTAGAACTTAACTTCAGCACACCCTGATTCATCAAGTTGTCCATCTGTTAGGTCATACATTTGTGTAACAGCATTTTCTTCACCATTTTCTTGTTTTTCAAGATTAACAAGCTTGGCCTTAATAAACTCATTTGAAAGTGATGAACCATTTGTTTTTAAGTTTAAACAAGCTGAAACAACAACCTTCTTATCAATGATTAAGTTATCATTTCTTGGGTCAACTAGTCCGTATCCTTTAGGTGTGATCTTAATGTTTTTTACATTAATAATTTCGTCATTTGATAAACGATCCTTATTAAGACCTTGTGATAGGTGATAGTTGTTACCATGAATCATACTGTTAGCATACTGGTTAACAGCAAGCTTAAGGTCGTAAGAAATATTTGCACTTGAAGAAAGTATAATCTTACGACTCATTGGTAAGTATGTATTTGGTAGAGAGTAGTCCATTTCAACTGGCTCATCCCAACGGATACAGCTTGACTCATCTGCTTCTCTTTCAATTGTTTGGAAGTTGTCTCCAGTTACAAAGAATTTACGATATTGAAGACTCTTTCCAATCTTTGATGATAGGCAGGCCTTAACGTGAAATGTCTTGTGATAAGCAATACGTGATTTAACGTTTGCTTTATCTTCAGACACACCTTCAACACTAAAGCGTGATACAGTAATTACTGAACTTTCATTTGCTTGTGCCTTAAGCTGTCTTGCAAGCTTTTGTTTTTCATCGTTAGACGTATCACTACCACAGCTAACAAGAGTTGTTAGCATAAGCATAGACATGCTTAAGAGAGTAATGTTTTTAAATGTCTTACAAAATGTCATATTCTTTCCTTAGGGAGATTGTGTAAACTTGTTCATCACTGTATCCATCAATTAAATAAACAGAGTCAGTGTTTCCTAGAACAGTTCGATTCATGTAATTTATTTCTGTTTTAAATCCTTTCTTATTCTCTAATTTGATTCCTACCTGATAGCCTTTGTAGTCATTTGCTAACTGCGTACCACGATAAAATGCTGGAGCAGTGTCGGCCTGATTTTCAAATCCTAGGGCCTCAAATGTTACTTTCTTATCTGAAATCTTTGTTTCATAAGCGGCTACATAAGCGAAACCTGTGTTCTTATCATCTGGTACTGCGCTTTCTGTATTCTTAACGTAAGCACCTTTTAGTCTAATTCGATCATTTCCAATTCCAAATTCAATACCTGCATTTGCATACATTCCTGTAAAGTCATATAGGTAAAGACTTTGGTCTGGTGTTGCTCCTTTACTTACAGAGTTACCCCAGAAGTAATCATTATCAGCAATATCAGCAGATAGGTTCTTATAACGGTAAGTACCTGCTGCACCATAAACTTTGAAACCTCTTGTTAAATAAGTGATGTCAACAGACTCGTTAAAGAATTGTGGATCACCATTATCATCGATATTAAAAGTTTCTCTTAGTAAAGCGTTCTGTGGCTGGGCCTGAGTCGCTTGTAATCTAAAGTAGAAGTTTCCAACTTTAGTTAGTAGCATCTCTCTTACACCTAGAAATGAATTCCCACCGTTAACAAATGGTGAGATGTAAGTTGTGTTTGTACTATTCTTAAGTGCACCTGCACTTATCTTTGCAAAGTTAAACATCTTATAAGAGAAATATCCGTGCTTATAAGAGAACTTCGGCTTATATGTTCTAATTCTTCCAGTTTCTTGAGTTGATGAATTACCTGTTTGGTATTTAAATCCACCATCAAAATTAAAATCAACATGCTCAAATACTTCTGCTTCAAGTTCAACGTTCATATTTGTTTCATAAACAGTTCCCTTGTCAGTACGTGAATCAAGAGAGCCAAGTTTTGCACCAATCGTTAAGCTTAACTCATCAATACCTGCGTTCTTTAAAGTTGACTCAAGACCTGAGTTAAAAACATCGGCCTTTAAGGCACCACTTTGTGCAAGTACTGGTGATGAAAGTACGAAACCTAGTAAAATTAAATGTTTGTTCAATAGCTTCTTATTTTGCATGTCATTCCTATTTGATACGATGTTATTAGAGTTGCAGGAATGATGCCATGTTCCATGAAACAAGTTCACGGGTGTAAAAACTTTAAACTACTGAAAACTGGTGTAAGTATCGGAATTTAGTTTAGTAAGTTACTGTGTAGTGGTTAAACAGTGTAAAAAAAATGAACGGTAGCTCGAGTTTATTTGTTTAAACTTTGTTTACCTTGTTAACGAATTTTTGGGCGCTTAGATAGAAAAGAATGGTGCGAAAGGGCAGATTTGAACTGCCGACCTACGGGATATGAATCCGTCGCTCTAACCAACTGAGCTACATTCGCACATACATTCAAAAGAATGATAGGATATTAGTGACTTGCGAGTTAATTGTCAATATTATATTTAAGTTAATATTAAGGAATTTGTAAATTATCATGTCGTTAAGAGAGATTAAACAAAAACAGTTGCCACAAAAGGCCAAGCAAATGCTTGCTCATTTCATCCGTTTCAACAAAGAGATGAACTTTGATTTTTCGGCCCCTATAGTCGTGGCATGTAGTGGTGGGCTTGATTCTATTGCCTTAACGCATTTACTTCTAATGGCCGGGGCCAACGTTAGGCTTATACACGTTGACCATGGGACAAGAGAAGAGATTAGGGCCGAAAGGCATCTTGTAAGAAACTTTGCTCATAAGTATCAGATCCCGATGAAGTCTCTCAAAGTAGAGCTAAGTCTTAATGATGGAAACTTTGAAGCACAGGCCAGAAAATTGCGCTATGACATTTTAAAGAATGATTTAGAAAATGATGAGTTACTCGTTACGGGCCATCACTTAGATGATTGCTTTGAGTGGTCTCTATTGCAGCAATTTAAGTCTCAAGGAAAAGATATTGATCTAGGCATCCCATACCGCAACGGGAGAGTGTATAGGCCACTTTTTGCTTTTTCAAAAAAACATATTCTAAAATACGCCAAATTGGCCAAGCTCACTTGGCTAGAAGATTATTCAAATGAAGATATACGCTTTGAGCGTAATCATATTAGAAAGATTGTAAAAGAATCAATCTCATCTCGTTGGCCTGGCTACCTTAAGCATTATTGCGAGCGCATGAATCGCATGAAAAAAATAAAGCAAGGGCTTGAGGACAAAAATTATAAGATCATTAAAAGAAAGTGGGGGATCCTTATTAAACACCACGGGTGTGTTGATGAGAATTTGAAAAGAACTATTTTATCTCAAGCTTCAACAACACGAGGAAAGACTTACAAACAATTTAATGAATTAGAGGGACTAATTAATAGTCCAAGGCTTGGACCATTAGATTTTTCTGGTGGAATTAGGGTCTATGCTTTTGGTCCTTATTTGGCCGTTGTTAAAAAGGGTTGTAAATTAGAATTCTTAAACGATAAAACTACGCAGATTCCTGAAGGTGTTCCATTCTTATCAAATAATACTAATGCAAAGCATAGTCTCAAGAAAACTCCACTAGAGAACTCAACTTTAAGAAAAATTTTTTCGGAAATTAAACAACCAGTTCATTACTCATGGCGTAAAGCCGGTAAAGTTTTAGTGTGGCTTTAAATAACTAGGCTTGACACTCACTAAAATGATACCATTTTAGTAACTATGAGGTTACAATATAGCTTTATTTTTTAGAAACAGTATTGTGAACAAATAGTAAGTATTTAAATAATTTATGAGTAAAGTAAATTAAAAAGGATTTTAATGAAAGGACAAAACAAAACGTTACTTCTTTGGATCATCTTAATCCTCATGTTTGCGGCAATCGCAAAGATCTCTTCAGAGAGCAGACAGACTTATAAGCCAGTGACTTATCCTGATTTCGTTAGCGCAATCAAGAGTAAGCACGTTGAGAAAGTCGTTCTTAAGGGAAAGGATAAGATTCTTGGTAAATTCAAAGATGGTTATGAGCAAGGTGCTTGGTTTGAAACAACAGGGACAACAGGTACAGAAACTTTTAAAATTTTAGAGTCACACGGAATCTACCCAGAGTATGAAGCGGAAGAAAAACAAAATGTCTTCACGACTTTCTTACTACACTGGGGACCAATGATTTTCTTATTCCTCATTGTGATCTTCTTCTTACGTCAGCTACAAGCTGGTGGTGGAAAGGCCATGAGTTTCGGGAAATCAAAAGCACGTCTCTTATCACCACATGATAAGAAGGTTACATTCAAAGATGTTTCAGGTGTTGAAGAGGCCAAAGAAGAATTGGCCGAAGTTGTGGACTTCTTAAAAGATCCAAAGAAATATACTAACCTTGGCGGGAAAATTCCTAAAGGTGTTTTATTAGTAGGTCCTCCAGGGACAGGGAAAACACTTATGGCCCGTGCCGTTGCTGGTGAAGCAGGTGTTCCATTCTTTTCAATTTCAGGTTCTGATTTTGTTGAGATGTTCGTTGGTGTTGGTGCCTCTCGTGTACGTGACCTTTTTGAACAAGGTAAGAAGAATGCTCCATGTATCATCTTTATCGATGAGATTGATGCTGTTGGACGCCACCGTGGACACGGTATGGGTGGTGGACACGATGAGCGTGAACAAACACTAAACCAACTTCTTGTTGAAATGGATGGTTTTGAGTCCAATGAAGGTGTTATTCTAATTGCTGCGACAAATAGAATTGATGTTCTTGATAAGGCCCTACTACGTCCTGGTCGTTTTGATCGTCGTGTAACAGTTGGACCTCCTGATGTTCGTGGACGTCTTGGAATCCTTAAAGTTCACACAAGAAAGACACCTCTTGATACAAATGTAGATCTTGAAGTTATTGCAAAGGGTACTCCAGGCTTTACTGGTGCAGACCTTGCAAACCTTGTTAATGAGGCCGCTTTATTTGCCGCTCGTTATGGTAAGAAAGTTCTTCAAATGATTGATTTTGAACAAGCTAAAGATAAAGTCCTTATGGGGCCTGAAAGAAAGTCGATGGTACTTTCTGATTTTGAGAAGAAAGTTACAGCATATCACGAAGCTGGTCACACTCTTGTGGGACTTAATCTTCCTAAAGCAGATCCAATTCACAAGGTATCAATTATGCCTCGTGGTGGAGCTCTAGGTGTTACACAAACTCTTCCAGATGAAGATATGCACAACCTGACATTAGAAAAATCTGAAAACTATATTGCCTTCCTAATGGGTGGACGTGTAGCAGAAGAGATCGTATTTAACGAAATTTCTAATGGTGCTTCAAATGATATCGAAAGAGCAACACAACTTGCTTCTAGCATGGTTTGTTCTTGGGGGATGAGTGAGAAGATGGGACCGAGAAACTTCTCTCAACCAGGCGCATCTCCATTTGGTTCAACTGCACCAAGTGAAGGTGTAGGTTACTCAGAAGCAACAGCTAAGGATATTGATGAAGAAATTCACCGCTTCCTAGATGAGAACTATAAGCTTGCAAAGAAGATTCTAACTGATAATCGTGATGCCTTAAACCGCTTAGCTGAAGGGCTTGTTGTTTGGGAAACGCTTGATATCAATCAGATCAATGATCTTGTTGCCGGTAAGGATATTGGTGTTCCAGTTATTGATGAAGAGTCTTCAAAGTCTACTTCAACACTTTCTGGAGAAAAAGAAGAGGCTTCAGAAGAAAAGAAGTCTGATGCTGTCAATAAGCCTATCGATGATCCAAAACTAGCATAGTTTATTTTTAAATATGACAAATATTTTATTTTTAGGGGTAGTTAACGCTACCCCTAATTCATTCTCTGACGGCCATAGAAATCTCGATAATGATTTTCAAATCGGCCAACTTGAAAAATTCCAGCAAGCAAAATATGGCCTTGATATTGGCGCTGAAAGTACGGCCCCTTTTAATGAGGCCATCTCTTTTAAGCAAGAATGGCAAAGACTTGATGAGTATATCTCACAGCACTTAGATCGTCTTAAGGCGTTTAAAACCATATCGATTGATACTTATAAAGTCGAAACAATGGAAGAGTTCATGCACTCGTATGGCCATCATTTTAGTGAAGTCATTTGGAATGATGTTTCTGGGGCCATTGATAAGGAAGGGCTGGCCCTCTTTAATAAGTATCCTAAGATGCGCTATATACTTTGTCATAATCTTGCACCTAAGCGAAGTTTAGCAAATTCTCACATGGATTATCTCAACGAGAACCTAGACTTTAATTCTATAAGAGAATTTTTCAATCATAAGATTGCTTTCTTAAGCGAGCACAATTTCGATATGAATCGCTTAATTCTGGATCCATGCTTTGGATTTTCTAAAACTTTAAATCAGAACTTAGAATTATTAGAAAATATCCACAAGATCCAAGATATTCATGAAAATTGGCTTATTGGCATCTCTAAGAAATCATTTCTGCAACATCTTGTAAGGCTTGAAGGCAGTGAAGATGAAATGACAGATATACACACTGCTAGCGAAAAGTTTCATTGGAAATATCTAAAACGTCTTAAAACACGCCTAAATGGTGTAAAACAGCTGTATTTTCGTGTACATGAGGCTGGAAATATTACAGATTAGATAGTTTTTGAACCAAATTTGTCCTATAACTGGTCTACGATTATTTTAAGGGCGGTTATGAGATTATCTAATTACATTTTCACAGCTTTACTTTGTTTTTCAACTCTTAATTCAAATGCATCTGTTGCTAATGGTGCTGCTTCGTTTTTTAAGCATCTTGATAAGGCCATTTACGGTGAACTAGATATTGCTGATACGACAGGTGAGTTATCTCAGGACGTAAAAAATGGTGCTCATGCGACAGCTCTTATGGTTAATCGCTTCAGTTTAAATGAAATCCTAGATGGTAAATTATATAGTGCTAAGGGACAGAATTTCTTCAAAAAGGCCAAAATGTGTGAAGGTGAAAACGAGTTTCTAAATGACTTGGCCTATGGTGGGTGCAGTTCTGTATTAGTTGGACCTAAGACTGTTTTAACAGCAGCTCATTGTATTCAAAATTATCAATTAGCATGTGATCGAAAAAGCTTTGTCTTTGATGCAAGGGCCGATTTAGGATCTAAAAATAAGGTTCAATACTTTGTTAAAAGCCAAGTCTATCACTGTAGTAAGATCTTAGCGTATCATCAAACAAGAGATAAGACTTTTGATTACGCACTTATCGAATTAGATCGTAATGTAGAAGGTGGGCGTAGGCCAGTTAAGATAAAAAAAGACCTACTTCAAAATGGTGATGAAGTTTATATGATTGGACACCCTAATGGTTTCCTATCTCGTTATTCAACTAATGGTTTTGTTCGCTATGATGATGAGCTTTTCTACAATACAAATCTTGATGCGTTTGGTGGTAATAGTGGTGGCCCTGTCTTTGATAAGAAAACACATGAGATGGTAGGGCTTTTAATTCGTGGCCATGATGATCTTATTTGGGACACTGAGAAGCAATGTAATCGTGTTGTTTATTGTGAAGAAGATGGTTGTGATGGAGAGTCAGTTTTAAAAATTGGTGCCATTATTGACGATATCGAAAGTCGCCGTAATAATTAAAGAATGAAACTCGGTCAGGTCATTTTATTCAGTTCAAATGCACATCTTACATCATCTTTTTTGAGTGATGTATTTGACTTAGAAATAGAAAATGCATCTGACTCTATTGTTCTCTATAACGATCAAATACGCTTTCTCGTCATTGAAAGGCCAAAGCTTGCTCAAGTTGGAAATAATATTGTCTTTGATTTTATCGTTAGCACTCAAGATGAATTAATCGAGCTTCAAAAGAAGGTGGAGTTTGTAAATTACCGTCTTGAAAGCTCAGGTGAAGATCTAAATATATTATCGAGTGAGCGCTCACCAGAAATTCTTGTCCATGAAGGAATCCAGTTTTTCTTTCTTACAGACCCTGACAATCGCAGATGGAAAGTCACTCTTATTGAATCCTAATTAACCTTTATTATCCAAATTTAATTTTATTTAAGTCACAAAGATGACACCTTTGTGTAAGCACATTGGCCCTAATGTGGTTCATTTTGACAGCATATCTTTGTATGTAGTGGATATCTTAAAATGAACAATTGGCACGGTTCGTGCTTATATATAAGCATGTCACCGGCAGGATGCTAGTGATAGTCGAATGACCGACACAAAGACTCAAGGATGAGTATGCGCTTTTTAATACTTGCTCTGGCCGCGAGTTTCGCGGCCAATCTTTCGGCCAATTATATTGTTAAATATAAAGATGGCTCAAGCGAAACATCAATCGCAAATCCTACAACAAGCTTTGCAAGCTTTTCTATTTCAGGCGATATTGAATATGTGGAAGAGGATAGGAGACTATTTGCTCACTACGGTGAGTATAATGATACCTATTATTCTAACCAATGGTACTTCAATAATTATCTTTCAAATTCATTCTATCATGCTCGTGAATATGCATTGGCCGACGGTGGACCAAATGTAACAGTTGCCATTATTGATACTGGTATCACATCACATTTTGAACTTAACCAAAATGTTGTGGGAGGCTATGACATGATCTCCGATGGTGCCAATTCTCGTGACGGTGGAGGCCGTGATAGTGATCCAAGTGATGAAGGGGACTTCGGTGATAATTCTGGCACTTGTAGTGCAGGCTCAAGTTCTTCAACATGGCATGGGACTCATATCGCTGGAATCGTTGCTGCTCGCTCTGATAATAACTACGGTATTGTTGGTGCCGCAAAAGGAATCAATCTTCTTCCGGTAAGAGTTTTAGGTGCATGTGGTGGGTTAACATCTGATATTGCAGATGCTGTACGCTGGGCCGCTGGTGGAAGTGTGAGAGGAGCTGGCCAAAATCCAAATCCTGCAAAAGTTATTAATATGTCTTTAGGGGCCCGCGGAAGTTGTAGTCGTTATATGCAAGAGTCGATTGACTTTGCGAAGTCACAAGGTGCAGTAGTGGTTGTTGCAACAGGAAACTCAAATGCAGATGCAACATTTTATACCCCTGCAAATTGTCGAGGTGTTTTAAGAGTCGGTGCTGTTAATCAATCAAGAAGTCGTTCAACATATTCAAACTTTGGTAGCATTGTTGATATTGCTGCCCCAGGGGATGGGATTTTATCAACAGTAAATAGTGGTCAGACCACACCAAGTACTGAGTCATTTGCTAGTATGAATGGAACATCAATGGCCGCAGGTTTTATCTCTGCAACAGCCGCAATGATTTACCAAGCAAATCCAGGCCTATATCCAGATCAAGTTCGACAAATTATTACTCAAACAGCTGTTTCATATTATTGTGACAAAGAGAGTTGTTCTAAAGGTGCTGTGGATCCATATGAGGCTGTCTCCCTTGCTTATAACACAACTCCTAATGCTAACTTTAGTTATAAAGATCCGGTCCTTGTGGGTGGTACAGCTGCCTTAAATGATGGATTTTCTTCTGGTAACAAAAGCGGTGGAGCATGTGGGACTATTGAAGATGTAAGTGGTGGCCAAGGCGGAAATGGAACACTTATTGGCCTTTTCTTTATCATGGCCGTTGTTATTTTTCATCGATACAAGTTTACTAAGCAGCTCTAAGATGTCTTGCCGGTGCCTCTGAGGTAAGTAGTGAGCAGTCAACTTCAATTTTATCATTAACTATCTTGCAGCTATTAACTCGGTAGATATCATTATCGTTTGAACCTGTACCTATCTTTATAATCGCATTACGAGGGATTTCTTCTTTTGTGATTAATTTCAAATGCCCAAAGCCTTTTTCAACGATCTTAAAACCTCGTACTATATCGGTGACTTCAAATACCTCAATTAATTCATGGCCAAGAGTGCTGTCGTCGTTAATGATCTTATTTATCTGATTAATAATAACGTCAAAACCCTGTTGTTTTAATAGAAAGAGGTCGATTCCTTTTCTTGCTGCCTCTTCAATCACCTGGCTATCATTTTCATTCGTTAAGAGGATAAAGCTGATATTCTTATCAAGAATTGAAATCTCATCATATAATTCAATACCATCCATTTGAGGCATCATGTAATCACAGATGATATAGAGTTTATCATCACCAAGTAATGCTAGAGTTTTAATATCCTCAATGGCCTTGAATGGGTTAGTATGATACTTGACATGAAAGCTAAATGTGTTTTGCAGGCTAGTGGCAAGGAGCTTGGCGGTTTCGTAGCAGTCGTCAATAACCATGATGTGCTTTTTCATACACTCAGTATAATTGAGTCATGAGTCAAATTTAGGATAAGTAGTCTAAATTTTAATTAAATTTCTTTAAATAGGCTTTTGTATAAGTTAGTTAGAAATGAAATCTCTGCACTATGCAGAGATTTCTTGAATCTTGTAACCCTCGCCATAAACACTGCGAATAATATAATTAGAATCCTTAATCTTTTTTCTGATGGAACTAATATACGTGTCAATCATGCGGTCATTCACTTTATGATTGTCTGGTGCAATATGGTTTAGGATTTTTTCTCTTGCGAGAACATTTTGTTCATTCTTAAGTAGAAGATGAATGATCTTAAATTCAGAAGACGTAAAATGAATGCGATGGCCTTTGATCTTAACTTCTTGAGAAGGTACATTTAAAGCTATGTCACGATAGTTTATAACTTCCATGGCATTTTCATTATTGACCGACTTTAGTGTCGTATTAATAATACTCTTAACTTCAGAAGGCTCAAACGGCTTGCTGATGAAGTTTATACCTCCTAATTGATACCCAGTAACTCTTGTGTTGACATTATTCTTTGAAGAAATAAAGACAATTGGAACATCTTTTAATTCCTCATTCATTTTCAATTGTGAGCAAATCTCAAATCCTGATTCATTTTGTAATAAGATATCCAAGAGTATTAAGTCTGGTTTTTCTTGCCAAGCAATTGCTATGGCCTCATCCTGATTGCTGGCATCAATAATATTATAATTACTTTCCAGCAATGCACGCAGTAGGTCTCGAATTTCTTGATCATCATCTATGATTAATATTTTTTTCATGAATAGCTCCTTTATATTCATGAATATAATGTATAAATTTATCAAGAAATCTTCAGCTTAATTTTAGTAAACAAAACTAAACTCTTGTTTTTAATTCTTCATCTTTACTGAACGCAGAAATATTGTCGTAAATTAATTGGGCCATGTTTAAGCGCGCCTCGTCGTTGGCGGAGCCAATATGGGGGAGGATGAACACATTGTCTAACTTACGCAAGGGAGAGTCTGCTTTTAATGGCTCGTTACACACAACATCAAGACCGGCCTTTGCTTCTTTGTGCTTATCAAAGAATGAGAAGAGCTCTTCTTCATCGATGATCTCTCCACGTGCTGTATTTATGAGAATAACGTTATTTTTAAAAAGAGCGAATATCTCTTTATCAATTAGCTTATGGGTTTCTTCATTATATGGACAATGAATTGAGATGATATCGCATTCTTTTGCCAATTCTTCTAAACTTAAATATTTAGCATCGCAACTGGATTCAATTTCATCTTTTCGATTTGGGCCAGTGTAGTATATTTCTTGATCAAAGGCGCCCTTACACATTTTTGCCAATTGAGTTCCTATTCTTCCTGCACCAATGATTCCATGTTTCTTCTTAAATAAAGAATTTCCAATAAAGCCTGAAGGCTCCCATGTTTCCCATTCGTTATTAAGAACATTCTTTCTTGCAGCTTCTAAATTTCTTGCAACGGCCAGCATAAGTGCCATTGCTAATTCGGCTGTGGCTTCAGTTAAAACATTTGGCGTATTACAAATAATGATTTCTTTAGAGTGAGCATATTTAATATCAATATTATTAAACCCAACAGCATATTGAGTGATGAGTTTTAGCTTAGGTAGCTGGGCCAATATATAGGCATCGATTGTATTGCTAAGCATTGAAATTATCACTTCAGAGTCATTAGCATTTTCTATCATTTTCTCACTTGTGAGAGGGCCATCTTCTTTGCGATCCCAAACTGTAAGTTTATGACCATCTTTCTTAAGCCTCTCATAAAGGGGACCTTGGATTATATCTGTGGCGAAAATATTAAATTTTTTCATTTGTATACCTTTGTTTATGCACCGTTTAAACGTTGTGTTGTCAGATCTTTTGCTAAAGCGGCTTTACATCATAGAATATACTTTTAAAATATAGATTAGACTATATTTATGCAAAAATACTCAATGGAGGAGATTTTGAAATACTTATCAAAGATAATGGCAGCGGCCATTGTAACATCTCAAATTTCAGCAGCAACTATCGCTATTATTGACTCAGGTACAGATATGCAACACGAAGTGATTGCTCCAAAGGCCTGGATTAATCAATTAGAGATTCCTGGTAACCAAAGAGACGAAGATCGTAATGGATACCAAGATGATGTTTATGGTTGGAACTTTGCTGAATCTAATAATCAGGTAATTGATTACAAATATCTTGGAACGTTAAATGACGATATGGTTAAGTTCTTCGAGTTACAAGAAAAGTCGATGCGTGGGACGATTACTCCTGAAGAATTAGACTGGATGAGGTCAATCATTAAAAATGAAGACTTTATTAAGCGTATGACTGTTTACGGTAACTTTATGCACGGAACTCACGTAGCGGGAATTAGTGCTACAAAGTCTGATGATGCAAAAATCTTAGCTGTAAAACTTATTCCAACAGAAGTAAAACTTCCAGGACAAGAAATTGCTTCACTTAACCAAGATAAGGGAATTATTGATTTTCTTGTAAAAAGAGCAATCGATGCTCTTGCTAAAGCTCAGACTGGTACTTTCAATGAAATTGCTTACTATGTATCTGATCACGGAGCTAAGGTTGCTAACGGATCATTTGGTACGGGATTCCCACAAGCAAAAATGATTGTTGAAACTGTTATGAAGACTGTTTCTAAAAAAGAACCAAATCCTGAGACAGTAGAGCATTATGCTAAATACTTTGTTAATGCTTTAGTTGATAATTCACAATCAATGCTAAAAGCAGCACCAAATACTTTATTTGTTTTTGCTGCCGGTAATGATGGACTTAACAATGATGAGTACCCAACATCACCAACTAATATTCAAGGTGATAATGAATTATCAGTAGCGGCAACTATTGATTATTCATCACTTGCACCTTTTTCTAATTATGGTGAGAAGATGGTTGATGTAGCAGCTCCAGGCGTTGGTATTCTTTCAAGTGCTCCAGGTAATAAGTATATTAAAGTTTCTGGAACTTCACAGGCCGCTCCTTATGTAGCTGGTGTTGCTGGAAAGATTCTTGATATCAATCCAAGTTTAAAGCCTGTTGATGTTAAAAAGATCATTATGGAAACAGTTGATACGAAGTCATTTCTAGCTGGTAAAGTTAAGACTGGTGGTGTTGTAAATTCTGAACGTGCACAGCGTGCAGCAATACTTTCTTTAGATATTTCTCTATCAAAGGCCATTGCTTCAGCTAAAGAAGATGTTGCTGATATGGAAGTAGAAGTAAGAGAGAAGTATCGTCGTACTCCGATTTATATCAAAGGATCTGTTTTACCACTTCCTTCAAATTTCGTTTTAAAATAACAAATAAAAAAGGCCGCATAAGCGGCCTTTTCTTATAGAGTATCTTTTAATTCTTTTATTGTTCCTCTCTTGGCCGTTCCAAATTCTGGCTCCTTTAATGAGCGCTTAATTTCTTTCTTTTTTAGACCTTTCATAAATAGCACTAAACTAAGCTGTTTTGGACGATTCTTATCTTCTTCTTGATTGATAAACGTTTGCACAAGATCAAAACCATACATTGCAGGTCGCCCCATGACAATATTTACATCCCAATCAATACCTTCTTTATCTTCATGTGGATTTGATTCATATGAGTATTGAATTAGTTCAGTACATACAAATCGAGAATATGAATTTCCATTAAATGAATAATCATATTTCTTACCAATGCTTGAAAATGTTCTCTCAAGTGCTAGGGCCTTATCCTTCTTTTTTAAATTTGGCCTTAAGATAACTAGGTTATCCCATGCCATCGAAGGACCTAATTCCATAAAGACAACCCCAGGCTTTAGGCCTTCAAGTGTTACATATGGATTACCGTCTTCTTCACTTTTCTTATATTCCTTCATTGAGTCAGGAAATTTCGCATGTAAGTAACTAAGATAATTTTTGCAATTAAGTCCTTGGTCGATACACTTTTGTGCATATAATTCGTTGGTTTCTTCATCCACATTAAAGTAATTTGAAAACTTCGAGTATTCACCGATGTAAATTAGGCCGTGGGTCCAATTTCCTTTAAATACTAAATTTGATAGTTTCCCATATCGTTGAATCGCTCCGATATCACCTGGTTGAAATTCTCTCTCAGATACCTTTTGAAGCTCTTCTTCTTTTATTGCATGCTTCATCGGTAGGGCAACGTAGCTTAAACTTTTTAAAATAAACTCTTTAATACCGTAGAATATTGTATATCTTCCAGCATTCCATTCAGTTTCTTTCTTTAATGTTTTAAAGGCCTTGATTTCACCTTGAAATTCTTCAATCCCATCAAATATCTTTTCAACAATTTCTTTATCTTTCGTATTCTTTGCAAGTGAGCTTATTTCATCTTTCAACTCATTAAAGTCAAATATTGTAGGATTTCTAAGATTTCTTAGTTCATATTTATCAAAGCCTGTATGTGAATGACGGTCATTACGTCTTTGTTTGTAATAACGAGAGTTATACTGCATTTGTTTTTTTACTGACTTAAAGAGTTTTTCAAACGCTTTTGAATCATAATTTATATCTTCAAAGTCATCAGATAGTGCAGCAATAAAGTTATCTCCACTCATCATCAAATAATTCATTAAGTTAATTGCAGTATTATATTTTTGAATCTTATAATCAATGGCCTTTAGCGCCTTAAGATAATTCTTCTTTTTTACGTACTTTCTAATTTTTTCAATCTCATGATCTCTAGAAGTCAACGTTCTTTCTAGCTCACGATATTCTTCAACAATTTTGACTCTCTCATGGTACTTCAATACGTAGCGTGGAGTGAATGTTGTTCTATATGAAATCTCTTCAGTATCTGTTGTAAAAGACTTTAATTCGCTCTCTAGCATATTCTTATAAGTGTCACTTGCTAGAGTGAAAGTATTAACTAGGATAAGTAGTATTGGCCCAACAATATATCGATTTTGCTTTGATGATTTCATAGAGTCATTTATAGCAAATAAAGAAAATTGTAGGCCTAAGTTTGTAAAGTTTACATATTAGGTTTAGATTTTAAACAATTGAATTCTGTCGATATTTTCCATGAATCCAGTTACTTAGGTCGCTTTTATAGTTCTTTGAAAATCTGCGATCACTTAGTCCTCCTGGTAGAACTGTATAGACATCGTGATTGCGATGATCGGTTACCATTTTCCATGAAGGGACAAACGATGTTGTTCTTCCATGAGCTTCATAGACAGCACCCTGAGTAATTGTCGATCGATTTCCTGGTATTTCAATATTATCAACATCAAAACCTAGAAAAGACGGTAGTTTTCCGTCAAAGAGAATATGCTTCATTTTGTAGCGATTGATATCTCCCCAGCGGGTATCAGCTTGCCTTTGCTCACATTCTTTAAGGGCCTTGGCAATATATGTATCCTTGTCTGCTGTATCCTTAAACCAAATATGGTCAATATCATTTGTCAGAAAAATACGATCAAATAAACCATAGAAGTCTGCAATAATCGATGTCTCATCCATACAATATGTCGTAACTTGTTTTCCAAGTAAGTGATCACTAAAGAACGTTTTTAGAAGTGTTTTATAAAACGATTCAAAAATAGGCGCAATTTTATTATCTACATCATAATTACGGTTCCAGTTAATTAATTTTCTTCCAAGATCTGATTCCTTAAATACGCTCTTAAAAACATTAATATAAAGGTCGGCCTGTCTTGAAAAAGTATCACCTTGCATCTGTTTAAAAAGATCTGTTGAATGCTTTTGATTTTCTACTAAAAGCTCAGTTACTCTATCTTTACGATATGAGGCCATTGGTGCATTTATAGCAGTAGGGAAGTGTTCATCTTGAATCCTATTATTGGCCGTTGCAATAATTTTTTCATTAGGGTTTTTAAAATGATAAAGCTGATGACCCTCGTAATAGCCTTGCCAAATATTTTGTTTAAAATATCCTTCAATTGGATACAGTCCTGAAAAGTTTCTCTTAGGTAGGACTCCTGATTGATGGTAGCCAATATTACCTTCAGAGTCTGATAGGAGCCAGTTACAACTTATTGCTACATCTGAAACGCACTTAAATAAATCATCAACATTTTTTGCATGAAAGATATCCAGAACTGCCTTAAGAGTTTTTGCGCCACCTCTTTTTCGACATGACCATGCCATTGATAAATAGTGGCCATCTTTGATATTTTTTATTTCACTATCTGCCTCTAGAAAGCCAGCGTGTGTTTCTTTAATATAAATTTCGACATCTTTTTTATTCTTTCTTTTAATAATATCTCTTCGAACTTTAAAATCAAAAAAGTTCGTTTCAAAGCGATACTTTCCATCGCGTACTTCTTCGATAAAATGATCCACCATATCCATGAAACCATATGTAAAAGAAAAAGCAGTATCATCACTTCTTCCCATAACAAACCCTGGGACACCAGGCATAGTAATACCAAAGAAATTTCCAACATTTTGGATATTTGCTTTCATTTCATACCAAATGGCCGGTAGGCGATTGCATTCTAAGTGAGGATCACATGCATGTATTGCGTGGCCCATTTTATTTGATACCCAATTATTAGATGCTTGAATTTTAGGGATAAATTTTAAAAACTCATAACTTTCAGGAATTAGGGGATTATATACTTTTACTTTTTGTAAAAGATTGATCTCACTATCACTAATAGTATCAAGAGCGCCCTTAGCAAGGGACTTTACTCTTTCTATTTTAATATCTTGTGTTTGCTTATCTTGGTGATTTGTATTTTGAAGAAGCTGTATAATAAGCTTTTCAAGATCTTGTTGACCTTGGGCCAGGCCGAGGAAGCTCATGGCCTTGATTGTTAGTATTGTGTCACTAATTTGCCAAGTTTGAGGCGTGTGTGAGAGAAGTTTAAACTCAAATGGTAGGCCCTCGCTCATGGCCTTGTTTACTCCATTAACATAATAGCTGAGTAGATTAGACGTTTTCTCGTCAAGATTGTCTATCTCTTGTCTCGCAAAATAGTCTATTCCTAATTCACGCATATATTTATCAATAGCAAATGTTTCCTCTGTATCTTTTAAACACTCACATAGGCGACCTTGTGCAATTAGTCTAAGCATTTCCATTTGCATGAAGCGATCTTTTCCATGATAGTAGCCTTGGGCGTGAAGAAAGCTTTTGACGTCTTTTGTCGATATCTGTCTAGTTACATTATCTAAAATGTTTGTCTTGAAGTCTAAATTAGGTTTTTCCATATATTTATAATGACACGATTAGCGTTTCCTAAAAAGCAATATTTTGAGATATAATATTACAAATTACATTCAAGGATTTTTTATATGACTAATATTGATCATTCAAAGATACCAGATCTTGAACATCGCAATTTTAGAAATGATGATTTCTGGCAAAAGATTCCTGCATGGGCAGGCGTTACTAGAGGAGAGTTTTCTGACCACTTATGGCAGCTGAAAAACTCAATTCGTAAAATTGACCAAGTCAAAAAAGTACTAGGTGATAAAATTTCAAAAGAGTTTTTTGAAGACCTACAAAAAGGCCAACAAATAACTCCAATGAATATCAGAATCACTCCTTACGTTTTTGCACTTATTAATTGGGACGATCCTGAGAATTGTCCTCTAAGAAAACAATTCTTACCAATCGGTTCTCAGTTCTTAGAAGATCACCCTATGCATATGGCAGACTCTCTTAGTGAAGATGTTGACTCGCCAGTGCCGATGCTGACACATCGTTACCCTGATAAGGTACTCTTTCTTCCGCTAACGATTTGTCCAGTATATTGTTCTTACTGTACACGATCACGTGTTATTGGTGGCTCTACAGAGTCTGTTGAAAAAGAGTCTTATGGAGCAAATCAAAAGCATTGGGATAATGTATTTGCATATCTTGCTCAACATCCAAAAGTTGAAGACGTTGTTATCTCTGGTGGTGATGCTTTCATGCTCAACCCAAAACAAATCCAGTACATTGGTGAGAATTTATTAAAGATACCTCATATTAGACGTATTCGTTATGCTACTAAGGGAATTGCAATTTTCCCTCAAAAGATTCTTACAGATGATAAGTGGATGGAAGCATTAGTTAAGGTTCATAAGCTTGCTATTGGCTTTGGAAAACAAATGGTAATTCATACGCACTTCTCTTCACCGCTTGAAATTACGAAGTGGTCTCAAATGGCCATGGACCGTCTCTTTAGTGAAGGAATCTTAGTTCGTAACCAAGCAGTTCTTCAAGAAGGTGTAAATAACCATGTTGATGAGATGGTACTTCTAACTCGTAAACTTGGTTATATGAATATTCAACCATACTATGTTTATATGCACGATATGGTGCCAGGATGTGAACACTTCAGAACAACTCTTGGCGAAGGTGAAGAACTGGAAAAAGCAGTTCGTGGTACAACAGCTGGATTTAATACTCCAACTTTTGTCTGTGACCTACCTGGTGGTGGTGGAAAGCGTCACGTAGCTTCTTATGAATACTACGATCAAGAAAATGGTATCTCTGTTTGGCGTGCACCATACGTTAAACCAGATAAAGTTTTCACTTATTTTGATCCAATTCATAAATTGGCCCCTGATGCACAAGATCGCTGGAAAGATGCAGCAACTCGTAAGGCCATGATTGATGAGGCCATCAAAAAAGTTTAATACCTTTCTAAGTTATTGATTATATGCTTATGTGTGTCATTAAGTTGGCACACATAAGCTATTAAAATCTCGAAAATCTTACCTAATTTCAACATCCTACAATACACTTGAGTAATGAACTCATTCTTCCGATAAAATAAGTATATGAAATAATGATGCCTCTTAATAAAAATTAATGAGAGGCCACTAGAGGAAACTTATGCTTCGCTCAAAATTCAATAATATTTTTACTATACTTCTTGGCCTCGTTCTTGTTTCACAAGTCAGTGTCTATGGGAATAATTTTAAATCAATTCAAAAAAGTGAAATCCCTAAGATTAAAAAATTACTAGGTTCATCAAAGAAGCTAGATAAAAAAGCAGTTATTGAATATATAAAGCAAGGACTACCTGAATCAAGTACTGAATTTCAAAATCTTATTTATTCTAAATTAGAAAAAGAACCTGAGAACAAAAGAGCACACAAACTTTCTGAGTATATGTATTCTGAAAAGAAGTATCTTAATGCTGGGGATGCTTGTTACTCGGCCACTAATCAATGTAGTGGTAAATTGGTATGCGATTTCCCAATTAAGTTAGATGTGAAAGATCAGTCACAGCGTCCTTATGAAAAGTGCCTTATCCCTAAAAATAAGAATCAACACTGTTCTATTTTTTCAGATTATTGTCTAGAGGGCTCATGCAAGAGAATGATAAGGGTTACTGATATCAATACTTGCCAAACTTTTAAAGAAAGCTGTCGTCGTGACTCTGAATGCTGCTCTAATAGTTGTGATAAAGAAACAAAAACGTGTAAAGCAAATTATAAATGCTCTTCATGTATTGGTATTGGAAGTCGACCAGGAAAGAATCAAGAATGTTGTGAGTCTTTATTTAAAAACTCAAACGGAGTTTGTGCTCCAATTATTCCGTCTTTTTCAGCAATTCCTGCTTTCTTAATGGAGTTATTAATTCCAAGTGTAGAAGCTGCTGAAGTTGAAAGAAGTGAACAATTAAAAACTTCAGTTGTCAGCGCAAAAGCAAATATGAAAAAGCTATTAACTGACAATGGTGTTAACAATTCGAAAATTAATACTTATATGAATCAACTAGAGTCACAAATTAGTAATTGTGATTCTAAGCCAGTTAAAATAAGAGATCGCGATAGTGGTTTTTCTTATGAATACCCAAGACAGGAATGTTTTAAGGAATTATCAGATAAAATTACAATTGAGGCCAATCACCAAAGTGCAGTTGCTCGTAAAAAAGCTGAGGCAACTAAGATCTTAGATGACTTTAGAAACCAAACAAAGACTAATCCAAAACACCCTCAACATAGTGAGAGTGCCTTTGAATCGTTTCAAGCACCTTATATAAGTGCTTTAAATAGCTGTATTGATAAGAATACGCAACTTGGAGACCCTAATACCTCGAGAAGAAAATCTAGGATTGATAATTGTGTAAATAATATTAAAGTTAATATTAATGATGGTGTTATTGAAGCTGATTATATCTCAATGTTAAGAGGTGGTGATTCAACAGATCCTGATTATAAATTATATTCAGGTATGGATGACAGCTCTCCTTTATTTAAAGATATATCAATCTCAGATATGAAGTCATGTCGTGTAAATCTCTTCGGTGATTTTCTATCAAAGCAGTCAGATAGTTATTTTGAAATGATGATGATGATGTTTGCTATGGATTATACAACTGGTGGTAAAGATGAAGGAGATTTCTTTCATATTAAATCCCAGTATAATACTGCTGAAGCAGCTAGAGGAAACTTAACTGGTACCAGTAACATCGAATATAATTGGAATGTTCAAGTAAACTCAATGCGAGGCTATAATCTTGATCTCTTTGATCCATCGATGGTTGGCAAAGGAAAACCTCTTTGGGATGAATTTGATCAAAGTGTGGGTGAGGCAGCTTTAAAAGAAATTCAAAACTATCTAAATAATCTTCCTGATAAAGAAGAAAAGATCTTTCTTCATTTATTCTATAATGGAAAGATTACTGCTGATGCTCAAAATAACATTATTAATTATTATATGAGAAAAGATCCTAAATATCTTGCTGGTTTTGATGGTAATAACCCTAAGGATAGAAATGGACGTTATAATATTAGAGATGTTGTTAGGTTTGAGGCCGTAAAATATAAGCATTCACTTTATAAACTATATTCCACGCTAAAGAAAAGATCTCTTGAGATGATGTGTCGCTGTGTTGATACAGTCGGCCCAATGAGTCCTACGGATTGGTTACAACCTGATGTTGAGGCCAATTACATTGCTAATTGTAATGGGCTTGGGATGTATGATTCATATGTCATTAATAGTGAAAAAACGGTGTGTGATGAAAATGAAGAAAATTGTAACCAAGTAGGTTCTAAAGATTATCTTGATACAGTTCACAAAAAAGAAGTCGAGGCCGTGGAAGAGGCCGGTGGTAACGAGAGTATTGTTGAAAACTCTGTTGGGACAAAAATTGTTAAAAATGAAGGCTATAATGTTGCCAAAAGAGAAAATGATTATTTTGTACAAACTCTTGATAAAGTAACGGCATGTATTGGAAGTGGAGAGTGTGATAAGACTTCTCGTTATGATGAGTTTGTCTCACAAGGAAAAGTTTCTTTTGAAGCGATAAGGAAAGAGACAGCAAAGGGACACGGTGAGGATTTCACTTTATTCTTAAGAGATATGGCCCTTATGAAAATTAAGGCCATTGAAGATGCAAGTCTACAAAATCTATCACATGGTACAGCTCTCTTTGAATATACTGTGCAATGGTTAAAAGAATATAATTGGAACTACATTAAATATAATGGTCAAAAATATACTTTATCTCGAAAATGTCTTTATCCTGTTTGTTGGATCATGGAATTGATGAAGTTTTTAGGCCTTCATAAGAATTCATTATTTAATCGCATCGTAAATGTATCAATGACAGGAGTGATGGGAATTTTAAGTGATGCTGACATGGATCTTGATCCTGAAAGAGGTCCTGAAAATATTTGTGGGCCACGTCGAAAAAGTAAGTGGAAAGTAGCAGGTATAACAGTTGGTAAAAAATATAAAATTAAATGTATGAAATTCTTGTCGCGAAAAAATGATGTCTGTAATCAGGAGATGGCCGTAGGTGTTTGCTCCAGAAATACATACGTCAAACGAGAAGGTGGAGTAGCACTTAGGATAATTGATCCTTTCTTACCTGATATGAGCTCAAATTATAATACGAGCTATCGCTCTTCAAGTCCGATACGTTTTAATGCTCAAAAAGAAAAGACATTAAATTATTTTCCGCTTGATGATAAGGTCACAAATTACTATCGCGATCATGCAAAGGGATATTTCTTATCAACTTTAATATCTGAAGATAATGGCTTTGAGAGTGAAAATACGGATCGTAAGCGTATGGCACAAGAATTTGCTCAATATGCTTATCGTTATCACTTCTATGCTCCTAAGGTAACAAAGCTTGATTATTATATCACACCAGGACTCATTCCGTATTTTGAGCTTCTTATAGCTAAGATGAATAATTACATGGGACAAACCCTTGCTAATCTCTCGTCCACAGCTGCGTACGCACTTAAAATGCATAATTATTGGCATACTGTTAAAGAAGGTCTTACTGATAATACAAAACTAGATAGAAAGCAAACTCAGCAGCCATGGGATCAGATACAGCTTAATAATGGATTTGGTGAGTTTACCAATTGGCTTTCAGGTTTTAGTACCGCTACAAATAATTTCAAAGATGCTATGACTAATAAGAAAGGCGCCAATTCTTCTATTCGAGGTCGTCTAGAAGCAGGAAAAGGCTCAAGCAATAAGGCCATTTCTGATCTAAGTAGAGGAGTTTCAAGACAGATCTCTAATAACGATCGTCGTCGTAAGGATCTGGGTTTAATGAGGGATGCCCTAAAGAAGCGAGGGAAATCTTCTGAATTTGATAATTTACAAAAATTAGCAGATGAAAGACGTTCCGAGCATGATGGTGTTTTATCTTCTCTTTCTGATTCATTTAGAGATGGAACATTTGGTAGCGGTAGCAGTCAGCGCTCTAGAGGATCACGCTTAGGAATGCAAGGTGAAGATACATCGTCAAATGGCGAACAAGAAGGATATTCTCAAGAAGCAATAAATCCGGATGCTTTAAAGAATGGTAAGTCTCGTAAGGGTGGTGTTGGCACTTCTTCTAATACTAAAGTGGGTTCAAATGCACTAAACGAGGATAGCTTAATAGACTTTAGTAACTTAGAAGATACTGAAGGCCTTTTTGAAATGGATGATGACGCTGTTGTTACGATTGGTAACTCTAAAATGACGGCAGGACAATTAAAAGATCATCTTAGAAATCTAAAAGAAAAAGATAGTCGCAGGGCACAGCTTTCTAAGCAAGATAAAGAGTGGGAAAGAGATGGTGTCTCTTTATTTCAAATCATCTCGCAACGCTATCAATTATATGTTTTTCCAAAGGTATTAGAATAAAAAAAGGCCACTTTCGTGGCCTTAATATTTTTATGATCCTGCAATCATTAAATTACTAAATAGAATTTTAGGAGTGAAAAGTGAGTGATCACTTGATGCTTCAACTTTATCACTTATAAGATCAATTTCACTTAGCATCTTAAAGAAGTTTCCACTTACAGTTACATCCTTAAAGTAAGTTTCTATTTCACCGTTATTCCAAATACGTCCACTTACTCCAAGTGAAAACTCACCAGAGATTGGTTTGATACCACTGTGAAGCCCTTGTGCCGTTAGAATTTCCACATATCGACGTGAGTTGAACTCATCTTGTGTATTTGTTCCTGCTTCAATTAGAAAGTTTGATGTCGTGGCACTAAGAGGACTCTTTGCTCCACGAGTTGCACAGAAGTTATTTTCTAGTCCAAGCTCTCTTGCTGTAGCACTATTGTGAAGAAATTGAACTAGCTTTCCATTTTCTAGTAGGGTATTGGTTTGTTTCTTCTTTCCTTCACCATCAAATGGACAAACACTGTGGCCTGCCTTAAAGAATGGATCATCTTTAAAAGTTAGTCTTGAATCAGCTACCATTTCTCCTAGTTTCTCACGCCATGGATTTGATTTATCAATTGCCGCCTTCGCACTAAAAAGTAGCATGAAACTTGAAATGATATTATCAAAGAGATCAACTTCAAATGTAACATCATAATCACCAGTTTTAATTTGGGATGCATCGATGAAGTTATTGGCCACTTCAAGAGATCCGTTAATTACTTTATCGTAATCTAGTTCTCTAAAGTCTCTTTTTGAATCAAATAGGTAGTGCATAGCATTCTTATCACCCTTTTTTACAAGAGCAGATGTGTATGCAGTATATGATTTTGACTGATGTGTACAAAGAACACCTTTTGAGTTTCCAATGGCAAAATTTGAAATTCCTTCGGCCATTCCATTATAAGGTGCAGACTCACAATTGCTATCACGCTTTTTAACTTCTTCTTCTAAAAAAAGTGCTTTTTCAATCATCTCATTAGCATCAGGTGAATACTCAATATTTGCCACAGGGTTGATATCATCAACTTGTGTACCTTCTTCAATTAATTGGTATTCATCAACTTTTGAGAATTTCGAATTTTGTGCTGCATTTTCAAGAATAGTCTTAATTGCATCATCACCTAGGTCTTCAGTGAAGCTTAGACCTACCTTTTGATCCTTAATAACACGTACACCAAGGGCACCTGTATTGGCCTTCTTATACTCACTTAATTCACCACTGTCTGCTTTTAGTGAGAAAGACTCAGAGCCTGAGATGATAACGTCAACGTCATTTAATCCCATGTCTTTTGCCATATTAAGGGTTTTATTAATTATTTCTTTTTGTGTTTGTTGTTTTGTCTTCGTGCTCATTACTTACCTCCACCAACTAGGATCTCGTCAACTTTAAGTGCTGGCTGACCTACGGTCGTATTTACACCACCTGAAATTGAACCACATACACCAGCGGCAAAATCGAGGTTATCAGCAACCATGGAAACCTTTGTTAGGGTATCAGGTCCTGTTCCAATTAGAGTTGCTCCTTTTACAGCATCTCCAATCTTTCCATTCTTGATTTCATATCCTTCAATTACCGAAAAGTTAAACTCTCCTGTTCCTGGACTAACTGAGCCACCGCCCATTTGAGCGCAGTAAATTCCGTGATCAATTGAAGAGATCATATCTTCAAACTTATCATTTCCTGCTTCAATATAAGTATTTCTCATACGTGAAGTAGGAGCATATTTATAAGACTCACGTCTTGCACTACCAGTTCTTGGGTGACCTGTTTTTTGAGCGCCCATTCTGTCGGCCATAAAGTTTGTAAGAATTCCATCTTTAATTAGTTGTGTTTTCTGAGTGGCCATACCTTCGTCGTCGATATTAATCGATCCCCAATAGTTCTGGTTTGTTCCATCATCAACAGCACTAACGACACTAGAAGCAATTTGCTCGCCTTTCTTATCCCAGAATACTGATGCTTTCTTGGCAACAGACGTTGTTTCTAATAGGTGACCACAAGCTTCGTGAAAGATTACTCCACCAAATCCGTTATCAATTACAACTGGCATTTTTCCAGCTGGACATGGCTTGGCCTTAAGCTTTGTTAGAACTTCCTTTGCCATTTTTTCAGAAATATACTTTGGATCTTGTCCAAGAATGAATTCCCAACCAAGCATTGCCCCTGGAGAGTATCCTGCGCTATCTTGAATCGTTCCATCACTTGCAATACAAGATGCTCTTAGGCGAATATAATTTCTCTCATCTGTAATGTGTAAACCTTCAGAATTGAAAATTTCAATTTCTTGCATTCTTTGAGTTGTTCCAATTGGAACTTGCGTGATTTTATCAGTCTGCTTACGAGTCATTTCATCAATGGCCATAAGTAGAGGTATTTTCTGATCTAGTGAGATATTATTTTTTAGACCTGTTTGCACGAAGTGTGCTTGATTAATTTTTTCAAAATTAAAATTTGTCGCTGTCGTGATTGGATCTCTTAAGTCTTTTGCACTAAGAGAAGAAACAATATCTAAAAGATCTTCTTTCTTTTTTGAATTAGTATATCCATAGAGTACTTTCGTTCCATAGAAGAGACGAATTCCGATACCAAAATTAATTCCATTTTCAATATTGTCGACTTTTGAGCTCTTAATTGAGATTGATTCAAAAGTTTGGCGATCAATAAAGATCTCTGCGAAGTCAGCACCACGCAACATTGCATAGTCAATAACTTCTTTTGCGATTTGATTATCTAACATAGTATATCCTCCAAAAGTGAGAATATTCTAACAAATGAACATGTTTAAAGGAAGGTAATTCATTCTAATGAGGCAATAGATTATCTTTATTACGCAGCTTCGTCTTGTTCTTTAAGCTTTTGCTGAATGCGTTTCACACTTGCTGAATGACGCTCTGAACGATCACCTGAGCGACGAGAGGTTAGAGATGAGATTCGATCAATTAATTCATCATGACGTGTTGTGATTTCATCAAATTGTTCTTTGTCGAGTCGGTAAAGTTCACAATATCCAAGAGCGCGAACATTAGCATTTCTCTTCGTGTCGTGTAGGAGAGCACTTTCACCAAAGATTTGACCTTCGTGAAGAGTTGCTACAACGTTTCCATCGCTTAGAATTACTTCAACACTACCATGGCCAATGATATACATCTCACTTCCTGTCTCACCGATATTGATAATAGTTTGTCCAGGTCCGTAGTATTTTTGCTCAAGGGCACCAGCAACCTCTTTAAGGCAGCTTGATGTTAAATTCTTAAAGAATGGCAGATTTCGAATTAACTTCATATTCATGTAAACTGATAGCTCACTTTGAAGGGCCTGAGGTAATTCATTAATAATTTTATTATCGTTTTCTGTAAGTCTCTTTGTTACAAGGTGATTGTAATAACTGAAAACATTTTGTTGAAGTCTCTCTGGAACATTATAATGCTTCATAAAGCTTGCTAGATCATGCATCTTCTCACGGTTTTGTTGCTTGTAGCGCTCACCATCTTGAACCATTTTTGTTACAGTACCAATGACAAAACCATAAACACCAACTCCTAAGATCATGATCACCATCGTAAAGAGGCGACCTTGATTTGTCGTAGGAGTAATATCTCCATAACCAATTGTTGTAAGAGTAGTTACCGTCCAATACATGGCCGTTATATAATGTGAAGTTCGGTCAATGACTTGCGCCTGATCTATTGGAGCAATCATAATCCAGCATAAGCTAATCCAGTGAACTGCAACTGAGAAGACAGTTAAAATGGCCGTAAATTTAATGGCCTTTGGCACAAAGGCAAGATGTGAGACTATTTCAAATAATCTTACAACTCGTACTAAGCGAAATAATCTAAAGTAAGTAAAAGCGTGAAAGCCTAGCGCGTAACTTAAGATGTCATAAGGAATTGAGGCAATTAAGTCGACGCTCATAAGTGTCATCCACTTTAAGCGATGGCCTTTAGATGTGAACTTCATATTTTGTTCACGTTTCTTTTGAAAACGAAAAATCAGATCACCTACAAAAAGTCCTGAAATAATAAGATCACTTACTAATTGCCACTTTTGAATCTTGGTTTGAAAAATGAACGAAAAAGGGGCCTCAATAGCAGTAAAGATTACAGCAACAAATATGATTGCGTTCCAGATAATCTCATTCTTTGTGACGACCTTGTTATTAAACATTTAACCCGACTTATTGACTCAATATTGAGAAGTTTTATAACTTCATTAATTAACTTCGGCTAAATCCCTTAATTCTTTAGTATTTTTTATTGGGCCAGGAGAATTTTTGTAAATTTTTTGTCAAGCAATACGGTTGTTATTGACCGTATAGAGCTTTCAGGCATAATTATGTCGATATTATTATTTTTTAATGGAGTAAAATACAATGTTAAGAGTCGGACTCTTTATTCTCACTAATATCTTAGTTGTCGCAACAGTTGGAATCATCCTTAGTCTATTAGGGATTCCAATGCATATGAATCAAGGTGGATATAGCTTTGAAATGCTTATCATCTTTTGTTCTGTATGGGGATTTGCTGGATCATTTATTTCTTTGGCCATGTCAAAGTTTATGGCAAAAAGAATGTATCCAATGACTGAAATTAGTGAAAACGATCCTAATTACGGATGGGTTGCTCAATCTGTATCAAATTACGCTAAATTAAGTGGAATTAAGAAGCCAGAAGTCTATATTTACAACTCAAATGAAGTTAATGCATTTGCTACAGGGCCAAGTCGAAATAATTCCATGGTAGCTGTCTCTGCTGGACTTATTCATACCATGAGTCGTGATGAAGCAGAGGGTGTAATTGGACATGAAGTTGCCCATATTGCCAATGGTGACATGGTAACAATGGCACTTGTACAAGGTGTGGTAAACGCCTTTGTTATGATTTTATCTCGTTTAGCTGCCATGGCAATCTCAAATGCTATGCGTTCTGAAGACGATGAAGGACCAGGTCTTGGCTACTTTGCTCAAACAATGCTCGTTGTTGTTTTAGATATTGTCTTTGGACTACTGGCAATGCCAATAACAATGTGGTTTTCACGCTTTCGCGAATATAGGGCCGATGCAGGAAGTGCGCGCCTTGCTGGACGTGAGAAAATGATTGCTGCTCTTAGAAAGCTGCAACAAAGTACTAAAATGGTTGATAATAGCAACCCTAATATGAGTGCTTTTAAAATCTCTAGTGGCACAACAATGGCCGAGATTTTTAGTTCTCACCCTACATTAGAAAAGAGAATACACGCTCTTCAAAGCCGTTCTAACATTTAATAACACTATTTGTGCAAAATCTCCTCATGGCGGATAATTATATAATTAACACATGAGGAGTTATAATGAAGAAGTTAATCTTGGCAGCATGGATGCTGTCTCAACTGACTAGCTATGCCCATAGCAGTTCTACGAAAGCATCAAAAGTACTTACCATCAACGCTAAATCAAATTACGCTAAAACTCTTAAGGGCCTGCAAGAAAATGGTTTTGATGTTCTTGGTGTGGATATTAAAAATGAGCTAATTGATGTGGCCCTAACGAAAGATGAATTCATTGAATTTAAAAAATATAATTTCAAAATCAACGAATCTCGAAATGAGCTTCTTACAAGCTCTATTGATGAGCGCTATTTAAACTCTGTAGAAGTTGAAGCGCTTATGACTGAGTATGCTGAAAAATACCCAACAATTGCAAAGAAAATCAAGATTGGAGAGACTCTAGAAGGACGCTCGATTTATGCAATGAAGATCTCAGATAATGTAGATGAAGATGAGGTTAGTGAGCCTTCTGTTTTATTTAATGGTATGCACCACTCACGTGAGATTATGACAGCAGAAGTAACGACAGACATTATTAAAGAGCTTTTAACGAAGTATAACAAAGATCAAAAGATTACTCATTGGGTAGATTCGAATGAGATTTATGTTCTTCCTATTGTGAATATTGATGGAAATATCAAAGTATGGGAAGGTGAGAATATGTGGCGCAAGAATGCGAGAGGTGGCTACGGTGTAGATATCAACCGAAACTATCCAACTAATTGGAATGCTTGTCGTGGTTCAAGTGGATGGAAATTCTCACAAACATATCGCGGAAGTGAGGCCGCAAGTGAGCCTGAAACTAATGTTCTTATGAACTTTGTCTCACAGATAAAACCAGTATTTAATATTTCTTATCACGCCTATTCAGAACTTGTTATTTACCCATATGGTTGCCGTGGCCAAAGAACTCTTAATCGTGAGGTTGTAGAGGGAATTGGAAAGGAGCTTGGACGTGTTTTAAATTATACTCCAGGGACTGCTTGGGAAACGCTGTATTCTGTAGACGGATCAGATATTGATTGGATGTATGAAGAAGAGCAAGTCATCCCTTATGTTATTGAGGTTAGTCCACGCTCTGATGGCTTTCAACCATCTTATGATAAAAGAGATCCAACAGTTGCCCATAATCGTTTGGGTTGGCAGCTTCTCCTAGATCGTCTTGATGGCCCAATGGTTAGAGGAATTAATAAGAATGCAACAACGATAAAAGTTGAAAATGAAGATTTCTCAACAGAGTATCGTATTAATCCTGACGGAAGCTACTTTATTGTTCTGCCAGAAGGTAGTAAGGCTTCAGACTTTAAGCTTAGCTTTAAGAGGTAAAATTTGTAAAGGCCTCTAATATATTCATGCCCCTTTTCACATTTGAACTTGGGGCATGATTTATGACGATGCCATCAACTGGGGCCAAAATAGGGGTTATGACCTCTTCTGGCCTCTCCATCTTATCAAAGTGGTATAGACTCATAATCTTTTCACCTTTTTTAAAGAATTCGCCTGGTGACTTATGGTATTCCACAAAACCTGACTTTGGTGCAAAGAATGATTTGTAGTCTTTAAGTAAGCAAAATGTTGCTTCATTTTTTGGACATTCTATTTCTTTATCTTCGATAACGCCTTTTTTAACTAGGTAGTTAAATATATTGATCGCATCGGCCTTGCCTGCTTTTGAATCGATGATCTCTTCACTTCCTAATTCGAGAGTGTAGGATTCAAATGTATTTTCACTCTTATGAATTTCATGAAATTTTACCCATGGATAAAAAGTTGCCTCATCCATGGCCCCGCCAAATTCTGGAGGAATAACTAGGTTAAATGGAAAGTTTAATTCTTTCATTTGTTCTTTCAAGTAATCTGGGCCATAGACATAACGACATCCAACTCCGGCCGTGTGAAGATCTAGGACAATGTCGGCATCACTGGCAAGTTCCTGGAGAGTGATAAAGAGATTCTTATTCTCATTTATTCCATACTCTTGGTGATAGCGACGATACTCATTAACTTTATTTTTTATAAGAATTTTATAATCTTGTTTTGATTTGCACTCCTTGATTTCATCATCACTTATAAGGCCTTGTCCTTGTGACTGTGAGAAGAAGTCCAGATACATGCGATTCCAATTATCACCGGTAATAGGGTTGAATCGTCCATAAGTGTAGGTTCCCATTTTTACAGAAGTCGCATAAGGATTGGCATTTGGAATTAGGGTGATCTTACTATTAATCTTCTTGTCTTCTAAGAGATTTAAAAGCTTTAATATGGCCATATTCCCTTGAAGTTCTGCGCCGTGAACATTTGCTTGTATATAGACTGTCGGTGCATTTTCATTAATATTTTCTGGTGTTAATTCATAGATATTGAGTGCGTATTGCCCTTGATTGGTTTCATCAATAATTTGAGATCTTTTCGTTAACATCATCTTTCCTTTTTACTCATAGCCAATTATTTAAGCCGCTGTTTTCACACCCTAATTAGTATAAGTTATTGAATACAGAAGAGGGGATTTCCTAAAATTTAGTACTATTATAACATACTAATAATATTAATATCTTCAGTAATATTTATTAAGTATTAAGAAGAAATTACCGATAAAACTACTATGAGAAAGCCTTGCCTTAAAAGCGTCATTCATCTTGTTTTTTGTACTGTTGTGTATTTAACGGCAAGTAGTGCGTTTGCAAGTAATTTCGTTGTTAAAAATAAAACAAAGAAGGCCGTCATTACAGGAGATGTTCCTAAGGACTGGCGTTTTGAAGAAAATATCTTAGGCTTCCCATATGTTCTAATGTCAAAGAAGCATGCAAGTGGCCATCGAAGTATCATCTCATTTACACCAACTAAAATTAAAAGCAAAAGTCTTGATCGCCAGATGATTAAATCTCAAGTTGACGATTATAAGAAAGGAAGACTGAGTTGGGTTGAGAAATATGAAGGCGAAAGCGTAAAGTTTTTAAAATTTCGTGAGAATTCTATACCTAAAATAAGCTCATTTTCTGTCGGTCATCAATACATTGTTTCTAAAAAACATTTTGAAGAAAAGAGTATTTATGCCAATTGTAGTGGAGAAGTATTCCACATTAAGTATTTAATGAATATGACTGATGAAAAATCAGATCGTCAAATAATTAATAGTGTCCTTCAAAGTCTATCGTGTAGACGTGGAGGAGAGTCTTGATTAGAAACTCAGTTAAAACAATATTCACTAGTTTATTATTACAACTTACTTTAATTGTTAATTCATATTCATTTGCGCAATTATCACTACAAGCTGAAAACTCAGTGCCAGATGAAGTCGTTGTTGAAATCACCCAATTATACTTAGCTTCCGCTAAGTCGCTCTGTACAGATGCATCTGGCCGTTGGCGCTCTGATGCTGTTGCATTACCATCTAGTATTGTTGAAAGTATTGAGAGTTCATCTGAGCGTAAATTAGGTGACGATGAAAAAGCGATAAATTGTCCTGATTTTCTAGCACTTGAAGTCGCATCAATTAAAGATGGCGCTCAAGGTTTAGAGGCAGAAGAGTTTTATGCTTGTGCTACTCAAGACTGGAACGTGATGGATCAGCTAACTCTTGCAAGAGATATGGATCTAGTTTTAGAAGAGATTTATGAGTGTAAGGGTAAGTCACAACCAACTTCAGAATGTGTAAACGATCTAATTTGTAACGCTGCAAGTACTGTTTCATTTGGTCTTGGCGACGTTATAACTGAAAAGCTTGGAATGGAATGTCCAAAGTCTACTGATACAAACTGCCTTTCTACTGCATGGAATGGCCTTGTTAAAAACTTAATAGGTACAGCGGAATTCTTTTGGGATGTCGCTGCTGGTGGTTTCAGTTGGATTGGCAATAAAATAGGAAATTTCTTTAGTGGGTCTGAGGAAGCTGAAGATGCAGCTTCAGACAAGCTCCACTTACTTTCTTCTGCTGAAGAATCATTTGTTGATAAGCTCTTAGATGATCCAGTGAATACATTAAAAGATGGTTTTGCCAATTTAATGACTGGTATTGGAAATTATATTACTGAAAGTATTTATGATAATTTTGCATGTGCAAAATTTGAAAAAGATGCAAATGGTGAAGATACTTGCGTCGAACCAGTGACAAGTTTTGAATGTGCAACTTGTGGCCAAAAATTGAATATGGCATGTGGTATTGTCGGCGTTGTAGGCGGCGAAGTCCTAATTGGTTTATTAACTGCTGGTACGATCAATGCTGCAAAAGTTGCAGGTAAAGGTATTATGGTCGGAGCAAGGGCCGTATCAAAGTCACGTTTATTTTCTCCACTGGGTAAGGCGATTAAGATTGCTGGTGTTGCCGGGGCCAAAATCGTTCAAACAGGTAAGGGATTCGCTGTTAAAATAGGCCCGCGCGTAGTTAATCTACAAAAAAATAAATTGGTAAAAGCTTTCTCTATGGCCGCTAAATTAACAGGTAAAACTGCGATGTATGGTGGTAAAAAAGTAGCACAAGCTGTTCAAGCATATGGTTGGGCCGCTGATAAACTTACTGCTATGACAATGAGAGGTGTGGCAAATCAACTTGATAATATTCCAACGGCCTTTAATGGCTACCTTGGTAAAACTCTTGATTTTGCGACAAAAAGACGAGCTTCAACTGCACTGGCCACTTCTTCAGATGCACTAAGACGAGGAGCTAATTACTTTGATGGTGCCTCTAGCGTTTCTTCTCAAGCCTCAAAAGCAAGTGATGCAACTGATAGCACTGCAAGCGCTTCACGAAATGCAGATGATTCTCCTAAGCAGGGGGAGTTATTTGATGAGAATGGTAAGACAACAGCACAGGCCGATAATGGTGGAGTACAAGCAAAAGAACCAGAACAAGGTCGTCTTTTTGATGAGAATGGTAAGGTTACTGCACAAGCTGATAATGGTGGTGTACAAACAAAAGCACCAGAGCAAGGTTCATTATTTGATGAGCATGGTAACGTTACAATGGAAGCTGATAATCGTCTCTCAAGACAATCGTCTAACACTTCTATTACATCTAGCTCTAGGCCAATAAGTGAGAACTTCAATGGTGTCGACGACTTTAGAACAATGGTATCACGTGATGATGTTGTTAATCCAAATATTGACTTTCATTTCACTGATGATTTTCCAATGGATATGATGGCAGTTAAGGATGTCCGTTATACTGCTGATGGATCAGGTATTATGATTAGTAAGTCATCACATCCTGAGCATTATAAATTATTAGAGGAAAAAGGCTTAAGTCCAAACTTAAACGGTGATATTGTTCTTAAGTTTGGCGATGATATTGACAGTTCAATTGTCCGTCATCAAAGTACACCTGGAGCGGCCAAAGATAATGCAAGAATACAAAGGGCGTACCAATTTAATAAGCCAGATAAGAGTATTATCGAACGATTAGATGAGACTCAACCGACAATGGCAAAGCCTGTTCAAGATCGAGCAAGATTGGATTCTGTTTTAAGTGATATTGATAATATGACACAACGAGAGCTTAATGCATTTTATGCTCGTGTTGATAACAAGATTCAAAACGGTGTTCGCCTAAGCGATTATGAAGCGGCCGGAGCTCTTTTTAGAGCAGACTTAATTAATCCTAGCGTAAGATTTAATGGAGCGGCCGGCAACCGCATTTCTCCACAAGCATATGATAGTGCATTAGATGTTATTAGAAATAGATCACAATCTTCTTTAACGGCCGATGAAATTGCTCGTGGACCAAGTGGTAAATCTCAATCAAGAAGGGCCGCTATTGAAGAAATAATGGATAACGATAGAAGAAGCGCAACTGTTGCTGCTACAGATAGTGTTCGCAATACAAACCCTCGGCCATCTCCTACTGAACAAATTGGATTATTCGATAATGTAGATGATGCTGTTAAGCAAAGTGATAATGCAACTTCTGCTTCCACAAATACGAATAACCCGCCACGACAACTTGATATGTTTGAAGATGGTACAGATGCACTAAGACAATCAGATAATAGCGCTACTAATGGAAGTGTTGGCCTTTCAAGAAATCGAAACACTCCTCAAACTTCAACTACTAGAAACAGAGGACTTGAAGATAATATTAGGGCAACAGTTGTGGCCGCACCTGCTATCAGTGTAAATACGACAACATCTAATAATGAAAACGTTGCAGTCGTTGAACCTGAAATTCAACCAGTAGAGCCAACAAATGTTGATGAAAACCCTGATAATAATTCGGATGATGATGTTGAATTTAATATTAAAATTGAATATAGCGACAATATTATAAAAGTAACACATGTTGAACCTGTTACGGCCTGTCGACTTCAAAAGAATATTCCAGCATCAGTTGATGATGATGGTGAGGAAGTTGACGCTAAAACAACAACTCTTGGTGCTGTTGAAAATGGCGAAGAAATGGAAGTCACTAAAGAAAGATTTAATTTTACAGTAAGCGTTGAATGTAAAACTGATGGTGATTACAAACTTGCAACGACAGCTTCATCAAACTTTCCAGATCTAAAGATCAGTGGAGAAGCGAGAATTCCTATCTATAAATGTGATGGAGATGAGTGTGAAACGGAAACTGATGCGAGTGGGAAACCATTCCAGCTAAGACTTAATCCAGCACCTTTAAGACAATTTGCTCCACCACAAGGAAATATTCCAGGGGCCCCTGTTTTAAATACACTATAAGTACTTATTCAATCCAATCTGCACTAGTTTTAATTGTACGTGGGATCATGATATCACCTTTGTACTTAACGACTTCTGCAGGCAGGTTATGGCATAGGAAAAATGGCATACTTTCAGTAAAACCGTATGCTCCGCATTGGGTGAACACTAACCAATTTCCGTAATCGCAATCTTTTGGAAGATCAAATACGCCAAGCTTATCTAGAGATGTACATAATGGACCATGTACATGGAATTCTTGATTCTGCTTTGATTCACATTCTTCAAGAACTTCGCAGGGAAAGGCCTGATTTGTGAGTGCGGCCCTTGCTATATGATTTATTCCACCATCAAGTACGAGAATTTCTTGTCCTCTAACGTTTTTGCGATCAATAACTTGGCTTAGGTATAGTCCACACTCACCAACGGCGTAGCGGCCAAGCTCCATCCAGATCTTTTCAAGTTTATGCTTTTTCTTAAGGCGCACTAGAGCTGCATTGATATCCTTGAAATCAATTCGCTCACTTTCGTTTTGGTAAGGGATACCAAGTCCTCCGCCGAGATCAATAACTTGAGGTCTTACACCCATATCTTGAGCTAGTTTATTAATTCGAGCACATGTGTGATCCCAAATTTCTTCAAGCTTTGATGCACTTAAAATATTCCCCCATTGGAAGACGTGGTAGCCAATCACTTCCACATTTTCATACTTGCTTAGATCTATTGATTTCCACCCTTTTTCATCTAGGCCAAATGCGGTGATGTCATCGCCACCAAGAACAGATTTTTCCTTGCTATCCCACTCTAGTTGAACTCTTAATAGAGCGCGTGCCTTTATTCCCATCTCACTGGCCTGTTCATTTAGCCATTTTAATTGATAGATACTTTCAACCACAACGCAATTGATTTCATGTTCTAAGAGAGTTCTTATATAGCCGCGAGATTTGCTTGGGCCTGTTGAGATAATATCACTAGATTTAACTCCACTTGCAACAACTTGAGTTAATTCACCCTTAGATGCCACATCAATTCCAATTCCTAAATTTCTAATGAGCTTTAAGATAGATGATAGGGGATTTGCTTTACATGCATAGTAAAGTTTAATGCTCTCATCTTTGTTCTCTACGATGTATCGTAAGTGATCTTCAAGTTTGTCTAAGTCATAGAAGTAAAACGAAGAGTCGATTCTCTTCGTTAACTTCTTTAATTCTTTTGTGATATTTTTATCTAACATTATAATTTATCTATCTTAAAAATGATTCGAGTTCTAGTGATGCATCTGATTTCTCATCACGGTATTTGATAATCATGGCACAATTCATTGAAAGGCCCTGATCCTTTGCCCAGGCAAGTTTATCGTTTACCGGTCTTGTTCCCGGTACAACAACTGCACCTTCTGGAATAGGCTCACCTGGTTCAAGTCTTCTCTCATTTACACAGTCATAAATAGGTACACCTTTTGAAAGGATAACACCTGGTGCGATTACAGCGCGTTTTAAAACTTGAATACCTTCAACGATAACAGCACCTGCTCCAATAAAAGCATCGTCTTCAATAATAACCGGAGCTAGTCCAATAGGCTCTAGTACGCCACCAATTTGTACTCCAGCACTTAAATGGACGTTCTTTCCAATTTGAGCACATGAGCCAACGAGAGCGTGTGAATCAACCATTGTACCTTCGTCAACATAAGCTCCAATATTGATGTATGCAGGAGGCATGATAATAACGCCTTTTGAAACATAAGCTCCTCGGCGAACACTTGAGCCACCTGGAACGATTCTTACACCGCGATCAGTATCAAATTTTTGAGCTGGAATATTGTGTTTATCAACAAATCCTTCATAACCAAATTTTGATTGTTCAACATTCTTTCCGGCCTTAAAGACCTCAAGAATCATTTGCTTAACTTCTGTATTTGCTTGCCACTTACCATCAACTTTTTGTGCTGATCTAAGTGTTCCACTTTCTAGGCCTAGTAGTATTTCATCAACTGTCATTTTTATTTTCTCCAATTCTTAATTTTATCATTTGCTGATTTTACGATTGATTCTTTTGTCATATCTTTTAGTGATAGTGGTGGCCTAAGAACGGCCGTCTCAATTTGTCCCTGCTCTTTCATGAGCCACTTTGCCGGCACAGGATTTGAACAAACAAACATCGTGTTACTTGCTTCAATCCACATTTGAGCATCGCTTTCATTTAATTCACCATTTAGGCAGTCTCTTACATATTTATTAGTCTCGGCTGGCCATGGGTTTGCTGCTACAGAAACTAATCCCTTTGCACCTAAAGGCGTAAAGGCCGGCAGCATTGCATCGTCACCACTATAGACTCGTCCACCATTTGCGGCCTCAACATATTTGGCAAACATCTCAACTGAGCCACTGGCCTCCTTTATTGCCCAAAATGCACGGTGCCCATTAAGTCTTTTAACTGCCTCCAGAGACAGTCCGATACCTGCACGAGATGGAACATTATAGAGCATAACCGGCTTATTTGAGACATCCATTAGTGTTTTAAACCAGTGGTATTGTCCCTCATCACCAGGCTTTGCATATAAAGGTGTAACAAGAAGGTAAGCATCGATATCAAGGCCATCAAGATAAGAGACCCATTCACATGTCTCGTTTAGATTGATACCACCAACACCACACATAAGTGGAACCTTAAGGTCTAGATCGATTGTGAAACTTAGGATATTCTTTCTTTCTTCTAAATTTAGATTAAGGGCCTCTCCCGTTGAACCTAGGATTAGTATCCCATTTCCGGCTTCTTCTTGAGCTCTTAAAATACGCTCTAATGAGTCCAAATCAACTGTTTGATCTTCATGTAAAGGCGTAATTACGGCCGTCCATAGGGGAGTTGAGTTTAAAAATTCAAGATCTTTCTCATTTATATTATTCATTTAATCTCCAGTTATTATTCATTTTCTTTCATTACTTGAAGGGCAACATCACTAAAATCATAGAGTCCTGGCCCAAGAGTTTGCATTTGCTTTACTGCCCACAATGCTCCAGCGGCAAATATTCTTCGATCTTTTGCTTCATGTTTAATTGTAACAATTTCGTTAGGGGTATCAATAGTTAATTCATGAATTCCCACGATATCTCCAGTTCGCTCAGAGCTGATCTCGGCGTCACGATCTAACCATTCTTTCCATGAGAGGGCAGTACCACTAGGAGCATCAAGTTTCTTTGTATGGTGAATATCGTTGATGTGGAAGCTTAGTTGTTCTTCACTAAAAAGAGAATTAGCTTTGGAGGCAATCTTAATCATCTCTTTGACCAGATTCATCCCAAGACTAAAGTTTGTGGCCTTTATCCAGGTTCCACCACCGGCCTTTATTTTATCTAGCATTTCTGGTTTCCATTCAAATCCAGTTGAACCACAAACTACGCAGATTCCTGAGGTGCTTAATAAATCAAAATAGTGCTCTAAAAAAGTATCCCCATTTAAAAAAGAGAGAACCATATCAAATCTATTAAGGTCATCTTTCTTTAAAGGATTTTTTGAATCAAAAACACTTAATTCAATATCACTATATTCGCCATTTTTATTTTCTTCACAAAGCTCAATAACTTTAGAACCTGTTTTTCCTTTTCCTAGTAATGCTAATTTCATTGAATGAATTCCTGATGTAATTTTTGAATTGCTGAATCCGCTTGATTCTTATCCACTAAGAAGCAAAAGTTATGCTTACTGGCCCCTAGACAAATCATTCTAACGTTGATTCCTTCTACAGAGTTAAAAATTCGCTTAGCAATATCTGGTGTATGGTTGATCTCATTTCCGATTAGACTTACTAGTGTTAAGTCAGTTTCAACTTTTACGCTACATAACTCCGATAACCGACTAATTATCTTCTTATTTAATAGGGCGCTATCATCTAATGTAAGTGCTACTGAAATCTCAGACGTTGTAATTGAATCAATACTTACTTTAAAGTCATTAAATATTTTAAAAATCTCAAATAAGAAACCATGTGCATGAAGCATTTTTGGCGTTGATAATGTCACAAGGCTTTGTTCTCGACGTAAGGCCATTGCTCTAATTAATGGTGCTGAATCAGTCTTATCAACAATCCAAGTCCCTGGAGCATCAGGCTCATAGCTCGATCCAACAAAGACCTTAATACCTGCACGTAATGCAGGTGTTAAGGTCGTTGGATGAAGTATTTTTGCACCAAAAGTTGCCAGCTCGGCCGCTTCAGAAAACGTTATTTCATTTAATAATTTTGCTTCTTTTACAATACGTGGATCTGTTGTGGCGATACCTGCGACATCTGTCCAGATTTGAAGTGTGTCAGCCCCCATGGCCTCTGCAACAAGTGCAGCGGAGTAATCTGAACCTCCACGCCCTAGTGTTGTGGTTAAGCCTTCAGAAGTTGATCCCATAAAACCTTGAGAGACATATACGACATCTCCATACTTGGCGTTAACTAGATGTTGCTGGGCCTTTTCCTTTGTTGCCACAAGATCAGGTGAAGCTTTTGTAAATTGATCATCAGTTTTAAGAACTTGTCTAATATCAAATAACTCAACATTCTTCTTTTGATGGATTCCTGCTAGTACTTGGCTAAAAATTAATGAAGACATTCTTTCACCAAGACTTACAAGTGAATCATATGCTCGGTCTGAACATTCTCTTAATAGGAGCATTCCATTGGCAATCATATTAACTTCTGAAAGAAGCTCAGAAACATCTTCTTTTAGTTCTTCTGTTGCATTCATATCAATTAGTATTTGATTATGTTTATCAGCAATTTCTTCAACTAGTGCTTCTACCTTTTCACCTTCACCAAGTGGTGCCTGTTTAGATATTTCCACTAAGAGATTTGTAACACCGTAAACGGCCGATACGATAACCATATTAGCGTTCTTGGCAGCACTGATTTGAGCACTTCGAGTCATGGCCTCTAGGTTTGCCATAGATGAGCCGCCAAATTTTGCAACAATGATTTCTGAATTTTCATTACCCATACTTAAAATCCTATATGTGATTCAAATAAATAAGGTAATTGTATGAAGGAGTGTGTTTAAATGCAAAAAAGAATTGTGAAATATAACCGACTTAAACAGTTGTATAACATAGGATTTGCATTCGAAGCTCTCCACATAACAAAACAAACTTATTTGAAGTTAATAATTTGTTAAGCGACAGTCCTAAGGCTTCTCCCTTAGTGACCAATAGTAAGGCTTGCGCTAAACCAAACTATTTCGGCAATGCTTCCATCGTAGTGATTCGTAACGGACTTATTCGTTGCGCACCCTGACCACTAGTTACTAAGCAATGCTCCTCTTCGTAATCTTACAAGGAATATTCTAGTGGATAGACACATTGATGTCTATACTTTTATAATTTGTGTGAATTTAAAATTACATCCTAGGGGTATAAAATGAAAAAAGTTGGAATTATCGGTTGGCGTGGAATGGTCGGATCTGTTCTTTTAGAAAGAATGGAAATGGAAGGAGACTTTGCAAAAATTGATCCATACTTCTTTTCAACTTCTCAAGCTGGGCAAAATGGCCCATTAATTTATAATAAAACACATACCTTAAGAGATGCTAATGATGTAAATGAACTTGCTGATATGGATATTATAATCTCATGTCAAGGCGGTGATTACACAAAGAAGCTTAGACCGGCGCTAGATGAAGTGAACTGGCAAGGGTATTGGATTGATGCGGCTTCCGCAAAACGAATGGATGATGACTCCCTTATAATCCTGGATCCTGTTAATAAAGATATTATTGATAAAGCGCTTAATGATGGTGTGAAAAACTTTATTGGTGGTAATTGTACCGTTAGCCTTATGCTTATGGGAATTGGAAGTTTATTTCAAGAGAACTTAGTAGAGTGGATGACATCGATGTCATATCAGGCGGCCTCTGGTGGTGGTGCTCGTCATATGAAGGAGCTTCTAACGCAAATGAAGGTCATTGGCGATGTGGCCAATCCGATAATGGAAGGGCCGATTCTTCAGCTGGATACAGATATTTCAAATTTACTTAAAAGTGAAAAACTTGATGCTGATTGCTTTGGTGTTCCGTTGGCACTTAATTTGATTCCTTGGATTGATAGCGCTGTTGAAAAAGGGCAAACTCGAGAAGAGTGGAAGGCCTTTAGTGAGACAAATAAAATTCTTGGCAGAAAAGATAATCCAATACCTATTGATGGAACTTGTGTAAGGGTTGGTGCTCTGAGATCTCATTCACAGGCATTAACGATTAAATTGAATAAGTCTGTCGATATTAAAACGATTGAAGACATGATCAAGAACTTTTCAGAATTTACTGAATTTGTTGAAAATACTCCTGAGGCCACACGAGAAAAACTTAATCCACGTTATGTATCTGGTACTCTCAAAACAACAGTCGGACGAGTTAGAAAAATGAATCTAGGTGATGAATATTTAAATATTTTCACATCTGGTGATCAACTTCTTTGGGGAGCTGCAGAACCTCTTCGTCGCATGTTAAATATTGTGTTATAGTCATTATATGGAATTAGATTACGATAAATTAGTAAAAGACTTTTATCAACAAGGCTATTGTGTAGTCGAAGGACTTTTTGATCCCAAAGATCTTAAGAATATTGAAAAGTCTTTTGATAATTTATATCAAGCAAGTCTCTCTCTTGATGAGACACAAATGTTAAAGCTAGCTCAATTTGTCTTTAATGAAGACGCACTAAATCGCATTGTTTGGTGTGGTGGCTACGATGAATTTCTTCTTGATGTAGGTGCTGATAAACGAATACTGAATATTGTATCAAGAATCCTTGAATCTAATGAGATGGTTCAATTAATTAATCAGGCCCACTTTAAACTACCTGGTCAAAAAGTAGAATTCAAATGGCACCAAGATAGTGAACACCGTCGCTATGGAACACATATGTGGGAAGATGTCGATGGCCGTGGAAGTTACGTTCAAACTCTTCTTGCCATTGATGATATGAATGCGGACAATGGCCCTCTTAAATTTATCCCTAATTCCAATCAAGAAGGTCATCTTAATTATAAAGAAGATCCTAGTATTATCGATGAGATGCTTGAGAAATATGAGGCCGTTGATGTGATGCTAAAAGCAGGTGACGTCGCCTTCTTTGGGCCATATGTTTTTCATTCTTCGAGCTTAAATAAAACCGATTCTCCTCGCCGTGTCCTTATTAACGGTTACGCTCAGCCAGGTGCTAATAAAAGAGAGTATCCAGGTGTAGGTCTTGGAAGACACTTGAAACTAAACTCTTAAGAGAGTTTCTTTACCTTTATTCACGATATTTAAGAACATGTCTTTGATAGATCCTCTAAAATTAATGCATACAGTCGTTAATCGAGGAAGATTCTATGTCAGATAAAAAGAAATCAAATTATGGAAAGTATCGCTATCCTGCTGTTGCAGTAGCGGTGTTATTAACATGGGTTTTTTCTGTAACCTATCTTGTTCAAAGTAATACTCCAGAGGGACAAGTTACCAGGCTTCCTGCTTCTGCTACTCAAAAAGATGGTGTTTCTAGAGGTGTTGCTTCAATTGCTCCTGCTGACGATCCTCTTTTAAAAGAAACATATGCGTTAGGTATAAATGCATATTTATGGGGATCGACATTGGTTCGAATGGAGCAAGTTTCAAGGCAATACACAGAAGTTTCTCAAAGTGAAAAAGATACAAGTTATCGTGCACCTGTTGGAGAGTTTGGTCATGCAAGAAGACTTCCTGGCCCAGAAGATGCTGATATGCCAACACCTAATCAAGACACTTTGTACTCAAGTGCTATTCTTGATCTTTCACAGTCTCCGATGGTGTTATCTGTTCCGGCAGTGAAAGATCGATACTATGTTATTAATGTATTTGATATGTGGCATAACCTTATCCAATATGTTGGTACGAGAGTTACTGGTACAGATGCACAAAATTTTCTTATTGTTCCACCAAATTGGAATGGACGAAGTAGCGAGAAGTTAAAAGGCCTTAAAGTTGTTCGTTCACCAACAACAAAAGTTTGGCTCTGGGGCCGTACTGAAGTATTAAAAAAGACAGAGCAAGATCTAAAAAAAGTCCATGAAATACAAGATCAATATAAGTTAACTCCATTAGCAGAATACACTGATGGCAAGAAAGTACAATTATTTGGTTTATCAAATCGCCCAGGAGATGAGAAAGATCCATTGAGATTTTTTACTGAACTTAATGAATATCTCTTAGATAATGTATTAAATGATATTGATAAAGCGCAAATGCAACAATTAGAAAAGATAGGAATTACATCTGAAGGCTTTAAAAAAGAGATGCTAACTCCCGCTCAACAAGACATCTTAAAACAAGTTCTAAAAGATGGCGTTGAAATCGCTAATGCTCAAATTTACAATCCCGCACATACAAAAATAGTAAATGGCTGGAGCTATGTATTTGATTTAGATAATTTTGGACAGGATTATGCATTAAGATCAATGGTTGCTCATCCCTATTTGGGAGGTCAAGGAGAGAAAGAGGCCATATATCCAATTCGTTATAAAGATTCTAAGGGTAATACACTTGTTGGAAGTAAACAGTATCGTATGAAGTTTAATTCAAATCCACCTAATGATGGTTTTTGGTCAATAACAGTTTATGATGCTGAGACTAAGCTTCTTGTATACAATGCCTTAAAACGTTATTCTCTTGGCGGAGAAAGTGATTTAATGAAGAATCCAGATGGATCATTTGAAATTACTTTCTCTAATCAAATGCCATCAGACTCAAAAAAGCGTGCTAACTGGCTGGCCGCACCTGTTGGAGCATTTTACATCATTACTAGGATATACATTCCCCATGAGGATGTATTAAGCCTTAAGTGGAAGCTGCCAGAAGTGGAACCAGTTGAAACTAAAGTCCTTTCAATGGTTTCAAAATAAATAGTCTGTTCTAACTTTTTACACCTTTTGAATCTTTACAATAGGGGCCTAGAAATAGGCCCTTTTTTGTTACATTGATAGATATGAAATATCTTATCTTTCTCATATTTATCGCAATAATTGGCAATCATTCTGTCAATGCACAGGAATATGGTTTTCTAACTATTGCTGATGGAAAGGTTTCATATAAAAAAATTGAGAATTACCTTCGTCCATTTAAAACAGATGGCTGCTCTAGTGTTTCACCAGATGGAACGATTGGCAGGCCTACCCTATGGCAACATTGTTGTGTTGAGCACGATATTGCTTATTGGTATGGTGGAACTCTCCAAGATAAGAAAGATGCAGATAGTGCTTTAAATCAATGTGTTTCAGATGTTTTTTCTGGAATCTTTGGAAGAGCAATGGAAGTGGCCGTTTATATTGGAGGTGGCCCTGATCTTCATACTGGTTATGCTTGGGGCTATGGTTGGAATCATATCCGAGGCTATCATGAATTATCACAACAAGATCAAGATGAAATCCAAAGAATGATGCCAGCAGATCCACATGGACAAAAAATAGAAGAAATTGAGTTTGATAAAGAAGTAATCCCATCTAGAAATAAAAATATTTGTTTAGATGAGATACAAGATCATCTCGAAAAGTCTTTTAAGGAAGATGATGTTGAAATATTGAGATCAACTGAAGCATTAAGTTTCTTAAATCGTGTTTATGTTATTGAAACTAGCTCATGTGAAGGACAAATTAAAGTAACGTTGAATAATTTTGTCAGCTTTAATGATTGCGAAGAGCTTCCTTATAAGAATGAGTGGGAGCAAAAAATAAAGAAAGTTGAAGCTTTCGGTGAGTGTGCCGATAAGTTTGAGAGTAAGGAATTAGAGAGGTAGGGCATGAATAGAGTATTTATCCTAAGTGGAGCATTTCTTGTATTAGCAGCAATTCTGTCTCTTAATGTTGAGCATGACGATCTTAAAAGCCTCAAACTTCAACATAAGAAAGCTCGTTTAAGTCGAAATACATGTGGAATGCAGGATCTAAGTTGCCATCGCCACTATTTAAACCTTATTAAAAGACTCGAGGGGCGTATTGATCTACTTGAGAAAAAAGTCATTAATACGAAAGAGGGCTAAGCTGCACTCTTTCGAATATACTTCTCATAATATTCATCAAATTTATGCTTAACCTTAGGCGCTAGTGCAATAGTGGCAATCATATTTGGTATGGCCATCAAAGCAAATCCGATATCCATTGCATTTACCATGTCTGTAGGAGCAGATACGGCCCCTAGTAGTACTGTCGAAGCATAGAATAGAGCAAAGGTAAGCCTTGCTCCCATTATTGGTACGCCACCAAATAAGAAGTCCCAACATTTCTCACAGTAGTTAGCAGATCCAATGACAGTGGATAAGGCAAAAAGAATAATTGAAATTCCTAGAAGATGCGATCCGGCCATTCCAAAGTTTTTCATAAAGGCCATTTGAGTAATCAGTACACCATTTGATTCTTGTAGCTCAGCAGGAGAAAGTGAACTTAGAATTACTATTGAAGTCATTGTACAAACGATAATTGTGTCAATGAAAGGGCCAACCATAGCAACTAGACCTTCGGCCACGGGTTCACTTGTTTTTGCGTTTCCATGGGCCATTGGAGCAGAACCGACACCTGCTTCATTAGAATATGTTGCTCGTTTGATTCCTGTTTTAAAGATATGGATTACCGCTAGACCTGAGACTCCACCCACTGCAGCTCGCCCAGCGAATGCTTCTTTGAAAATTAAAGCAAATACATCGGCAACGTTACCAAAATTCATAATGATAATAATAAGAGCACATCCAATATAAAGAGTACACATTGCTGGCACTAGTTTAGAAGTGGCCTCTCCAATTCTTTTAACACCACCCATTAGAATATAGACAAGAAGAACGGCCGCCAGTATGCCTGTGATATGTGTAGGAATGCTATAATTAGAGGCCATGAATGTTGCCATTTGATTTGTATTAAAGACACCTAATGAACCTATTAGGCCTGCTCCAGCAAAGAAATAAGCAAGAAAGTGCATATACTTTGGTAGCGCTTCGATAATCGTATACATAGGGCCACCTTGAATTTCTCCGTGGTGATCATTGCGTCGATACATAACGGCCAGAGTACACTCGAAAAACTTCGTATTCATCCCAATTAGGGCCCCAACCCACATCCAAAAAATAGCACCTGGTCCACCTTGTGATATTGCAACTGCAACACCTGCAACATTTCCCATTCCTACGGTAGAGGAGAGGGCATTTGTTAAGGCCTTAAAGTGAGAGATCTGTCCCTTACTTTCATTGTCGTTCTTGTGATGGAATTTACCTGAAATGAGTCGAAAAGCGTGAAAGAAACCTGCTAATGTTTTTAAACGTGAAATAGCAACGAGATATATCCCACCACCAAGTAATAAGATAATAAGTGGCAGGCCCCAGACGATCTCGACGGCTTCCGCAAGAAATGCAGAGAAATTCATGTAAATCCTTTGTAATTAATTGAATTATCAATAATTTTTCCATAGCTTCGTCGAAATTACAACAAGGTGCGCTTTGAATATTCTTATAGACAATAATTGGCATTTAGATTGCAACCTATATCTACAACATACAAATGAGAGAGGTATAAAGTGCTTAAATCAAGGATTCTGTTGGCCATATTTTTGACACTGTCGATATTTTCGACACAAGTTCACGTCTACGCTAAGCGTACACACAGCGGGGCTATCTATAAAGCTGCCGATGAGGAATTTGGAAATGAAGAGGCCCTTGTTTCACTAAAGTTTCCTTTAAAGTTTTTAAGACAAGACCTTCAAGATGTTCTAGTTAAGCCAGAAGATTCTTACTTTAAAGAGATCAGCAAGATTGATTTAAATCCTATTGATCGCACTCTTCATTTAGATGCCACTATAATCATGCCAGATTCGATGCTTTTGAGTATGGAAGATAAGGCCGGTGATAAATTATTAAACGAGCACACAATCTCTCTAGTGCTTGGTTTTCCTTCGTATGTTCGTGGCCAGTATATTGAATTAGAAATTAAGAAATTTGTCCTTGATGACGTTGATTATACAAATGGTATGCACATGGTAACTAATGTTACAGCTGCACTATTAAAAAACCGAAGCCTATTGAATTATTTTCTAGCAGATCATAAAGCTCCAACTGATTATTCTGATGAAGACCTATCAAAAATGATTCGTGAATTATTCGACAATCAAGATATTGTGATTAAAGACAACCGCATACGTGCGCGTTTTAACTTTACAAAAATTACTGGATTCACTCGTTATAGTGACTTAGAAGATCTACAGATTTGGTATATTGGACCAAAGAAAATGAAGGGAACAGCTCAAGGTGCTGCCTTTATGGTGGAGGCCGGAATTGGTAATCCATCAATTAGCTATATTAAAGGGATTCGTGATGCTGGAAAAGTTGCCGCTAATGAATTGCTTAAATTAAGAGAACAAGAATATATTACTTATGGTTTTAATAAAGACGTTGAAACGAGATTAACAAAGCTTCACTCACGCCTGATGGAAGCAACAGGTATTTTTAATTGGAACGTGCGTGAAGAGAGAATTATTGATGAAATCCGCTCAACTCTCATCTCAAAAGCTCGCAAGGCCCTTTCTAAAGACGACTTGTACTTTATTGATGAGCCACAAAAAGCAAATATTAACTTCTTTGTCGCAGCTGAAGAGTTTTTAAGAGTATCCATTGCTGACTTGAAACTTAGACATGTTATTGACATGGAAAATAGAAATGGTGGAAGCAAGGCCAAGACAATGCCATTTGTTGAAACTCGTGTTTCTCAAAATGCTGTATCACAATTCACAAACTTTTTTAGAGATTTTAAATTAATCGAAAAAGAACCATTGTTTAAAGAATTAAATGTTGTGTTAGCACCACACTTACCAGGTGTTGTTTTAAAAGGGAGAGTTAATTTAGAGTTAAATTCTCTATTTGAGATGGGGCTTGAAGGTGAAGGAATTGATTTTAATAATCCAGATATAAGACTTGATAGTAAGACATATGGGGACTCTGTTCCATTTGAATTATCACTATATGTATATATGAGAGATAATGGTGTCTTAGAGCTTGATATTAAAGAGGCCGTACTAGGTGAAGGAAGCCAAGGCCGAGTTCATTTAACACCTAAGACAGATAAAGGATACTTTCTAGAAGAGTTCACAAAACTTGCAACTGCAAATATCTTAAAAACATATTTAATTAGTGATCCTCTTGCATCAAAAGAAGGTGATGAGCAGAAAACTGATCCAAAAGAGATTAAAGAAGATCTAATTAGAAAACTTGAAAGCTTCAAAAATAACTTTGCTTCTATTAACTCTGTAAAAACTGTTGATAAATTAATTGAAGTTAAAAAACTTGATCTACAAGGGCCGTTTACGTCGATTCCTGAAGAAATGACTGAAGAGAATCTTGTTGAATTCTTTAACAATATCTTAGGTATCGATCGTCATACAGGACGTTTACAAATTAACCTTGATCCAAAGATATTGAGTGAGAAGATCCTCTATGCTCAAAACAATATTCAGGTTTGGAATATTGAGCCAATATTCGACAAGTTAATGGATAAGACATACCTAGATCTAGCGATAGGTAATGGAGTACGTAGTAAGGAATTTTTAAATACAATTTATAATCGCCAAGAAAAGAAAGATAGTCTGACTTTTGTTGGAACAAGCGGAAATGTTAAGAATGAAGGCCCTGTTGATTATTCTTTTAAAATTAAATTAAGAGAGTTTGAATCAATGGTTAATTCGATTTTAACAGCTTCAATAGCACCACAAGTTAGAGATGCAAAAGCACAACTTGCAACACTTGAGGAAGGTAGCGTTAATATTCTTGAAGACCTGACTGTAAGAACACAAGGAGATAACCAACTTTATCTATCGATTGCATTAAACCAGATTGAAAAGAAGAAGAATTGGTTTGGCCGTAGAGTATTTGACAGTATTTTTAATCGAGATGCTAAGAATTATAAAATTATTAATAATCGTTCATCAATTACAGCACGTATTAAATTGCATGCTGTTGCCTTAGATGAGCACAAGAAGGAGCTTCTTGAAAAGAATGCAGATGAAATCTTTCTAGGAAATACTCTACTAAAGATTGAACTTGAGTCTATTGGACGATCGGTTAAGAATCCAGGACTGTTTGGGTCTATCCTAAACGCTATGATAGGGGATGTGAATCTTAAGAATGGACTAATAGGTTCAAACTTAAAGAAGCTTGTATTGAAAATTGCAGGGCCAAAGCTAAATCCTGTTGGTAGAGAAAACGGAAGTGCAACTCTTGCTGGTTTCGCTCTTAATAATTATTTAAAAGTATTTACAACTAAGAATGATATCTTACTTCAACTTAACCCACGTCTTGCTGGACCTGTCTGGGATTTACTACTTGTTAAAGACCAAAACTTTAAGGGAAGAAAAGTTGGTGTAGGAATTGATTACACAAAGAAAACAATTAACTTTGATTTTAAAATGGTATTTAACCCATCTACAGTTGATAAGCATGAGCTATTTTTAATTATGAATGAGGCCAATGCAATCGTTAAAGATGTAAAAGCTGGAAACGTTAAGACAATAAAAGATTTTATCACAGTTTATGATCGCTTATATTACAATAGCGATGTAACGAAGAGATCATTAGTTCACCGCTTAAAGAAAGTTGTAACAAATTATGACTCTCTTGCACTATTAAATGAGAATAAGTCTCATTATGATAATTACTCAACAACAGGTGCAGAAATTATGCAAATTGCGACAGCTGCTAAAGTCATTGCTGATGCAATTGATGCGGTTGCAGCTCTTAAGCAGCCTAGTGGTGTAAATTATAAGCAACGTGCTAAGCAAATCGTAAACGAGCTTAATGAAGCATATATTGGTCCGTTCTCACGCTATTATGCAAAGAGATACCACACAAATAATTTAAAGATTATTAATGGTGAAATTAGTGATTGGACTTTATATATTCTACCAGATGCTCTTTTTGCTCATAAAGCATACGAGTTCTTAAAGTAATCTCTTACTATCTGGTAGACTTGCCTAAAATATAATTTAATCCAAAAAATATACTTGAACGATAGCCTCTTTTAGTTAAGGGGCTATCTTCTACGGCCGAAGAAAATACCGTATAAGAATAAAATGTATTTAAAACATATTTTTCAGTAATAGGGTAGTTACCTATCAATCGCAATGTCCATTGATGAGAATCTTCAGGTGTATACTTCGGTCGGTCTGCCCTTGCTTCAGTGTCAGTAACTCCAAAATAATAACGACTCCACTCCTTAGAGTGTTGAGAATATGAAATACCTGGCAGCAGGCTAATCATTTCACCTTTCCAAGGTTCAAATTGGAAGGCCTTAGAAACTGAGACACTGTATTTATTTGCTTCTGAGCGACCACTGATATCTCTTTCATAAGAAAATCTTGTCATAAACCACTTAGAAGGCAGTAAGAAACTCAGACCTAGATCAAGTGAGCGATTTCTCTCTCTTAGTCCTTCATTATAAGTGCCTTTTTCGGCCTCTACTTTATTAAAGTCTGGCTTTAGAGTAAGTCTTGTTAGAGGAAGTAGCTTAAAACTTGCGGCAACTCCACGAAAAGAGAAGCGTTTGTAATTATAAGTGATTGAAGGAACAACTGGAATATCGAAACTATCACCAACTTTATATAGAGATGTCGATATACTTGAGCCCAGACCTATCTGATTAGTTGGCTCAGGCCTTTTTGCTCGTTGCTTTTCAAGATTATCGATGCGATCAGTGCGACCATTGGAAAAGACTAAGGCCTGTCCAAAGAGAGCAGGCCCTATAATCAATAATTTTATGAATTTGAAAAGTGTTTCTTTACTACTTGGCAAACGTATTCGCATTCTTCTTCCGTGATATAAGCGTAACAAGGTAGGTTTAGTACGGCCTTACTTATATAGTCCGCATTTCCATTATCAATTGATCCGGCCATATACTTTGGAGCAGCTTCTTGCTTACTCATTGCACCTGGATAGATTGTTCCAAAACCGACATTGGCCGCCTTTAGTGATTCAATTAATGGTCCTCTAAGATCTGGATCAATTAAGGCCACACTACAATATCCATTCTCTTCAACGTGAGAAGGAACTTCTTGTATTTTTAAAGGTAGGCCTTGTAAGTTTTCTTGATAGTATTTAACTGCTTTTCGTCTTGAATCTAGTCTTGCATCAATGTGCTCAAGTGACATATTTAGAAATAGTGACTCGTAAGCACCAATTCTAGAGTTCCAACCAATAAGTCCATGTGAGTAATGGCTTGTACGACCATGATTGATTAAAGTACGACAAGTATTAATAATTTGCTCATCTGTTGAAAAGATTGCTCCCGCATCACCTGAAGCTCCCAGGACCTTTGCAGGATAGAAACTTGTTGTTGCAACTTTTGCGCTTCCTAGTAGAGACTCGCCATGAACTTTAGTTCCAAAGCACTGAGCACCGTCTTCTATTAGAGTAACTCCGTTATCTTCCGCAATTTTTCTTATTTCCATCGTGTCTGGACAACCCCATCCATATAGGTGAACAAGAATAGCTGCCTTTGGTTTAAATTTTTCAACAGCTTCTTTAAAAGTTTCTTTATCCCAGTGAAGTGTCTCACGACTTACGTCAACTGTAACAGGTTTGGCATTAACATTAACAACAGCTTCAAATGTTGCCCAAAAAGTCATATCTGGAATTAGAACAACATCATCTTTATCAATACCGACACCACGTAATGCAATTTGAATTGCATCTGTACCGTTAGCACAACCAACGACATGTTTTGCTTCTGTTTTCTCTTTTAGTTTTTCTTCAAGTTTTGCAACTTGAGGTCCACCAATAAATTGTGTGTTATCAAATAGAGTTTCTACTCCAGCTAAGAATTCTTCACGAAAGCCATTTTCGAAACGATTTAGGGTAATAAATGGTACGCCGTTAATTGACATATTTCCTCGCAATTTTAATAGATTATGAGTCATTATATGTGAAAGTATATATGATAGAAATAGCTTTTAAGATTTTTTTTACTTTACCTCGCATTGCGTTCATAAATCTTTACAAAAAATAAATATAATCGATTGCATCCTACTCTTAAAATTTACTCAACATAAGAATGAAATATCTTCGTATATCTCGTAAGGAGCAATAATGAATTCAGTTAAGTTTATGGCCATGACATTGGTATTAGGTTTTTCACTTAATACACAGGCTGCTAAGAAACCAAATTTTCTAATTATTTGGGGAGACGATATAGGAGTTGAGAATATCTCTGCCTATTCTCACGGAATCATGGGATATAAAACACCCAATATCGACCGAATTGCAAAAGAAGGTATGATGTTCACCGATTATTATGCAGAGCAGTCTTGCACAGCTGGTCGCTCTTCATTTATTACAGGCCAGTCTGGACTTAGAACAGGTTTAACTAAAGTTGGACTTCCTGGAGCAAAAGCGGGCCTTCAGGATCGCGATATAACAATTGCTGAAGTTTTAAAAACGCAAGGTTATGTAACAGGTCAATTTGGTAAGAACCACTTGGGTGATCGCGATGAACACCTACCAACAAAACATGGCTTTGATGAATTCTATGGAAATCTCTATCACTTAAATGCCGAAGAAGAACCAGAGGATCCAGATTATCCAAAAGATAAGGCCTTTCATAAGAAGTTTGGGCCACGTGGGGTACTACACTCATTTGCAGACGGTAAAGTGAAGGATACTGGCCCATTAACAAAGAAGAGGATGGAGACAGTTGATGAAGATATCGTTAATCGCTCCATTAAATTCATCGGTGAAGCCGTAAAGAAAAAGAAGCCATTCTTTGTATGGGTTAATACAACAGGTATGCATTATCGTACTCATCCAAATCCTAAGATCAAAGGTATTTCAGGCCAGGGTGATTATAATGATGTTTTTCTTCAACATGATGGCTATGTTGGAAAACTTCTCGATACCTTAGAAAAGAATAAAATAAAGGATAATACATTTGTTATGTATTCTACAGATAACGGAGTTCATTATAATACGTGGCCTGATGCTGGAATCACAAAGTTTAGAAGTGAAAAGAATACAAATTGGGAAGGAGCCTACCGTGTTCCCGCCCTTGTTATGTTTCCAGGAAAGATTAAGCCCGGAACAATTTCAAATGAAATTGTCTCAGCACTAGATTGGATGCCTACAATTGCGACTTGGGCCGGAGTAAAAAATCTAAAAGAAGATCTATTAAAAGGAAAACGAATAGGAAAGAAGAAAGCAAAGCTTCACCTTGATGGATACGACCTCACTAAGTATTTAGAAGGAAAAGAAAAAAAGTCTCCACGCGACAAGTTTATATACTTAGATGATCAAGGCGTACCTGTTGCGATTCGCATGGGTGATTGGAAAGTTGTTTTCTCTGAACAAAGAGCTAAGACAATGGCACTTTGGGCCGAGCCTTTTGTCGATTTAAGAGTATCTAAAGTATTTAATCTTAGACGAGATCCTTATGAAAGAGCGGATCAAAACTCAAATTCATATTGGGATTGGATGCAGTACAAGGCGGCTTATGTCTATATGGCCATGGATGAGACGACTAAATATCTTCAAACATTTAAAGAATATCCACCGAGTCAAACAGCAGATACGTGGAGTATGAAAGATATTACAAAAAGTATTCTTCAACAGGTTAAAAAGAAGTAGGCCGTTATGACAGTATTAAATAAAATAAAAGATATTCAAGAGGCCCTAAATAAAAGAATAATTGGGCAAAGTGATGTTATTGAAAATATCATTCTTGCGGTACTTTGCAATGGGAATCTTTTATTAGAAGGTAATCCCGGAACAGGAAAAACCACAACCATTAAGAACTTAGCAAGTTTATTAGCAGCAAATCTTGGACGAATTCAATTCACACCAGATCTTCTTCCTTCTGACGTTACAGGAGGTGAAGTGTTTGAAAACGGTAAAATTGAATTCCAACAAGGGCCAATCTTTAATAATCTAGTTCTTGCTGATGAAATCAATCGCTCTCCAGCAAAGGTTCAGTCAGCTCTTTTAGAGGCCATGGAAGAAAGGCATGTAACAGTTAATGGTAAAACGTACAATCTGCCGAAGCTTTTTATGGTTCTAGCGACACAAAACCCAATTGAACAAGAGGGGACATATCCTCTACCAGAAGCTCAGCTGGACCGCTTCATCTTTAAATTAATTCTTGAATATCCTAGTAAAGAAAATGAAAGAAAGATAATGGAGCTTATGCGCCAAGATATTGCACAAAGTCCTCTTGATGCCATCAGTGATGAAAGTGTTATCTTTTTGGCCAGAAAAGAGGTTCAAGAAGTTCATTCATCAGATGCTATCGGACAGTATATCGTTGATCTTGTGGATATAACAAGAACCCCTGAGAAAATATCTAACGATTACGGACGCTATTTAAAGCTAGGTTTAAGTAGTCGGGCCAGCCTTTCACTTGATAAGGCGTCTAAGGCAAAGGCCTGGCTGAGTGGTAGCGACTTTGTTTCACCTGAGCATGTAAGATCAATAATTAAGCCAGTGCTTAGACATCGTTTATATCTATCATTTGAAGCTTATACTGATGGTATTAGTGCAGATAATATTATTGATCACATCATGGATTCAACTGCTGTTTTATGAGCTTAGATCCACGAATATACCCAGATTTTAATCACCTAATGAAGTTTAAATCTAAGGTTTTAAACTTTAGGCCTTTCTTGCAAAAACCAATTTACAATCTACTAACTGGTAGATTTAAATCCAAAATTAAAGGCCAAGGTATGTATTTTGAAGAGATTGCAACATATCACTATGGTGATGATGTTAGGAATATTGACTGGAAGCTAACTTCTAAATTCAAAACACCATATATAAGAAGGTTTACTGAAGAAAAAGAGAGACCTCTTATTATTGTAATAGACCTGTTTTCAACTATGTTCTTTGGCTCGACAGAAAAGTTTAAATCTGCTCTTGCTGCAGAAATCGCTTCTTTAGTTTATTGGAAGACATTAGAAAATGGTGATCCAATTGGTGCATGTGTTTTAAATGATACACAAAATGAGTATCTCGTTCCCACAAGAAGCACCACTAAATCTTTAAGAATCTTAAAGGAAATATCTCTTCATTGTAATCGTTTAAATAAGAAGAGTATCGATACAAAGAATGAGGTTTTAGCAAAAAGACTTAAAAGCTTGGACTATTCCATAAAGAATAATTCTTTGGTCGTATTCATAAGTGATTTTTTAAGTTTTGATGAGGAATCAAAAAGCATTTTAAAGAACTTGGCCCATAGGAATGAATTAGTAGGAGTAAGGATAAGTGATAAATTTGAGCGTGAGCCTTTAGCAAATACCCCAAGTCTTGTGATTAGTAATGGCGACAGTCAAATCTTTTTAAACTCCAACAATACTATTCTTAATGAGGATTATGCCAGATTATATGAAAACGAGTTTCTAAGCATTAGTGAAACCTTTAAGCGCTTACAAGCGCCATTAATTGAAGTTAACACCCAAGAAGACCTCTTTAATCAATTACAGCAGGTGACTAATGGATAAAGCTAATTCTGTATTAACGAATGAGGATTTTGGAAATCTAACAATTAAGGGGATTAGTGAGATTAAGCCTCCTGAAATTATTGTTTCAATGACTCCTCAAACATGGGGATGGGCTGCGCTATTAGTTATCATAACTATAGGTCTTGCAATGAAAATTAGAAGCTATATTAAATATAGAAAAAAATACGGGCAATATCGAGCGATCTTCTCTGCACTTAATAAAGAAAGTAATATTTCAGAGATCTACTTATTTGCTAAGAAAATTTATCTTATTAAAAATAAAACTCCTCCAAATGAGATGTTTTTAAAATCTATTTCTAACACGCATATCAGCTTTTCTGATATGGAACAAAATCATATTAATGAATTTCTCTATAAGCGACACGAAGAGATAAATATGGATGGCCTAAAAACCAAGTTGTTAAAATGGGTTGAGAAGGAATTATGATAAGTTTTGAATCTCCTTACATGCTCATTCTTTTTTTTATACCCTTTGTAATATTCTACTTGCTTCCTGCTTACAAAGAAAAAGAGCTTTCTCTCAAAGTTTCTTTTTACAATTTGTACCAAAGTATTATGAAAGAAAGCTTAGAACATGGACAAGTACAACAAAGAGATCGATTGCGTAAGATACTATTAATTATTGCATGGGTATTATTCTGCTTGGCCTTGGCCCGACCTGTACAGCAAGGAAGAGAGATTGTTAGGGAAGATTCATCTAAAAGTTTTTATCTGGCACTTGATATCTCTGGTTCAATGAATCATATAGAAAGCGATGGCGACTCGAGACTGCAAATTGCAAAATCAATATTAACTAAATTTATAAAGGAAAGAGAAAATGACAATCTTGGGCTTATTGTCTTTGGTGATGCTCCATATCTTCAGGCACCTTTAACAAAAGACTCTACTGTCATATCTGAACTAATTGATCAGGTGGAGGTCGGAATGGCAGGACTAAGTACTCATTTAGGTGATGCAATAGGCTTGGCCATTAAAATGTTTGATAATATAGAAATCAAGGATAAAGTGTTAATTGTTCTTACTGATGGTAATGATACAGGAAGCTTAATTGCTCCAAGAGAAGCATCAAAGATTGCAAAAGAGAGAAATATCAAAATTCACACAATAGGTTTTGGGAATCCTACTGAAGTCGGAGAGAATCCTATTGATGTCGAAGTATTAAAACAAATTTCTAATGTAACAAATGGAAAATACTTCTTACCAAAGAGTGAAAATGACTTAGAAAATGTATTTAATGAAATTAATAAAATAGAAGAATCTAAAATAAACAAGACATCTTATACTCCAAAATACGAGCTATTCTATTATTTAATATTGATCAATATAATGATTTATCTATTCTATTTGGTCGTAACAAATCTATCTAAAATTAAAATGAAAGGAGGCCGACATGTCTAATTTTCATTTTATTAGGCCTTACTACCTACTATTACTTATACCTGCGTTTTTCTTTCTATTCTTATATTTTAAACAAGGCCGATACGGGATTTATAGTCGTATCTTTCCAAAGCATATTCTTAAGAATATCATGATAAAACCAAAGGCCGCATCAGTATTTTTTAACCCAACTAATTGGTTCTTTATCATACTCATACTCTCCATCATAAGTATCTCTGGGCCGACTATTTCAAAAGTAGAAACTCCTTTTAATCAAGATGAAAGCCGTACTATTATTGCCATATATATTGGTGAGTCTATGGAGGCCAACGATATAACCCCAAATAGACTCGAAAGAATCAAAATCAAATTACAAGAATTATTTAAGATCCGAAGCAATGGATATTATTCGATTGTGGTTTACACCAGTAATGCTTATCAAATATTACCTTTTACTAAGGATACTCAAATCCTCTCAAACTTTGTCAAGGCCTTGGCAGCTGATATGTCACCAGTTTCCGGCCGGAATGAATCGTCTTTATCCTCAATCATTTTTAAGAGTTTTAAAGAAGGGGCCAAAGGACAAAATCTGCTACTTGTAACTGATGAGATCACAATAAAAGATTCAAAAGGATTAAGGGCACTTTTAAAGAAGTATCAAATTAATCTTTCAGTATATGGAATAGGAAATAGTTCTGTAGAGCTTGAAAACTTCAATTTTGATAATACGAGTCTAAAGAAGTTCTCTAGTATGTTAAATGCAAACTATACTGAATTTGATTTAGGAAATAGTGACTTAAGAGATATCAATTCTAGCTTAAAAGAATACTATCCTATAAGTGATGATGACGAACTACCTTGGCACGATCTAGGTTATTATTTATTATTTATCATTCTGATTCCATTTGCTATGTCTTTTAGAAAAGGATGGATTGCTCGTATAACAATATTTTCCGGTATTTTTATCCTTTCAGGAAATTATCAAGAAGTAGAGGCCTCTCCATTTTTGTCTCCTTTTTTTACTGGGGATCAACAAGGAAAGATTTATTATCAGTTAGGACGCTACGATAAAGCCGCTAAGTCATTTAAGAACCAATATTACAAAGGAATTTCTTACTATCTCGCACAAGACTTTAAAAATGCGCAAGTATCACTAACAAATATAGATACTCCGGAAGCGAAATTTGCTCACGCAAACTCCCTCGCTCATTTGGGATATTATCTCTCTGCAATGGAAGAGTATCAGGAATTATTAAAAGAAGCTCCTGAGTATGAGAAACAGGCAAAAATCAATATCAATATTATGAAAGCTTTAGTTGAAGAAGTAGATAGCCTAAGCGAGTCTCAAAGGCCTGAAGGAGAGGAATTGGCCAATATAAAGAAAGATAAATTTAAAGTAGCGAGAGGAAGTAAAACAAGCTTTAATGAGTCAAATAATGAAAATGATAAGACTCCCCTTGATATTAATTCTTGGATGAAAAAAGTCCACGCTCCACTTGAAGATTTTCTTGTGAGAAAGATACAAGTATTAGAGGCCCGTAGAAATGAAAATTAAAATTTTATTAATCTTTTCACTTCTTATCATGTCTTTTCATAGCTTTGCTGATGAGTTTGAGGACCTTCTAAATCAGTATGACATTACAGCATCAATTGCTCCTAGTGAAATTAATCAAGATAATTTGTATGTAAGGCAGCAGTTAAATTTTGACGTTATCTTAAAGCACAAAGAAGGAATCTCTATAGACTTTTATATCCGAGATATTAATTTTGAAAAAGGGATTAGCTCTCAATTAAGTTCAAGAGTTTATTTTATGGACTCTAGAAAGCCAGGATATTTACGAAAAATTCAAACAATTCAAATATATTCTAATTATACAGGTGAGCAGAAAATTAATTCAGTAGAGCTTGGACTTACTTTAAAAAAAGATAATAAGTCAGTGTCGGGTATCATAAAGTCTACAGGCCACAGCTTTAAGGTAGAAGAAATTAATGAAACTTATAATTTTGTTGGTGAAGATGTCCAGGCTTCAATTAATTTAAATTCAGATATTGAGAATTTAAAACGTGGTGATGCCATTGAATTTGAAATAAGTCTTTCAGCGAGTGCAACGAGTATCGCACTTATACCAGAGCTTAGAATGGAAGAAGCAGAAGGGGTAAGCTTCTATTATCAAACTCTAGAAAAGGAAGATCGAATCGATCGGGGAGTCGCAAGTTCAAAAATTAGGCAAAAGGTTACTGCTATACTCGATAGGGCCGGAGAATTTAGTCTGAAACCTAAAAAGATAACCTATCTCAATATAGAGAGCTCAAATGTAGAAGAGATTGTATTTGATGAAATTCAATTAGATGTTTCAGGGTTTTATATTCCTATAAGATATCGCCTCTTTGCTTCTATATTTGCATTGTTATTCTTTATATTAACTTATATTAGCTTTTATTATCGACAACTTATAAAGGATTCGTTCTTGCAATTTAAGGCAAGGCGAAAGAATAAGAAGGAATTAGCTAATATAATAAAAACGAAAGATTCAAAGAAACTTCTGAATTACTTATATTTAAGATTTCACTCCTATGAGCTAGAGGTAATTCTTCCTAATATTGAAAATTTAGAGCAAAGAAAAGCTATTCAATCAATTATGGCCAGTCTATATTCAACTGAAACAATAAGTTTAATTGATGACTGGAAGGTGTTAGAAGAGCTCAAGGTAGATCTGTCTAATAAGGCCTCGCCTGTTTATCATAATGATATTAGCGAGCTTAATGCATGAGACATTTGATTTCATATCAAATACTAATTACTTTATTAATTTTGACAACTTCATGCTTTAGAAGTGAAATTGAAGTTGTTCCATTTGATGCAAATACAAGAAGTCTCACGGCCCTTTCTAACGACAACGATCCATCACAATGTTTAGAGTGTCATAAAAAGGAAGTTGATCAATGGAAATCATCTGATCACTTTCACTCAATGAAGCTTGCTTCTAAAAATAATGTTCTTGCTAATTTTTCAAATGCAAAGTTTCAAGCAAGAAAAACTAATTATCGCTTTTTCACAAATGATGAAAACTTCTTTGTTGAAATTGATGGCCAAAAATATCCTATTATTTATACCTTCGGTTATATGCCACTTCAGCAATACGTAATACAATTGCAAAATGGTCACTTTCAAATTCTTCCTATCGCTTGGGATGTTAAACAAAAGAAGTGGTACGATACCCTTGTACACTTATCATCAGCTCAACACGACTCACTTCACTGGAGTATGCGCGAACATAATTGGAATAATCGATGTGCTTCTTGCCATTCAACAGGCCTTATAAAGAATTACGATTTAAATAACCATGCTTATGACACTAAATCCATTACTACAAATATTTCATGCTTTTCATGTCATGGTGATGCTAACCTTCATCTGAAATGGGCGAGATTAAAGGATGCTGATCTTGACGTAAAGAATAAGGGCTTCTTTGAAGACGCTGACAAGGGTTTTAAGACAATGGTTGCCCCCAATGGTCACCATGCACCTAATTTAATCTCAAACGATGATATCAATAGCAAATGCCTCTCATGCCATTCATTAAGAGAGGATATGACTAGTAATGCAAATTATACCAATGATTATCTAAATCAATTCTCTCCGAGAATAGTGAGTGAGCAACATTATCAACTAGATGGACAACAAGATGAAGAAGCATTTGTTGGTGGCTCATTTATGCAATCTAAAATGTTTCACAAAGGTGTAAAGTGTATTAATTGTCACAGTCCACATACTGGAAAGCTTAAGTCCCAAGGAAATAGCTTGTGTTTGCAATGTCATACACAAAACTATGCAGAAATATCCCATACCCAGCATAAGAATGATGATATTACATGCATGAACTGTCATATGCCTAAGAAAACCTATATGGGTATAGATATGCGTGCCGACCACCAATTCGTTATTCCAAGGCCTGATTATTCACTTAAGTATGGAGTATCAAATAGCTGTACCAATTGCCATAGTGATAAATCTAGACAAGAAATGAATGAGATGTTTCAAGCAAAATATCCAAAGCTAAAAACCCGTCATCGATTATTAGAAATAATAGGGGAAAACCGTTTAGGAAACCTCAGTAGTAAACAGGCCTTTTTGGATTATATAAATGACAAGACAATTCCCGAAATGAGACGTGCTCAAGCTGTATCTTACTTAAGAGAGTACCCGAGTATGAAACAACAAGATTATGAAAAACTCTTGGATTCAAAGTCTATCTTAGTAAGAAAGGCCACCTTGGAATTGATAGCAGAGTTTCCCGATCTTTCTCGACTGGAAAAGTCTATTATGGAATTGGCAAAGAGTAGTATCAAATCATTGAGTTATCCAGCGACATATATATTAGTTATGCATGGGCTTAATTTAACATTAGAAGAAAACAAAGAGATAAAGCTTAATCTTAAAGAATATATTAATCATTTAATTAGACATAGTGACTCTCCGGAAAACCTTTTAAGATTGGCAAACTTGTCTCGATTTGGGCATTTTTCAAGGAGTCCTGCTGAGCTTTTAAATGGCGCTATTAGAAAGTATCCTAATTTTATTGGTGCATATATTAACTTGGCAGATATGAGCCGCGCCTCAGGAAATGAAAACCTGAGTCATGGATACCTAATGTCGGCACTTCAGAATTCTCCTGAATCAGCTCCAGTTCATGCCGCTTTAGGAATGAGTTTTACAAGAGCTCAAAATTATCAAAAAGCACTAGAGTTCTTTAATAAAGCTTCTGTCTATGAAAAGAATAATCCATATTATAGCTACCTCTATATCCTGACTCTAAAATCGATCCAGGGGAGCGAGAAGGCCATTATTGCGGCCGAAAAGAGACTGAAAAGGTTTAGAGACTCATTTCTTTTTAATCAATTAGTTTTTAGCTTAAGTGTGGAGTTACAAGATGTTGAGCGTGTAAAGAAATACACGCCCATTATTAATAAGTTTAGAAATTAGATCTTTTAATTCTTAATATCAAATGTCCAAGGTACAGAGACTAGTTTTTTAAAACTTACTTTTACCTGCGCTGGAACATCATCGTTATTAAGATCAATTGTTGCCCTTCGAGGTGTAATTCGTAAATTTCCTATAACTGGGAAGTTCCCTTCGACTTTAATCCCGTCGATTTCTACTTTCTTATATCGTCCAATGTCACCATCAGACTTTTCATAAATAAGTGTTGCTCCGTCTTCTATTTCTGCATAGTGGAGAGTTTCCGCAAGGGCCTCTCGCTGCTCTTGTGTATTCATTGGTATATCTTCTGATCTGATTTTTATATCACCATTGAAAGTATTCAATTTAACGACAGTATTTCCCTTGCGATCCTTTTTAAATTCTATATTATCAATTTGATTAACAATATCTTCTAAGAGCTCAAGCTCCTTTGGTTTTAATTGGTCTTGAAAAGTTCCAACTAAGTAGGCGAGTTGTGTATTTGAAATCTTCTCGACTCCCATAAGAGATATTTTCTCTAATAAGATCAGTGGTAGGGCCATTGAGTTTGCCTGGGATCTTTGCGGGTTCATATTGGCAAACATATCAAGCATAGCTCCTTGAAAGTTAGCAATCTGCTCATCATTAAATCCGGCCATATGCTCAAGAATATCGCCAACTTCATTCATTGTTGGAAGCATAAACATAGTAGGTGTACTTGTGTTAGTTACATCACAAATACAGCCATCATTCTTATCACTTTTTATACTAGAAATAGCTTCTTCAGATGAAAGGTATACCTGGCTCGTTCCTCTATTTGCACTGATTAAGGCACAGGCATATCCACCTAATTCGATATCAAAATAACGATTCTTACTTTGTGATGCCCATAAAAGCATCTCTTTAATTGACTCTTGTGTTGGTGTTAATTGTTGTGCATTATTAAAGACTAGTCCTGACTTGTCTTTAAGGTTCTCAAATCCAATATAAAGCTTCCCTTCATGCTCTAGAACGTAATTAACTCTCGCATTATTGATATGACAGCTTGATCCAAATGAAGCGAGACTATTAGCAGGTGAAAAAATAAGTAGAATTAGTGAAAATCCTAGTAATAGCTTGATGTTGTTTAACATTTGGTCGACTCCTGTCGTTTTATTAGACAAAATGGCCATAATTTGGCCTTATAAACGTTTTATACTGTTATATTTGCAAGCTACATACCAAAGAGGGGATTTTGGTGATAAAAAGCATTTATGAAAACACTTATTCTTATGCTTTTAATTCTGCCACTTAGTATCCAAGCTCAAATCTCTCAAGGAGAGTTTGCACAAACAATTAATAAATTAATTGAAATCTATGATAAGGATCTTCCAACTCAAAGAGTTGTGGATATTAACTGGGAATCAGAAACTGAAAATGCCTCTGTCTCATACAAGAATGGTAAAGCACAATTTAGCTTTCATGGTGGCTTTGCTCGTAATTTAAACTTAAGTTCGGATGCTTTGGCCCTTGTTACTTGTCATGAGATCGGACACCTAATAGGTGGATACCCAAAAGTAATGCCAACACAAAAGTACACAAGTGAAGGCCAGTCAGACTATTTTGCTACAAGAACCTGCTTAAAGAAATACTTTGTAGAAACTGATGATAACAATTATTCACTAAATCACATCAAGCAAGAATTAATTGATAAATGTGATAATAATAGATTTTGTCTAAGAGGTTTAGCGGCCATAAGAGATGCATCTGTAATCTATTCAGAAAATGCTCATATCAATCATAAGACGGCCCATATAAGTCCATATACGATCTTTAATGATTATCCAAAAGGGCAGTGCCGTGTTGATACGTTAAGGGCCGGCCTATTTAATGAAAAAAGGCCTTCATGCTGGTTTAAAGACTTTCAAAGTGATCGATACGAATACGATGAAGAATATATTTATGAAGAAGCACAGGCCGTTGCTGATATCACAGAAGTGACAATGACTAGCTTCGGTTGTCATGTACGCACAGCATATCCAAATGTATGGATGGGAAGTTACTTCAATCCATTATCTGAGTCTGAATTAATGATGAAAGGAGTAAATGTTGTCGGTGCTTGTCCATATAAGAAGGGACAGGTTATTAGCGGCTCAATGACGTTATTTCGAGGATCTCTATACTTAAACTTAAGAAATACAGATAAATAAAGAAGAATTTTTACTTTTTTTTAAGTGTTAAGTCTCTCCTATTTCCGATAAAAATTGTTAAATAATTTTTATAGTTGGGGGAGTTATGAGAAATCTTACAAAGTTTGGGATATTTGTTTCTATTTGTCTTTTAAGCGCAACAGCTTATACAGCAACAATCGATTTTGGAACGACAAATTATATCTCGTTTCGTTGCCAAGTTGATATCTTTGAGAAAAAAGTAAATCCAGTCACATATCGTGCGTATGCTGGGCGTCTTTTAAATACAGTATTTCATGAACAATACAATGCCGTATATGGCCCAGATATAAAGCTATTAATTGATTTAGACAATGATCGCTCATTGTTTTCAAATGTCTTTATTGGTGGCAATGGATACCTGAAATGGTCGGCCGTTGAAACAGATCACGATGCAACTACAATTGATGATGCCACATGGCCTGTCACACCACGAGTTATCTATAGTCCAAGAGCATATGATAACGCTAATAATAGAAAAACATTTGGAGAGTCAGATCATTACTTATTTCGTATCGAATGTTTTGAAGTTAAAGAATTTAGCGATGATTATTACTATAATAAGAAATAATCAGATTTGATGAAAAATCTTGTAAATTTTAGCCGTGGTACCCACGGGGCAAAATTACATGATATGTAGTGAAAATTCACTATGATAGTAATTTTTCAAATTCTGGGGGGAACTTATGAAAAATCATCTAAAACTTGCCGTGGTTACCACGCTAATTTTATCAAATTCGGTTATAGCATCTAATTATCGTTATACATGTAGCATCTGGCATAGCGCTGAAAAGGTAGAAAAAACCTTTCTTAAGAAATGGGATCAAGTTAACTATGTATCCACAGATACTTGTTGGCTTGGAGAAATTGATCTATATGTGCCAGAAATGAACCAAGAAAGAAATATCATATGTGGCAACACGTTTGATGGTGAAAATTTCCAGCTTAAAATTAATGCTAAAAGATATGATAATAATGCAATGATAATTTCTTATGAGATTGGCCGCAATGACTATAGTGGAATTGTAAACTTGGCCAAACAAGAAGTGTCATTAGATGCTGATTATTTTCAATATAATTCTGCAGCAGATGATAGTTTTGCAAACTATGTACTAAGTAACTCTAAAAAGCATGAGTCTAGAGTAACAGCTGTAAGCTTGGTTTGTGACAAGATTTAGCATTTCAACACGTTAATATACGCCTTACCCGATATAACGGATATTATATCGGGTGAATTATTTTCCCTTCTCCGTGCAATATGATCCAATAATCTTAACCCATTATCAAATTTCTTTGTCTAATAAATTGATTGAACAATCATGTCGTAATACTTTCTTTGAGTCTATTTCAGACTTAATGCAATGAAAGCCTTGATACATTACAGTACTATGTATTACATTATCTATTCGCGTTTCATTTTTTATACCTTTGGCCTTTACTGCTTTTTCATACATTTCTTTTGCCGCTTCTCCTGAGATATTTATAGTTGTCATATCTTGGTATCTGGAAACAGTTGACCTAGACTCATAAGTCTTAATAAAGTAATCGTTTGCAAATGATGAAACAGATGTAAAAAATGCAAGTCCAATAATTATAGTTAGGTTCTTCATAAATTTCCTCCAATAACTCTTCTTCTAAAAAAATATTCAGATATATAATTAGCAATTCTAAGGCCAATTATCAGAACTAAATAACAACAAGTTAGATCAGAGAAAATGTACAACCCTTAAACATTTGTAAATATATTATTATTGTGGATATTGCCAGGAACTCCACCATCTAAGCTGGTACTGATTAATTAATATACGACCACTCTCCCTACCAAGAGCACTTTATTAGTGATAAAAAAAAGTGGATTAAGTGCTTAAAAGAACAATTATCAATCATTTAAACAGCTTGAAATAACTTGGTAGCCAGCAAGAATGATATCAAGTCTCCAAGCCGATGCTCTGACAATCTTTATAACTTGCTTCTTATCTTCTTTGCTAAGCTCACAGTAGCCTGCACTCAAATAACAAGGAACATGGTGAGAGATGGCCGTTTTCTTAAACTCTTTACAACTAGACTCAGAAGAAATGTCATTCATGCCCGAGATTAGGCAGGCCTTAACATCCTGAATCCATTTCTTACCCACTTCAGAAAACTTCTCAAATCGAGAATCGAATTTATTACAGTATTTTTGCCCAAAGGCCAAGGGATAACCACGCTTTCCACATACTCGCTCTTTTTCTATGCAGCTATAATACGCACAGTCGTCACTTAGATCAGCACAATCATTTGCAGCAAACGAATGCGTGGCCAAAAGAATAGAGAAAAAGGTGAAAATGATAGATTTCATTATCAGTTAGTAGCAAATTAATCATGGCTTAGTAAACTTAATGAAAAGTTTATATTCTCTTTACAAGATGGCCTATGCAAAAAAGATAGCTAAAGCAAAGACTGCTAGCAAACTAATGACGATTGCTTCAAAGAAATAGTTCTTCTTTGTTTCTGGTGCTTTGAACTCACCAGTTAAGCGAAAGTGTGAATCATTGATATTGTTAATCACGTATTGAATCTTTCCTAGGGGTGTAAGTCCTGTGAAGTCATAGAGAACTTCCCTATTTTCACAAATGGCCGTGTATGGAACTCCACGCACTCCAAATTGATCTGCAATCTCTGGACTCTCCATGGTATTTACTTCATATACATTTACATCTGGATTATTGTTATTTAAGGCTTCAAAGACAGGTGCCATTGTTTTACATGGGCCACATGTATCAGAATAAAACTTGATAACGAAAACACCCTTTTCACTAGAGACAACAGATTCAAAGTTTTCATTATTAATTTTCTTTATATTCATTCAATACACCATACTAAAAATAACGAATATTCATGCACTCATCTTTTTGTCTTTATCATTATTATCATACACTTCATCTTTTGAATATAACTCAATACAATTGTCGGGTTGTAATTGAGTAACATTATCCCCTAGTGGCATCCTTAAAGCTTTGGGCCTTGGAAACATAATGAGCATTAAGGCAAGACTTGAACCATAAGAAAAGTAGAATTGTGTTGAGCTTATTCCATGAGTGATAACTCCAAGAACTCCAAGCATTGTTATGGTGCTGGCCAGGGCCCAGGCGTTAGTCCACATTGCTACAACTTCAAATCGAGCGATTTCCTCGCAATTGATTTTGTCATGAGTCTTTATGAATTTATCTGATGAGATCCTTTTTCGAATCTTTCTCCGCGATCCTAAGACAAAGAAGAATATTAAGGACATAGCTATAGGAACAACCCCAAGTGATTGTATGATGGCACCGTCAAATGCATTTGCCACCTTAGGCCCATATTTCTTTATAAAATAATCATTCCATACCAAGTAACATAGAAATGACTGCAAGAATATGAAGAGGCCATATAAATATCCCGCAAATATCTTCCCCATTTCCAAATTCATTTAATCTCCAAAGCGTCCCTATCGATTTGTAGATTGATAATTATCTCTTAGTTTACGTTCTAAATGACCTCAAATATGGGCGAACATATTCATATTGAGATGAAGCCAATGATTTCAAAGTATTATGCATAAGAAATATTGAGATTATTCTAAGTTTTTAAAAAGCAGGGATTTTCGCAATTTGTATATTTCTGTGAAAATGGCAGATTTAATTGCCAAAAGGACAACTGTATAGGCTTCTAGGGCCAAGAATTGATAAATGTCATCTTATTAATTAGGCCCACACCTGATAAAGACATTTCTAATGACGTGTACATTTCTACGTGCAAAATTTGCTAAATTTCTTAAGTTGTATTTTACTTGTCCATTTCGCGCAGTAACTTTTGTGTTATCTGTTGGCGCATTTGTCCAGTTAAAGACTAGGCCATGGGCGCGATTGAGATTCTTGCTCGTTATATAACTTCCACCATAGACAAATTCAGGGCGATCACCACCGCCGTAAACTCTAAGTCCTGATAAGTAGCGTTTTACTTTTGCTAAGACCTCACCTTTTGTGCCTTCAAATCTGTAACCATTTCGAAACTTATCTCCATACGAGGTAACAGTGAAAGCAATTTTCGCGTCACTTGGAAGATCCTGGTAGATAAAATCAACAGAGTTTCTAAGTTTTGCTATATTTTGCCCCTGACTATCTGTCGTATCCACAGCAAGTCCCATAGCATAGATATTCATAAGATCAGGCTTTGTGCGTGAAACATCGGCCCTCATTTGTTTAATGAGTGAATTAACATCACAACCACGAGAGCTTTTCATTGAATAATCCTTGGCCCCAGTTGTAGGAAAGCCAGGCACTTTCCAGGAATCAAGCTGTACTGTCCCTATTTTTAGAATCTTTTCAACTTCCTGACTGAGTTTAAGGCCTACTTCTCCAGTTGTTGGTTGGGCCGAACAGGACTTTAGAGCAATTTCTTCAAGTTTTTCAACTTTAATAGTAACCGGCTTTTTAATATTAAATTGTTGAAGCTTCTGCTGGATCTCTTGTGTCGATGAAGTGGGCCTTTGTCCCATTTTCACAAGACAATTATCGAGATCATCAATATTTTGTATGGAATTCATGCAGGCATTTCCATAAGAATTTAATGATAAGAGAATAGAAAATGCAAGAAAGCCTAATTTCATTGCAATATTGTAACATATAAAATGAAATAGGCGTCTATGTTGTGCTTATATTTTCACTGTTGATTACTTCTATCTCTCCGGTTCCATCAGGACGTGTATCATAAAGCCACATATATCGAACTGCCACTACAATAAAGCTTAAACGATAGAAACAGTGTAGAAGGATAAGTGGCATATAGGCACGATTACCAATTGATGTTAAAGATGATAGATTCATAAGAGTGAACAACAATGAAAAAATGATTCCTCCAATCAAGGACTTCTTTGGTGTTTCATTAATTACAAGAAGAGAGCCGATAGTGAGGTAAATAATTACATTTAATCCCCCTATTATGGTTATCATTGTTAGTCCTGCACCTTGGGCCAATAGCAGAATATTTCCTAAAAGAATCCAAATAGCATGACCTATAAGAATTGAAGCACTAACTATCTTCCAGCTCTTAAGCGTATTCTTATCTGGATTATATGATTTCATTAAAATAGCACAAGTGATGGCCATTATAGACAAGGGAACAAAGGGAACAATTCCCATATATTTGCCTGCGATAAAGCCAAGTACACCACCCAGAATAGTCGCTAATCTTGTCTTTATTGATACATCTTGATTTTCTTTCATAAGAAAGCCCCCTCTTAAAAAATTACAGCTTTAATTATGAAGGAAGTAACGATTTACGACACAAAGATTTCTTTTGAAAAATATGTGGTTTATTTTAGGCAATGAGATTTTTACATGTTATCAAGCTTCATTTAATTTATGCTCAAGAATTAACTTCACAAGCACATTATTGAATTTAATAATTATTGCCAATAATTTAAGCAATGAGACCAATCTTCCTCTCAACACTTCGATCATGTAAAAAGAATTTCACTTGGCTTTGGTAGAATTCCATAATGGTTTTCTCCATATTTGAATAAACATTCTTTTTTAAATAAGACTCTAACTCTCCTATTTGGATCTGCATGTCTTGGTTGTCTTGGACGTATTTAAAATAGATCGTGTCTTTGACTTTTTTATAGCTGATATCAAATTTGATATTTTCTGCTGGCTGCATATTCTTATTTCCATCAATATGGAGCCTAAGTAAGATCGAAAAGATCCAATAACCGTTGTCGGCCAATTTAACGGCACCATGAGGAGTGTAAGAAATATCTTCATCTATCGGTGAGAAATATTCCTCTTCCTCTTCTGGCTCGAATTGAATTGTAGGCACGAGCTTTATGAGGTCGTATTCATTCTCATCAAGTCCCAAATATGAACGAAAACCGTTGAACACAGTCGTTGCAAACTCTGTAGCATCATCATGAGTCTTAAAGAAGAGCTCTCTTGATTTCTTATATTCATTACATAGATCAAAGTATGACATATCAAGATAATCGGTATTATTTCAGAAAGTTAGAGTTAAGAAATCATTAAAAAGTCAAAATGTCAGGAATCTAGACTCTAAGATAATTTGAAATTGATTAAGATATAGAAGCGAACCTAATAAGGAGAAAGTTATGAAAATTAAAAATATTGCAATTACGATACTAATACTAGGTAATTTAGTGGCATCGGCCCAATCCTTAGTTTCTTCGAAACTACCAAAGGAGATTCAGGAAATCTGTCGTGCAAGTGCGCAGGAAAAGAAGTTAAATAGTGTACCATTTATGGGATTAATTCCGGATGAACTTTCTGATGAAGAATGGGAAGCCAGAAAAGTTGAAATTGCAAATAATCTTACAGATGCTGAGTTAATTGATTTTATAAAGAATGATAGTGGGTTTTATCGCACTGAACTTGCCTATAATAGTATCTTCATTGCTGGCGATGAAACAGAGACTGTGAATATATACCTTTCTTGTAACAAGGGTGTTTTATATGGCCGAACTGAAATGGAAGTAAATATGAATAACGTTCTCACTCAAGTCTTTGCTGCTCCGGCCTTAATTAGGCCTCTAGGTGATAGCAAACTTGCTTTTACTGGTAATTATGCAAGGCTACCAATGCTTAAGGCAATTGGAAGATCAGAAACACATATTAAGAATGAATTAAAAGAGATGGGCTTAAGCATGACTAAGATAAAAGGTCAGATTGTGAAGGTAGACAATAAATCAGTACTTTTTGGAAAAAGTAATCTAGGCACTCCAAAAATAGACTTTTATACGGATAATGCAATAGTTCTAAATTACGTCACTTCAAACAAGGTGAATAATGCATCATTAGTAGATATTCAAACATATATTTATGATTATGAGAGCGATAGCATCAAGCATTTAAATCTTAAATAGTATAAACAAGGTGCTACACTAACTAAATATCTTTACCATTGTTAATTGATAGGACACCTGATTCAAATGGATTAACGGTATTGATAAAATAGTAGCACCTTGAATTATCGATCACAAAACCACCTGGTCTCCTAGAGGACATTTGCACCCTCCAGCCACGGGCAAGTAGCGGCACATCAACTTTAACAAGTTCGCTATCGTGATTATAGTAGAAGTTTATAAGAGTTACTTTTAGTAATCGATAATCTCTTACTTGTTCGCTACTATGAAGAATATTTAAAGCGTAAACAATCCCATCTTCTTGGGTTCCACGAATGGCCTCGTTATGTTCAGGTATAGCATGAAAGAAGAAGCTTCTTTCAAAGTCTTTAATACACAAGTCCTGGAGAGTTCTCTTATCTTTAATACGCTCGATATTGTCTTTGGCAACCATTCCCCTATCATGCCAATCCTGATCAAGCTCCTGATATTCTTGTTCAACCTTGTCTTCCACAGAACTGAGTGAGCGTGTATTCGCTTTTGTATCACTTTGCTCTTTATTACTGGAACAAGAAAAAGCGCAACTTAATAAGTAGATGAGAAATAATGTAGGAAATGAGATTTTTCTTTGCATAAGTAACACATCGACATGTTACATGTGCCACACAAGTCGATGTATCTTGTTTTAAGAAATCTTAAGCTTTAATTAACGACAGTCCTTATGCAGCAGATACTTTGAATACTTTTCATACTTATCTCCCAAGGCCTCACAGCGATCTGGCTCCACAGGACATTCCATACCAATATTATCCAAATGCTTCTTAATTCGTTTTCTCATAAAGCCATTTGTATATGAATTACAATTTAGGCCTTCATCCATTCCATCATCAACATAGTCGATAAAACTTATCTCTTTAACTTTCTTAAATTCACCTTGGACACATTTTATAACGGCCAGGCCTTCATAACTTTCGCCAGTTAAAGGATCAACTCCCTTACCAAAGAGCTTCATAAAGAAGCGTAGCCCTTGAAAATTTGCCACAAGATCACCATTTGAGATGATTCCATTAAAGAAACCTCCCCAGGTAATGGACTCAGACCTCTTACCATATTTGAGTATTTCTTTAACACTTTGTCCGTGACGGATATGTTTTAGATAATATAGATATCCAATATTAAACATATGACTAAATTTGTCGCTTCCAATATAGGCATTATTAGTCAAAATGAGTGGTGAATAAGGGGTAAGCTTCAGTATAGGTTTATAAATAAGAGGAATATATTGGTATACCGACTCACTCTTTTTTGTCTCAACAGAGTATCCATCTCCTAATTTCCCCTTATCAATATAGACTTGTAAGGGATTAGCAACAAATAAACCTCTAAGGGAGGCCACTAAGTTCTTCTTTACTTTTCTTCGTAATGTCCCTTTGTGACAAATATTGCCAAAGATATCATCAGCGTGATTAGCTTCCTTTATAGCATCCTCCAAGGCCTTATTAAGGTAGATATCAAGCTTATCTAAAGAGTCTAGTAAAGGTACATGTCGATGGGTAAAACTATCAACTTCTAGAGCGAAAGAAGATAATTGAAAGCAGGCAAATAGCATTGTTAAGATATATTTCGATTTCATAAACAATACTCTACATTTTACTTTCACATAGAAGAAAATTAAGAAAACTAAAATGCTGGTAAAGAAAGTTAACTGACTATGGAATTTATGGAATTTCTTGTGTGAAGTACTTTTGTAAAGATTGCGCACGAATAACGCTATTATCTGCATCTGACATTAAGTAATCATTATAATAAATGTCGCGCATAAGATTTGAAAGGGATGTCTTAATTTGATAGACCTTATATGAGTTTGCCTCATCCTGGCCTAATTTCTTTATGGCAGAGCTAATTTTGCTCTTATGTTTCTCTAAGATAGAAAGAGTGCTGCTTATATCACGATCCACATAGAGCTTATATATTGATGCTGCGATAAAAGGAGAGGCCATATCATCAGGGTTCTCATAAGTTTCCATTTTGTTGACTTCTGCCACAATTTTCCTGGCCTCAGGATTACTTCTTATGGATTCTTTTTTCTCCATGGCCGTTGCAATATACTTACCAATAACATTCCCATTAGCAGCAAGTGTTTTTGTTAGATATGCCATACCAATTGGTTCATTTGGATTTTCTTTCAGGTAATTGAAAGTTGCACTTTCTACAAGGCCCATATTATTTGAATTTATTCCATACGAATACATGTCACGTATATAGTTTAAGTCTCCTCTATTAGAATAATCACCCTTACATACATTACAAGCATGCTTTGTTTTTAAAAACTCATCATTGCCATCTTCATAAGAAAGACAACAGTCCTCACAGGCAAAACTATATTCGATATCCTGATTATGAGAAAAACCGAGATTATGTAGCTGCTCGTGAAATAGTGTCTTTTTTAATTCACTTATCTCAGCTTCATATTCTGCTTTAGAGCTTGATTTCTTCGTATTTGGTTGAAAGGGATTTATCGACATATAGGGATGCTTAACACCCTTACTTGACTTAGTTGATGGATGGGCCGAGGCATGTGCCATTACACCTTCCCAATATACTGGATCATCGTCCATATCAGTACATAATATTGTGACATTATCTTCTTTTAGAAGCTCTTTAAGATCATAAGATAGGCGCGATGAGCCCGTTATCTTCTGACTCGACTTTGCAAGATTGTCGAGGCATTGAATACCTTGTTCCATAGTCTCCTTAACAAGACTTGGAAAATTCTCTCCCCATTTCTTTAAGCAAGCATCTTCGACTTTATAACCGAAGCCAGTCATGAGAAAACCACCATTAAGTATCGTGTTCACTTCACGTGAAAGAATATCAAAGGCCAAAACACCTTGATCCCAGAGACTTGGTGTAGGACAAGGATTAGAATCTGTTTGTTGCAGTGGATTTATATAATTATAAAAATCAATTTCATAGCTTCCGTTATGATCCTTATCGACCTGAGTCCTTATTTGAATTTTTCCAGCATTCTTATTATTTGGTGATTCTTTAACTTTCTTAAAGGTTTTAATACGATCATAGTTGCCATCAAAGTTTGTATCTTGACGTACTTGCTTTGAAAACGTGGCACTCTTATTTATTGTAATAACGTCTATTTTCCCATCTTGATTTCTGTCTTCTCTGACTTCGATAAGATCTTTGTCTTCATAGATTTCAATCCGGTCGATTTTGCCATCGGCATTGATATCAACTTTTTTCTCCACACGAGATGCACCAAGAACACTGAGGCATAGAAATATAGGAATAATCAACTTCATTACTCCATTTTAGCATAGCTTGGCACCTATATAGAAAATGAACATAGAGTATAAATATTTCCTCTTTTGCCCATAAAAGACCTTGAAAATGGTAGAAAAAGCTATGAAGAACCGAATTCTCTATCCTATTTTTATCGCGCTATTATCAACTCAGGCCTTTGGTTTAGACCTTACACAAGAGCAGGCCCAGACAGAGCCTCAGATGCGTATTGGGGCCCTTCCTTTTCCTTTCTTTATCTACTCAAGAGCTGATGATGATCTTGGTCAACACAGCTATCTCGAAAGTAAGAAGGAAGAAGACCGAGGATTAATATACACATGTCGTGGTGGATTTATTGATATCGCTCACTTAAGAACCGGCAGTGACTATACTGCTTTCTACGTGAGTAAAATAAAAGAGGCCATTAAAAATGGTTCAAAGGAAATGGCGCTAAAAGCACAAGGGCCAAGCTCTATTATCGCAAAATTGCCACACTTAAATCTGAATGAAGATGAAATTATAGAAACGGCCCAGTATATGGCCCATAATATTCTTACTTGGCATGAGTTTACGACTTGGTATGGATGGTCTGCATTAAAGATTAAAAATGCTGAGAAAATGTCAGGTTTCTCATATGAGGATATCTATTCTCACTTAATTGGTATTGAAGCCGCAGGCAGGGCCTTAAAGAATAAGAAGCTAAGCTATGACCAGGCCATGACTTTTGAGCTAGACAAGATGTTAAATCAGGAAAATGGAGAACTTGAGCGAGTATCGAGGAAGCTTACTAAGAAAATAACAAAAAGTGTAAAAGGAGAGTTCTATAAAAGACGATCGATATTTACATACTTTCTCTATAAGCAAACAAATATAGGTAAGAAATCAGATACCTTATCACCTCTTCTTGTAACTAACGATAGTGTATCAGGCTGTCAGTCGACACAAGAGCGCAAAGCACATTTCTTTGGTGAAAACAAAGGTCTCGTATCTATTGAAATCAAACCTAAGATTAAGCAGGCCAAAAAGATCCTAAAAGATGCCGGATCAATCGATGGCAAAATCATAATTGAGCGCGATTACGAAACACTCATTGAAGCGGTTGAAAGAGATATCTTAAATTACTACGACAGAAATGCTCTTTTACAGTATTAACGTCTTGTAAATTCTAAATCAATTGCTCGGTCGCTACTAAAAACAAATTTCTGTTTTGGCTTCACTAGACTTAGATCACATGCTGGTGTGACAACGAAGTTCTTTATGAGATGGGCCAAGATAATTTTGACCTCAATATTTGCCATCTCACGCCCAAGGCATGTCCTAGTACCTGTAGAGTAAGGAATATAAGACTTCTTCTGTTCATTTGTTAGATTATTGAATCGTTGTGGATTAAATTCATTATGGTCACTTCCCCATACTTTCTTATTATTTAGGATCTTACCTAATAACGTAAATACGATCGTACCTTTTTTAACATCGATAACTTTCTCATCTTGGTTAATTTGAGCATCTTCACAGGCCTCTCTAAAAAGAATTGGAAATGCTGGCCTTAACCTTAAAGTTTCATCCACATATGTTTGAAGTAATTCATTATCAATAAAGGATTTCGTATCTTTTAAATCATAATTTTTAAGTTCTTCATACAAATCCTGTTGAAGCTTTTGGTTTTGCGCTAGAAAGTACAGTGCCCAAGTTAATGAAACCGCTGTAGACTCAAATGAAGCGCCGACAAGGCCATATATCTGACCAATGATAGACTCTGTATCAACCCATTGATCCTTGAGATAGGTGATCAAGGTATAATTCTCTGTTCCTTTTTCAACTTTTTGTCTAACAAAGTCCTTTCCTTCTTTGATAAATTTGGAAAAACGTAAATTACTAATTGTTGGAAGATACTTCCACAATGGGCCATAATTCATTCTCTTAGTTAATTCAGCAATGAGAAATTTTTGAAAATAATAAAAGCTGTCACATTCTGCTTTTGGATTAGTTATTTCTTCTTTTGATATTTTAAAATCATGCTCGATAAAGAATTCACTTGTAATTGATAAGGCCAATTTTCCCATGAGAACTTCTACATCTCTTACACAGGCCTTCTCACCAAATAGAGGAAGTTGTTTTTCAAGTCTATTATTTGCTATTGAATATAGTCCCTCAAGAATCTTCGGTGTGAAGAATTGGATTAACTCTGATCTTAACTTCTGCCAACTTTCGCCATCAGCATCTAATATGGATGGCCTACCTTTATTGATATGCTTTATTTCATTAAGAGTGCTGCCCTTTAAGAATGTATTTCTCTTCTTTACAATAACTTCTTTAAAGCTCTCAAGCTCAGAAACAACTAAGACATCTTTATGGAATAATTTAAAACGAAATGAGTCCCCAAGATCATATGTTCGATCTGTTAGTTGCTCAAAGAGACACTCTTTAAAGTTTAACTCTCCAATACTTCCAATAATAGGATATGCCTTTAAGCTTGGGATTCTTGTCACTACTTATCTCTCCCCTTTACACGAATAACTTTCTTTCCGGTGTCTGCGACATCTCGGCCAGCTTTCTCTTTCGTTTTTGGGAGTTCATACTTAGTACTATCCATTGCTTGATCAGCAATTGAAAAAGCAGCACTTGCACTTATATGCATAAGTCCCACAAGAGCAAAAATCGATAACGTCTTCTTCATAAGAGAGTCTCCAAATACGTCTAAGCAGCAATCATTTGTCTAATAAATGAACACTGTCTAGGGCAATTTCACTAGTGAATTGCGCTAATTAAGTTGTAATGGAGTATTAATTTGCAAGTGAGGTGCCAATGGGTCGAGCTCTAACCAAACACCGTTCCACATATTCTCACGAGTTAGAAGAGTCGGGCCAAGAATGGCCTGGTTGAGATCATTTGAAGATATTTTTTCTCTCTTATCTTTAATTAATAGATATAGATCTGGATGAGTTCTATTTAGCCTTTTAAGAATTATTGTAAAATCAGATCGAAATTCATGTCCATTCTTTAATAAACCTTTTAATAGTACAGTAATATACGAATCTATTTTACAGCTACTTTTTATAAGTGATTTAAGCACACTTCTATGCTTATCTAGTTTTTCAGCAATTGAGCCTAGGTTTACACTTGTGTTTCTTTCCAGCGAAATTCTGAAATTATTTTTTAAGGTATATGGACGAAAATGCTCATTCTTATCAAAGCGATTATAATAGGATTGATGACAATTTTCTTTAGAGAATCTCGTAAAAGGCCCATCTTTCGTTACTGTAACAATTTGTCCTCTGGCCTCAATAATCTCCTTAATATGATAGCGGTTAACAAAGGTTTCGTAGTATTCGAAATTAATAGAGAGATCCCTGTCATCTGTATTAGAATATGAGTTTGATGCTAGAAAGCACAGTAAATATAGAATAAGAGCTCTTATGATCATATCAATTAGGTATGTTTACCACATGTGCCAATTGTTACAAGTATGTATGAAAAAGGTATCGGAACAAAGAGGCCTCTATATTTAAGAGGCCTTGATTATTTAGTAATTTGATTGTGGATTTCCAACAGCAGGATCAAGATCGCTCCAGCGTCTTTGCCAACTTTGAGCGTAAAAAGCACTTGGAATAAGATCAATTATTGCAGTCTTTCCGGCTTCTAACTCAATATGATAAGCACTGGCCGCCATTGTAACTTTATTGTTCTTAAAATAAATAGTAAAATCAGATCGAGCTTCTGATCCATCCTCAAGCTCTGAAATTACAAGGCCAGATAAGTATGCGTTTGTACCACATCCTAGCTTTAAATCATCCTGTAACTCATCCTTAAACTTATTAAACAAAGGGATTAATTTGCCAAAATTAACTACTGTTCCCTGCGTCTCTAGAGTAATATTTTGGCTTATGAAATATGGATTCTTCTGCGGAGCGTATGGGAAGTTTGACTCATAATCCTTATAACAATAACGAAGGATTCCACCTTTACTTGTTGCCATCACTTGAAAACGCGCTTCTTTAATTTTTGCAATTTTATAATCATTTGAATAAGTTGAAAGTTGCTTAAAATTAACTGAATAATCAGCCGCTTGCGTGCCAAAAGCTAGAAAGATAGCAAATACTGCTACTAGTGTCTTCATGGGGATACTCCTATTTTGTAGTTAATAGGATTTACCATGGTGAAACAAGCAGACAAGGTATTAATAGAATTTATGTAATTATTGCATATCTTTATTGAGCAGGTCTTTGACCATATCAGTAATAATACGTACTTGCTGGCCAGTGCGAACAGAGTAATCCATACCTGAATATCCCCACCAGTCCCAGCACGAGTTAGGATTTTGAAAGTCTGATAATGACTTTTTGGCCTGAGGGAAAAGAACGATAAGTCCAAGCTCTTCAGAGGCTTCTATAAAACCAGACTTATCAATATAGTCAGTTCCAATATCATCTAGCGATTGCTTACAACCGTGAAAGGCAATATGAAGTTCACATTGATGATCTTTACAATACTTTGGGATATACAAGTATGCATCTTCCATAAGAAGTGGCCTATATAGTCCAATGTCAAAAGAAGAGAAGAATTTTCGCTGACTAACTTTAGTAAGTGTACCGCCTAAGACATTATTTTCTTTTCGTCTATCTGGATAAAGAGTACGTAGTGATTCTAGCGCACCATTGTAATTACAATTTCCGATAAAAGGCGTCTGCGATTTAGTACATTCTCCACCTTGGTCTAAAGTTGGAAGCGTGTGAGCAACCTGAAGATCCTTTACGTATTTAAGCTCTTTAACACCTAGTAATTCATAGAGACTATTTAACTCATTTGTCACTTCTTGATGAACCACTTTATCTAGAACTCCAGAGAATAAGAAAACCTTGTCATCCTTAAGATTAAAGGTAGGATCAATGAGCCCACTAAACTGGAGAGTATTTATATATTGGTATGAAAATAAAGAAGTACCACTAACAAGTTTACCTTCCATACAGGTTTTCATTGCTGTAATTGCATTTCCTCTAGCACAATAAAAAGGGCCAGCTGCAAAGATAGCTGCACCATTTACAAATCCACTATTGATTATATGAAATTGATGGGCAAAGTAGCCACCTGAAGAGATACCAGAAACGGTAACATTCTTACCTAAATTCAGGTTATTAGAGGCAAATCCATATTGGAGAAGTGTAAATATTATTAGTGAGATATATTTCATTAAATGAATTTATAGAATAAATTTAAAGAAATGCAAAAGGAATTAGAAAAATTATAGGAAAACAGCAGTCTCCTCACAAAACCGCTGTCTTCCTTTATGCGCGCTGATTACTCAACAACGATAAAATTAAATTCACATACGTGCTTTTTCTTCTTTAAGAATCCACCTTCTTTATAGAAGTCTACATCACCAAATACGTATCCTAGAGTTGTATTAATGATTCTATTTCTCATTTTCATACATTCTGTATAAGACTTGTCATAATCAGTTGTAAGTTTCTGCTTAAGAGTCTTTTTTGCTAATACTTGGTCATAACTATCTAGAGTTGCTCTTACTCGACAGTCCCAGCTCTTTTTACTTTGAGCAATAATAAATTCAAAAGCAAGGCCATCAACCTTTATGTCTTTAAGTTCGTCATATTCCACTTCCGCCATTAAGCACGATTCCTTAGCTTTATCCTCTGTATCAAATGAATCGATGATAACGCTTGATTGTTGCATCTTTCCAAATGCCGTTAGTGAAAATAGTGCACATGTAATTAAAACTAAGTTCTTCATAAATTCTCCCTTTATCCTCAATTGTTAAAAAAGTTGTAATTTTATTGAACAATCTTATATCGAGGGAAATTGAAGAGGTCAGTTTAAGAAAGGTTAAAAATAGAGTTGTACTAAATTAAGAAAATCAGATCTTTGCAATAACTCATTTCGATGTCATGTGCTCTCTTGTGAAAGAAAATGTAAAGAGGATCAAACCTAGGCAAAAGATTAAAAAGAACGTTGTTTTTGTGGATCTTAGCTGATCTCTAAAAACTGACACCTTAACTTCGCGGGCCTTAGAGTCCAGCTTATTTAATCTAATATAATAGTCTAGAGTCTCTACCAGATCACCTTTTTCTAAAGTATATTCCTTCCCATTTAATATAAATTTCGCTTTGTTACCACTTAGCTCTTGGAGATTAATGTTAAAAGGTAGTTTATAGCTTTTATATTGAAAGCTCATATCGTGAAAATCGCCGGCCACATCAATGATCTCTTGATCTTGACCTGGTTTAATAAAACGTACATGCTTTGGACTTTGCTTTTCGATATATTTAATAACATCAGTCCTATCAAGGCCAAGGTCTCGTTTATAGTGATAATCCTCTTCTAGCTGCTTGTCAGTATAATACTTAACAAGGGAGACAATCTTATCATCGATAATTAAGCGATCCATTACTTCATTTAATCGACATGAATCGGCAAGAGAGATGAATCCACTTTTAGTGATAAGATAATTGCCCTCTTTGCATAAATCATTCTTTAGATCATTTAATGATCGCCTCCTTAGCATAACAATACATGAAGGATTAATATTACTTAGGTTCAATAAACAATTTAACTTCTCTTGATTATAAAGAAAGATCTCTCGATTATTTGAAACAAAGAAGTTCTCATAATCATAATTATTTGTTGAAAGTAGATGTTTCTTAGTTTCTCTAGACTTCTTATCTAGGACTTCAATAATGGCACTAACCTCTCCCTGGGCATCACGTAGATTATAGGTCCTTTGACTAAATGGAAGATAAGTCAGTAGATATGTCGGCCCAAAATCAAGATTTAAGCCTTGTGGGCGAAGGGAGTAATTAATATCGACAAAGACTTTCTCTTTTGTATTTCTATTTAGAATGGAGATTTCAAATTTTTCAAGCTTCGCTTCGTTAGTAGATTCACCAGTTTTAAGTTTTAAGCTTGCTTGAATATTCTTATATGGACCTTCAATATTTGAGATAGAACTGACTGTGAACAATCCAATTAGTCCAATATGTACAAGTAAACTAGGCCAAGAAAATTCTTTTCTTATAAGTTTTCTAATTAAATTTAATAATAAGGATAAGCTTACTGCAGTAAGTAAGAACAAATAAAAAGGTCCACTTAGCACAAGAGACTGCGATACTTTGGGGCCATAGAGATATTCAACAGCTTGACCTATTAATAAATAGGAAATAACAACGATAAATAGCGATAAAGGCTTGAAAATACTACGAATAGAACTTGAAACCTTTTTGATGGCCTGACTCATATCAATAGAATATATCGGCATCAAGTCTGCGTCTAGAAAATTAAATTTTTCTTAATAAAAAGCCGATAAATTTCATATGGTTATGAGATTTTTACTAATAAAGATATTTATACTTTTTCAATTTCAACTATATGCAAATAGCAGTTGGGTTAAAGACCTCTCTTTTGACAATATTGATATTTGGAAAAATGGATCAAAACGAATAAGCGTTGAAGTCAAAAATAATAAAAATAAGCTAGAAAACTACAACAAAGAAAAAGTTCAAGAATATCTTGCACGTAGAAATAAGATTTTAAAATATGCAGATTTCTCAAACTTTCAAACATCATCCCTTAAGTTTCAAAAGGGTAAAGATGAAATTAGAATTGATAATAATGGAAGCTATCTTAATTCAAGAAGTGTGAAAACATTCTTTAAAGAGATTCACATCTTATCAAAGAATAAGTCCATCATTACGATGATTACATCTCAAAAAAAACTAACCAAAAAAGATATTAACGATTTCAAGAAAAAGCTAAATTATATTGAGGAGTCAAATAAATGAGAATCAAACTCACTATTGTATCCTCTTTAATTATAGCTCTATTGGCGCAATCAACACTCGCCTTTGTTCCTACAAGTAACTATGAGCTAGACCTAAATGTAATTGAAACTCGCTGTCTTGAATTTGGTGACCTTGATATACTTGACCAAACTAACGAAAGAGCACTTTGTGAGATCGTTACAAGCTCCCCTGCATGTGAAAATATAGAGGCAGAAAGAAAAAGGCAATGTGACCCTAGTTTAATTGTAGACACAAATGCAGGGGTTGAATTTATCTCATGCTTAAAAGGTCTATGGGGATCTGCTGTTGAATTCATGAAGTTTATCGGCTCTGTTATTGAATACGCTATTGACTCTGAAACAAGACAAGAAAAAAATGAAGAACTTGTTAATACAATGGAAAGTGCAAAGCATTTTCTTGCTATGGAATGGTCTCGCTCTTTAAGTGAAACAGATGGCTGGGGACCAATTCACTATATGAATGCCGCTAAACACTTCTCCGGCACAATGGGAAAAGTCATTTATAATATGCTAGAAGAAATGTATTTTTCTATGCAAGAAAATTACGCATGTTTAAACCCTGCTGCAAGAACACAGGCCCTTTGCCAATTTGCAGGCTCCGTTTTAATACCGCCTGCTATCGTTATGGCCAAGGTTGCAAAATTTCTTATTAATCGAGGAAGAACGATTTCTTCAATATCAAAAAGATCGAATAATGCTCATAATGAAGAACTAGATAGTACGCTATTATCAAAAAATGAATTAGACGATAATAAATCAGAATTTAATAATTATGATGAAGAAACGGCCAATACGACAATGCCTTTTAAGCATGAGGCAAATCTACTCTCTCGTCTTGAACTAACATATGCTCGACGTGTTGAGCAGAATCCAAAAGATATTAATCGACTCTCAAATAATGCTGTTTCCGTAATTGAAGGTGTGACAAGAAAGCTTGGTATACCAACTCGAAAAGACACGATCACTATTGATGGAAAAAACTCAGATAGACTAGTGGTTACAAAAGATGACCTTTTAAAATCAAGTACTCCTGCCGCTAAGCAATTATTAAAGCTACTTGAAGAATCGAAGCTAAGTAACTTAATCATCGCACCTGAAGCAATGATGAGAATGAAGAAAGTTCTTTATCGAAGTGAAAAAGGCCCTGAAAATATGTTCTTATCTGCAAAAGGCCTACAAAGTGCACTTTTAAAAATCGGTAATGAGAAAAGACAGTCATTACCTACGACTCCATATTTGCAAAGAGCGATGAAAAGTCCTGGAGATAAAGAAATTGAAGATCTTGCTTCTAAATTAAATGAAGAAGGTTTTGCAGTAAGAGTAATTACTTTAAAGAGAAAAGTTAAAGATGAGAAAACAAAGCAAGAGCGCGAAATAAGAACAAAGGCCCTTCAATTTAATCAATATGCAGCAGATCGCAATCATCCAGGTGTTTTAAAGCTTCAACGTTTTAGAAATGATGACTTTAGACAAAAAATCCTATTCTACCCTGATACATATGTTGGAGCCGCTGGACAATCAAATAGAGGAACAAGGGCCGTATCATTCAATTTTTCAAACCTAGATGAACTTTTACAAGGTCACCATCAAAACACTGTTCCGCATGAATTCAGACATGCAAAATTTGAGTATAACCGTTCAAAAGGTAGAGAGTCTGTTTATGATCTTCGTGTAAAACATAGCAAGGAAGATGGAAAGTTACATGATGGTAAGGCATATTCAAATTATTTTTCGATGGAAGAAGTTTATAATCATTCACAAGATATCTATCATGTAGCAAGAAGTATAACTCGTAATGCAGACCCCGAATCGGCACTTAAGCAGATATCAGGAAAAACGAATGTGATCTCAAGTATCACAAGAGGATTTCGCGCGCAAAACGATTCTCTAAATATGAATATGGCATTTGATATTGAGAGTGCTCCATTAAAATTTCCTGAAAAAAATAAAGGTTTTACAGTTCAAATTGGTAACGACAGTGCTATTTCCGCAATAAAAGATAATAATGGCTACTACTCAGTTATTGTAAAAGATGCTGATGTCAATCATACCATACCAATGGTATCGCCAGAATCACTACAGGTACTTAATCGATTTATAAATCAGACAATTGCAGCAAAGGCGAAAAATGATTTTAATGGTCTTCGCCAAGAGCTAAAGACGATTTTTGGCCATGTGAAAGAAAAAAATGAAAAACGACGAGATTTATTAAATAAGCTTGAACCTAAGGCAAAAGAATTAAGAGAACTCATTGCCTCAGGTGACATAAATGATCTAAAGATTGCACAAATCAAAGAGCTATCACGCCAAATTGCTCAAATATCTAAAGGTCGCGCGCCTTAAGGACGGCCTTATAGAAAGCATCGGGATTAACAATCCCACCACTTTCACATGGAAGTTTTCCACTCTTTGGTATGTAGGCCGTTTTTAATAACAACTCTTTAAGCTCTAGTGGTGAAAGGCTTGGGTTTAATTGATGGGCCTTTAAAAGAATATTTGTCACAAAAGGAGCGGCCATAGAAGTTCCATTTAACGGTATTGTACCGCCACCAGATTGCGCTGATACAACACCTTGGCCAGGAGCAAATATTTGAACTTTTGTTTTACCATACTTTGAAAAGCTTGCTGGTTTATAGCTGTCCATTTTATCTTTTTCTAATTTAGAAGTATTTAACGCTCCAACCTTGATCATATTTTCATAATCATAACTTGCTGGATAATTATCATTACCTTTTAAATCTAAATCAAGACTTCCTCGTCCATTTCCAGCTGCAACAACGAATAACGTCTCAGGGTTATCGACAAAGATTTTCTCTAGGAAATGAAATGAATCACGAGGTGCAGACATTGGTGCACCAGGAAAGCCTATAGCAAAGCTCATATTTACGAATTTAACATTCTTATCTGTTATATACTCACCGGCCTTTTGCAAATGATCGCTAATTGCCACATCACCTGCAAATCCCACTAGTCCGTAATTATCGAGATCCTTTAATGCAAGGGCCGCAACATGTGTACCATGAGATACAGGATATGGAGTATGAACAAGAGAATGTGTTTCTCTAATATTATTATCATCACGTAAAAGGCTTAGGCCTGCATCGTCTTGCCTTTGCCATCCCCATGAATCGTCAACTCTTCCGTTGCCATCATTATCAACGCCATCCCCAACAATATCATATGGTGAATTATATAATTTATGAGTTAAAGAAGGGTGCATAATATCAAAGCCTGTATCAATAATAACGACTGGCTCACGAGTCTTATCATTAAATACGTTTAATCTTCTTTCGTATTCATTCTTTGATAAATTGAACTTCTTTAATTGCTTTGCAACACTAAACTCTCCATCTTCTCGGTAACTTCCAACAAGATTGCCATTAGGTGTATATGCCTTAAACTCACTTACTAGATTAGCAAGGGGCGCTTTCATATTATAAACGACTTCATAATACTTTGTTACTTCACCCTGTTTATTTAAAACATCGATACGATACGGCTTATATTCGAGTTCACGATAGTGTCTTATTCCCTGTTGGCGATATGAGGATTGAGTTATGACCCAGTCCTTAACTAAAGTTGGATCTTGTGAATCACCAGTGTATTCAGCTTTTTCTTTTATTTTATTTGTGACTTTATCATCTTCAATTACATAAACTGATTTTACAAAATTTCCATTTTCTAAATAATTATGAGTCGAATGATATGTATATATTCCATCTGTACTCCATGAATCACTTGATGTCTCTCTGCCCAATTCATCATAGGTTTTCTGACCTGTACGGGCGCCAGTTTTCATATATATTTCATAAGAAGAAATAAGAGATCCATTATTGCATTGATAGATCGTTTTCCAGCTACCATCAATAACTTCTTTTGGACTTGGGCACTCAACAGCTAATGTATTGATATTAAATAAGACAACAAGGGGAAATAAGCATTTTTTCATATATGCTTTATAGCATTATCAGAGATTCATGCTATTTGATTGTAGAGATTACTGTGGAAGATAAATTTTTAGACAGCTTTCTCAGCCAACTTGGAAGTCTTTGAAATTTGCAACAGCTGGCTGTTCAATCAATGTTACTTTCTCAACCTCTGCAGTCTCAGGGCCTTCTTTTAGGAAAGCTTCTAAATTATTAATATCCTCGAGATCACCACAGGCCAAAACTTCAACACTGCCATCCTTAAGGTTTTTAACATAACCAGTAATATTAGGCGTATGGTGGTTAACATATTCAAGAGTACTTTTTCGAAAGAATACCCCTTGAACCTTACCTTCAATTCTATATCTTCTATTTATCATGAACAAAGTATATCATATCCACTTCGACGAATAATTTAAATATGTTAAAGTTTATCTATGTGTTTTTCTATCCAAGCGGCAAGTGACTTAAAAAGAGTTTCATCGACGATGAATGCGGATTTTGATCGCTTATCCTACAACCAATTTAAGGCCATGCAAGAGCTTGAATCAAAGCTTGGGGCAGATGAAATTAAGAAACAATTAAACTTAAAACGAAAACCAAGTGGAAGCTACTTTAAGGGCCCAGATGAACTTGGTCGCATCTACCCGAATTATTTTACAAGTGTTATAACGGCACAAGAAAAGAAGCGATTAATCTCTCCTATGCGCTACCGTATAAGGCCAAATGGTTCTTCAGAAGAGATCCCAACTAAATTTAATGTCTTTAACGCCAGAGTCGACTCACTTGAAAAGAGAAAGACTTGGTCTCCTCTATTTATGAGAAATCATGGCATTGTTTGTTTTGATGCTTTCTATGAGTGGGTATTAAAAGATAATAAGAAAACTCTAATAAAGTTCAAGCCAACAAATAATGAATTCATGTGGGCGCCATGCTTGTGGGATGAATGGCAGTCTACAGATGGAAGTGTTAAATTTAAGTCCTTTGCTATAATTACAACAGATCCACCAAATGAAGTTGAAATAATGGGACACGATCGTTGTCCTATATTTCTAAATCATGAATATATAGATGATTGGCTAAATCCAAGAGACTTAAACCCAAGTGATGCATATGAGATCTTGGCCGCTCAAGAAAACGAAAAGTTTAGCTATGAATGGCCAAGTTAAAGATTAATTTACAGAGACGACTTCGTATTCTCGGGTAATATCACCCGTTTCAACATCAAAAATATCCCCAGCTTCAAGATCAAGAACTTCGTTTCCAATCGGAGAAAAAACCGAGATAACAAGAAGTCCATTACCGTCAACATTTAACATAGTTCCACCTGCCGTTGGTGTAATGAAATAATGACGAGTTTGATTATTAAATTTTAACTCAACGAGAGAGCCTATCTGAACCTTCTTGCCTTGAGGAAGCTCTTCTATTAGCTCCTCAATCATTTTAACGTCAATTTCAAGCTCATCGACACGCTTTTTTAAGGCTCCTGCTAAATAACCGGCCTCAATGGCGCGAGTATCATACTTACCTTCTTGGGCCATATCAGCTTCTTGCGAAGCTCCACGTGAGTTTTCATAAACTTCTTGAGCCTTTTCAAACTCATCTTTTAAATGACCTAGTAAGGCCTGTGCTACTGTTTCTTTTTTCATACCCAACATATTATCCAATATTTATCATATTAAAAAGACTGTATTATTTTCAATTATTTATGCCTTGGTAAAGATTGAAAGTATAAGGCAGGTATGAAGTTTATCATTCTCTTATCAATTCTTCTGGTTTCCTCGTTCTCTGATGCCTCAATAAAGAGCAAAGAACGAAATTCTCATGAATATCAGATACTAGCTCATGAGGATTTGGGCTCGGAGATAAAGCAACAAGACTTTTACTTCATAGCAAGTACAGTCACTCAACTATATCAAACAGAAGCTCGTCGCCAAGGGCGGACGATGGTTATTGCAACACTAGATTGGGAGACTCCTTATTTTAGTGCGTGGGCCAAATACGAAGAAAAGAATAACACTTATCAAGTAAACTTCTGGGGTGGCTTTGCAAGACTGCCTGATATGACCAAAAGGGCCTTTGTCTTTACAGCATGTCATGAGGTTGGGCATTTACTAGGAGAATATCCCCGCATTAAAATTAAGGGAATGCAACATATGAGTACGGAAGGCCAATCAGACTTCTTTGCGGCCAATAGTTGTTATAAGAAATTTGTCACCAAGTATCCTAAATACTTCGATGCACCTCTAGAGCTTAATCCATATGCCGCATCTCTTTGTGAAGAAAAGTTTCTAGAAGATAAATTAAATAAAAGACTTTGTTTTGAGACAATGCAAGTTGCTCGTGATTTCACCTTGGCCATCAATTATGTAAATAACGATGTACTTCCTCAATTTCATACGCCTGATAACCTCGTGGTGAAAGAGACAAAAGATAGTTATCCTAGTATGCAATGTCGTATGGATATTATCGTTAATAGTGCCTTAATGCCTTATGAAAGTGGAAAAATTGGCGAAAATGTCCTTTCCAAGAGGCTTCCTTGTTGGTTTGCAAATACAGACACTTAGACACTTTTACTTAAGAAAATGTTAAGTGAATAAATAACCTACCTATAGAATTTCTTAACTTCTGCTATAATTTTAATATGCACGAGAGAGACGGAGAACTCTATTCAAAATTTGAAGAAATTATTAATTCTTCAACCCATTGCCTTGGTATAATCCTTGGTGTCGTTGGTACTGTCATGATGATCATGAAGGCCCAAACAGGTCTACATACTTTTGCCTATAGCGTATTTGGACTCTCCATCACTTTTCTTTATAGTATGTCGACTCTCTATCATGGCCTTGACAGCAAAAGAAGTCGTAGACTTAAAGAAATATTTCGTCGCATGGATCATATTGGTATCTATTTACTAATTGCTGGCTCGTATACTCCATTTCTAATGCTGGCCATTCGCGGTGAAACCGGAATGTGGATGATGATCAATATTTGGGCCTTGGCCTTTATCGGGATTCTCATTAAATTATTTGCATTTAACAAATCTGAAGTTTTAACAATTGTTCTTTGTCTTGCTATGGGCTGGATGGTTCTTGTTATTCGAAATGAACTTCAATCAAACTTAAGTTTTGACTGCTTAAAATGGATCGTTATTGGTGGAGCGTGTTACATGAGTGGAGTTCTCTTCTACTTGCGTGAAAGCCTTTATCTCGGTCATGCAATATGGCATATTTGTGTTCTTCTAGGGACTACATCGCACTTTTACGCGGTGTATGCATACGTTTAATAAACCTAAATTTCAATAGATTTTGACTATTACATGACATATATTCTTTATTGGATTCATATAATTCTTATTGTTATACTGATCACGTTAACAAAAAAGGAGAACGTATGAATACAATTAATCAATTAAAACTTATTCAAGCAGATGCCCAAGTATATTTCATGAAGCTACATAATATTCACTGGAATGTTACGGGAATGATGTTTCTTCCAATCCACGAGTTAACAGAGACTCTATACAATGAGTTCGCCGTTATCTTTGATGACCTTGCAGAAAGACAATTACAACTTGGTGAAAAACCAGTTCTAACAATGGCCAATGCATTAGAGATTAGTCGTATTAAAGAAACTAATGAGTCTTCATTTACTAGTAAAGAGTCATTAGAAATTATTTTAAAAGATAATGACTACTTCCTAAATGCATTTAAAGAATTATCAAGAACTGCTGACGAAGCAGGAGATGCTTCAACAGTAGCATATGCTGATGACAAAGTTGCTTGGCTAGAAAAGCAAAACTGGCAACTTAAAGCAATGCTCGAATAGTATTACTACGACATCCTATTTTTTCAATCGAGCCGGAAATCACCTTTCCGGCTTTTTTTTACTCTTTCCACAAAGACCTTAAATATATTCATCATATGATCTTTTACTTCACTTCCCTCTAAGACACTTAATGCGTGTGCAATTGCTTCATAAGTACATAAGAAGTTCTCTCCTGGAGACTTTCTTAATTCATAGATACTCTCACCAACATCTATTAAATGAAATTTTGGCATTTTTGCTAGAACATCTTCCCTTTTATGAAATTTCTTTGCTTTTGACCAAGATCCGTCCGGAACAACCAAACAAGTCTTTCGATGATCGGCCACAAACTCATTTAAAGGTAGTGAGTCTTGTGTCGGAAATAAGTAGATATAATTATTTTCTTCGAAATCAAAGGCGTTTGGATCAAAGGGGTCATACATATTTCCCCTTTCCATAATTTTACATTTATTAAGTACAAGGGTTGCAAAATATGCAGTATTACTCGTTAGCCATCGCTCTGTATAATGCATTGGGATAATGACTTCAGTGTTATTGTGAAAACTACTCAAATGCTCACAAAAGCACCAATGCGTATTGATGCGACAAGTTGGGCAACGTGATTCACGTGTATTTCGGCGTGGTTTTGACATGCTGTTTAACTATCATAGAATTGACACATTTACTCGAAAAATGTCTTAATATTAGTTAATAGTTAAATTATAAAAGGATCAATCTTTAATGAATTATTTTAGCGATGAAAAAGAATGGCAATGGATGTTAAAGAACGCAGTGGACTGGAAGGCCATAATCCCTCTTTATTACAAAGAGTTCCCAACTGCAGATGGATTTAACAATCAAGAAGAAGTGATAAGTTTTATTGAAGAACTTATGACACAAACTGGAAGCTGGGCAGCTGATGCTGTTTACAATCGCGCAGAGGCCATTGACGTCAATGGCGCTGGTGTTGTTAAGGATGGTCGCACTATTCCAGGAAAAGAATTAAGTGAGTTCTATCGAGAAGCAACTGAACTTGGTGCTTTTGGCCTATGTGTTCCGACAGAATTTGGTGGTATGGGTCTACCAGCTGTTGCCCTAATGATACTCTTAGAGCAATTATCACGTGCATGTAATTCACAATGTACGCAACTTGCATTCTTTACTTCTATCGCAGATATGGTTCACCGCTTCTGTGATCATGAAACGGCCGAAAGACTTATACCTAAGATTGTTGCAGGTGAATTATCGGGATCAATGAACTTAACAGAGCCAGGTTGTGGTTCTGATCTTGGAATGATTAAAACAAGCGCAACACCAGTTGGTGATGGCACATATAAATTAAATGGTTCAAAAATATTCATCACTAATGGTGGTGGTGGAATTGGTTTTGTTCTAGCACGTATTAAAGGTGCACCAGAAGGACTTGAGGGTATTTCAATGTTTATCTGTGAACAAGATGATCCAACTGTAGAAGGCCTTAATTATACGGTTGCTAAGAACGAACACAAGATGGGAATGCACGGATCTTTCACATGCGAAATCGTATATGAAAACTCTGTTGCACGTCTTATTGGAGAAGAAGGAAAAGGTTTCAGATACATGCTTCACCTTATGAATGAGGCGCGTATTGCTGTAGGAATGCAGGCCCTAGGTGGAATTGAAGGATGTATCGGTTATGCAAAGAACTATGCTCAAGAGCGCGTTCAATTTGATAAACCGATATCTGAATTACCACTTATGAAAAGAAATTTAGAAGATTTTGAAACAGAAAGAGATGCTCTTAGAGCTCTTTTAGTTGATACAATTTCTTCATATGATATCTTCCAAAAACTTGATCTTAAAAAGAATGAAGTTGGAGAACTAACAAAAGAAGAAGAGGCCATCTTTAAGAATGCTTCAATTTGGACAAGAAAGAGAACTCCACTTGTTAAATACTATGCATGTGAAGCTTATACACAGCTTTCTACAAAGGCCATTCAAGTTCTAGGTGGTTATGGCTTCATGGAAGAGTATCCAGTAAGTCGTTATCACAGAGACTCATTTGGGCCTCTACTTTATGAAGGAACAAGTCAAATCCAGGCCCTTATGGCACTTAAGGATATGATTAAGTATGTTGCAAAAAATCCGCAAAAATACTTCTCAAATCTCTTTATCAAGCACCCTGCATTTGCATGGGTAGCAAGTGATAACTTAGGCCAACGTGAGCTTTCAGGTAGTCAATATACTTTTAAGAAGAATCTTATTAAGTTGATTATGAAATGCCTTAAACCAGAAAAGCTATCAGACTTAACTAATCCTAAAGCATGGATGAATGAAGATAATGTCGACAAACTCATGCTTCATGCTGAAACAATTTGTCAGGGACTTTCATATCTTGAAACTTTAAGAGTGTTAGCAAACCATTCTTCAATGGATAAGGAGCGCTATGACTTATTTAAGCGCTATCATACACTTGTAACACCTAGGCTTACTGGAATTTATAAAGATTGGGAAATTAGATAAGAAGAAATATTCTAAGGTCGGTATTCATTTAGTTTTTGGATATCGACCTTTGCATTCTTATTAGCACATTGAGACTGGTATTCGATTCTTTCAACTAAAACATTCTTATCAGCAATAGAATTTTCTTCGATAATATAAGTTTGCTTCTCAACTAATACTTTATTCTGAGAATTATCAATGACAACACTTCTAATGAAAGTATTTGTGTTTGGGAAGGAATATACAATCCCCTGATTTGCATAGTTTTGATAGACAGCATTGACATCACTATTACTTGCAAAGGCGCTACAAAAATCTGCCACCACACCATTTAAATCTGTTTGAACCTGTGATTCTAAAAGAGTACCTGGAACATCAAATTGATTAGTCTTTACAGAAAGAGTTGCTGTTCCATTATAATTTGCATTTAATTCAGCAACAACATCACGAACACTATCACCACTCATACAAGAGCCAAACTTAACATTGAAGACTACACTTTCAATATCAGTAATCGTTTGGAGATCCATTCTCATGGCCCTAAGACGTGAACAAATTGAGCGAATATTGCTAGTACCAATTTCATCTAGAGATGATTGCACCTCAACAATATCACCGACATTTCGATTGGACAAAGACGCAACTCCGCCACCATATTCTCCACATGAGCTTAAGAGTAAAATGAGAGAAATAATGAATGTTGGAAGCTTAAAGCCGATACTTTTCATCAGATATCTTATCGTCGAAAATTAAGAAAACTTAATGGGAATAGACCTTGAATCACTGAAATGTTAAGTTTTACCTATGAAATTCAAAACAAAATTTAGCGAATATCAAGCAGTTACAACAGATGATGGTTATATAACATTACACAGTGGCCATTTTGATGAGAATTGCCACTCAACAGCAGGTGCTCTAGAAGAAACACTCTATAATTACGTTGAAGGCTGTAGTGTGCTAGATAGGGCCCAAGCTTCTAGCATAACGATCTTAGAGATAGGACTTGGAGCAGGCCTTGGAATACTAGCAACTTTTGAAAGCACTAAAGATATAGCTAATAAGATTCAATTTATCACAACGGAAATTGATCCTGAATTGGCCAATTGGGTAATTTCTCAAGCTTCAATTGGTAAGCATATAAGTAATCTAGAAAAGAATAAAGAATTCATAAGCTTTAATCTAAGAGAGAATTTTCAAGTAAAGATCCTACTTGGTGATGCTAGAGAAACTATAAAGAATCTAGACTTAGAAGATATTAAGATAGATTGTATTTTTCAGGATGCTTTCTCGCCTACTAAAAATCCCACTTTGTGGACAAAAGAATGGTTCAGGAATCTGCGTAGCTTATGCAATAAAGATTCTGTTATGACAACATATTCGGCCTCAGTTAAAATACGTAAGGCGATGTTAGAGGCAGGCTTTATCGTCACGAATATGAAAGGCTTTGGAAATAAGAGAAACGCCACAAGGGCCTATACTCTTGAGTCTTATCGAGATGAAAAATTAGAAAAAGAATTAATAAGGTCAAAGACCCCTGCTTTTAGTGATAAGGATATTTAATGAATTTTAAAGACAGTGGAAAAGATATCTGTGAATTATTTAATATCGACTATCCTATTATTCAAGGTGGAATGGTTTGGGTTTCTGGATCAAAATTAGCGGCAGCTGTAAGCAATGCTGGAGGGCTAGGTCTAATTGGTGCAGGCTCAATGAAGCCAGAGCTTTTAAAAGAGCATTTGAAGAAAGCACATGACCTATTAGAAGATGGTAAGCATATCGGTGTAAACGTTCCACTACTCTATCGTTTGGCCGAAGAACAAATCCAAGTATGTCTTGATGCGGGGATAAAAATCTTTTTTACTTCAGCTGGCTCTCCAAAGAAATATACAAAATTTCTAAAAGACCAAGGATGCACTGTCGTTCACGTTACCTCAAGCCCACTACTTGCCAAAAAATGTGAAGATGCTGGCGTTGATGCCATTGTTGCAGAAGGATTTGAGGCAGGAGGCCACAATGGGCGTGATGAGATCACAACCATGTGTCTAATTCCACAAGTATGTGACACAGTTAAAATCCCAGTTATTGCAGCTGGTGGTATTTTTGATAAGAGAACAATAAAGGCCGCCCTTTGTCTTGGAGCAAGTGGCGTACAACTTGGCACACGTTTTCTTATGACCAAAGAAAGTAGTGCCCATCAAAATTACAAAGATAAAATCATTGCAGCAGGCCCAGGAGATACTCGTCTTCAAATGAAACCCCATGTACCAGTAAGGCTTCTAAAAAATAAATTTGCAACCGAATCTCTTAAATTAGAACTTGAATGCGCACCAGTTGAAAAACTCATTGAACACCTTGGAAAAGGACGCGCAAAACTTGGTATGCTTGATGGTGATACAGACGAAGGTGAATTAGAAGTAGGCCAAGCCTCAGGTGCAATAAAGGATCTACCAAGCGTGAGTGAGCTCATGAAAGATTTCAGCACAATATTCTAATTTTGTGGCGCCGCTCTGATCCTGACTAAAATGAACAGTTACTTTTTATCTCCATAAATCATAATTTTTAGATGATAACCATCTAAAATTGTTATCTTTTTTGGCACATCCTTTGCAACTTATCTATGTGAGGAGGTCGAAGAAGTCCTAATAGGCACACAACACACATACACACAAAAAAACACACAGAGTAAAAAGACATTTTGACGGAGGTAAACGCAATGAATGCAATCGCGATGAATGGATTATCATTTAACTTCTATCGTGAACTGGCCATGACACTAGTATGGTACATAGGCTCTCTCTCGTTGATGTTATCGCTATTTGTTTTCGTTATCAGGCCAAAAATCGCAATACCTGAGATGGAAAAAGCTGATTTTCGTACGCAAATTGAAATTGCGAAGTTTATTCACACTAGAAAGTCCCAAGTTGCGTTTGGGAATGAAAAAAATTGGAAGTACCTACGCAAACAGGTATTTCGCATCCAAGGAAAGAAATGCTTAAAGTGCGGTATTGAACACGAAAATATGCATATCGACCACATTAAACCAAAGTCGATTCATCCTCACTTAGAGTTTATGATCGACAACTTACAAGTGCTTTGCCCAACTTGTAATAAAGAAAAGTCTAACAAAGAAGAGACTGACTACAGAAAAAGTCATCACTTAATGGCACTAGTAAACACAATTAAAGAGAATAAGCTTTTAAGAGAACGCTATACGTATGACTTTGAAAAACTAACTAGAATCACAAAAGAAAAAATGAAGTTTGAACTTGCCGCATAACCTAAATCAAAGGAGGGCCATTCAAGGTCCTCCTACTTAATCTAACAGGAGGAAGATAAATTAATGAAAAGAACAATCCCTATGAGAATTTTAAACAAAAGACAAATGATTATCCCCATCGAACTCTACACAATAAAAAGCATCAGAAGAAATAGTGTCTCTCTCTATGATATCTTCTACTCCTTAATCGAGAACTTGAGATAATGACGCTTCTTAAGGTTTGCCTAAGTAATGACCCTTAAGTTCCCAAAACCACAGAACAAATATTTATTATTTAAAAAAAGTAACCAAGTATCCGATAATATGAGCAGATTCATTATATAAGAAGGATACCTCAGTGATAGTAAATCTAGATTTAAAGATATTTAAGATAATTTGCATTTGCATTTACCTTATTCCACATAATTCACAGGCGAGAAGTCTCTTAAGCTTTGGTAAAAAAAGTAATATAAAAATTATTAATCGATGCAATAGCGTAGAAGGTAGTCTTGTAAGAGGTTATCAACCAATCGATGAATCATGTATTGTACAGTTTAACTATGAAAAGAGGCTTTCAAATAAATTTAAAGATACACCAAATGAATTAATTAATTTTTACATATTGTATTTCGTACAGTTCAGCAAAATTGATAAACTAAAGAGTCTACTAGATATTAAGAAAGATTTTGTAACGGATCGTTTTACCTTGGCCCTCGCCTCTACCTATGGGAATAAGGAAATCTTAGATTACTTAAAGAATCAAGATAATAGATATAGCGAGTTTGCCTATCGTTTTTTTAAAGGAAACCATGAGCAAAAATATGAAACGACAGTAATTGAAGACTATAGCTTTGATCAGTTGAAGACATTATTCAAAATAAAGTATGGGGATCTAGGTCCTCAAGTATCAAGGTTTGGTGAAAAAATTAATAATAACTTGGTTATGATTGAGCAATACCAAAATGATATTCTTTTTATTATTAGTAATTTTGGTTATCATGAAAAGGCGATATTCTTATTAAAAGAATTTGAATGTAATTGTTCTCTACTTAGTTACAGTACTGATTTCTTATCCATTTTAAAGTCAAACAAGGTAGACTTAGCTTTTAAAGAAAATAAGAACTCACCGACATTGATAAGTTTTATCATTGGTGAAAACTTAAGAATGGCAAGAGAGCTCCTAGGTGAAGATTATAGTTCTATAATCTACGAGATTGACTACACGGGAAGCTCTATTCTCGAAAGGAAGATTTTAAACCACACACCTTTAGAGATACTCAAAAAGGCAATTAATAAATCATCTTTCAAATTTGCAAATATCATCGTAAACAAAAAAGGTCTCAAAGTAGTCGACCTATTATGGAAGACAGGCAGAGTTCATGATGTCTATCGTTTAACAGACGGTGAATATGAAATCACCGACAGCAACGTTCAAATGAATAAAGAACAGGCACTAAAAGTAATTAAAGATATAAGATATAGAAAATTATTTAAACAAGATGACTTCAGTAGAGAGAATTTACAATCGACATTTACCCGTATAAGTTTCTACAATTATATTTTCTATATCTTTGATAATAATCATGAGCAAAGGATGCGACTAAAGTTCTATGATGAACTAAGGACACAATTTAATAAATATCATAAAAGGTTTTACTCTTATATTGAAAAAAGTGATTTCCATCAAATTAAAAAAGGGCGTCTTGAGAGAATCCCATTAAAAGCCGTTAATTTTGCTAAAGTAAATAACCGAAGTATTATCGAGGACCGAAACTTATTCAACCACCTCAAGAATGTTCAATTTAAGTATGATGAGAGTAAAATTATTCAAAGCAATATTTCTCCTAGAAAGTTTGCCTGCATAAGTCTTGATTATGAACTATATGGTGTATTTGACAGTTATATTATAGAACATGCGCCTCAGCCAGAACCACCTCCTTGGGGTGAAGAATCAACAACTATAGACGCAAGACTTGACTACTATGCCTACACGACATTAGATGAATCCATAGAAAGTCCAGATAAAAAGTGTGATGCAGTTTTAGAAATGAGCGAAAACGTTTTTAAATATCCATTTGACAGCTACGAATTCTCTATCGATTGGCGATCGGTTCTACCAGAAAATAACGAAGAACACGAGTTTCTTGCTAAAAATGGAATAAGTGTAATTAATCAACTCAATGATAAGTATAGCCTAGTGACAGATTATATAAACTATTATGTAAGTGATTCAGAGGGAAACCTACTTAAAATTGCAAATTTCGAATGTGATAACAGTTCTTATGATGGAGAATTCTACTGTAGTACTCCTTCTATCGCATTCATAGGAGACCTAAATGGAGATGGTACTGTGGATGTTATAATGAAAGACGGTAAAATGTCACAAATGACAGTTGTGACTCTAGAGTTCTATATTTCACAAAAAGATGGATCATATAAATTTCATTATATTTCATGGCCAACTTGCTAGATAATATGACTAACAAAATTCCAAACATGCCTTTTCGTTGAATTTGCCTAAAGTGAAAGTACCTGGAACGATTTTTTAAATCTAATTGAGAATTTAAGATAAACAAAGGGAGCTAAGCTCCCTATCACTATTTTAATCAAGATAATAAACATCACTTATATTAAGAATTAAAGCATCGTCATTGTCAGTGTTAATAATTGTTTCTTGTGTCCCAAGCTTTGGCGCTCTATCGTAGTAATAGAACTCAAGCATGCCTGCGCCAAGAACTTTATATTCTTTTCCCATTTTTTTTAGCAAAGTTGAAACTAAACCATTAGCTCCACTTAAGTAATACTTAGAGTAAGCAACATTCTTTTGGTAACTATAACCAATCACGCCATTTACACCTTTAATAAGAAAGACTTCAGAACTCTTTGTGTTTTCACATTTAAAAACATTAACTGCAGACTCCCATTGAAGAACCTGTCTTACTTCACAATTTATATCGGCGATATACTCTCCTGTCATCATGCTTTGAAGAGTGAAATTAAGTTGAAATCGAGCAACTGATTCTGCAAAAGTAAAAGATGTAAGCATCATCAGAAATAGTGCAAAGATTATTTTTTTCATATCGTATCCCCTTATATTTGTTTTAAATCAAATTATGTGAGGATAAACAAATTGGATAGAACCCTTGGGTATGACAGATGAAAAACTATCTGTGATTTTGGAATATTATTTACAAAATCAGACACTTCTATGAAATATCAGTCATTTATATCGTCATCGCCAGGGTTTATAAGGTTAAAATTTAGAATAAGAGGAATAAGGTCTTCATCCTTATCTTCCATGACAATCTTTTTAAAGTCTTCAAAAAAGCGTAAGTAAAGGCCAATAATATCTTTTCGAGCACTTTGACTAGCTGTAAAAACCATCGAGCCATAGGCGTCTAATTCAGTTTTATCACTCATATTTGAAATGGCCTTCTCTAGCCAAAATTTACGAGTATTAAGCATCTGATCCCTAGATCCGCGATCACTTACACGAATGCTTCCTGATTGATAGAGGCCATTTTTCATCTCAATTAATTCATTGGCCTCACAAAGACTAAGTATCTCGTTTACTTCTTTAAGAGGAATACCAGATGCTTTTGAAATAAAACTATCTTGATGAAAAGAAAGCTTCTTATAAGCATTAAGATCAAGACATATAAGGACTAAGCCTATATTTGGATTACTAAAATAATGTTTTGTAATCTCAATACGCTTATTATTGCTTTCGTCTAAAAGTGGTATTGAATTATTAGCGGCTAAGTCATAGACCAAGGCCATTGACTCCATATCATCAAAACCAAAAATAATTTGTAGAAAATTATTTAAGCTAAGGTTTGTTTCTCCATTTTTTAATCGACGAAGCTTTGATGTTGTTAACCCACAAGACATAGACACGTCATTTAAACTCTTATTACTAAAGAGAAAAGAAAGTAATTCTTTAACCTCATGAACTTCACCCTGAAAGCGTAAATATGAAACGAAGATAAACTTCATATCAATTCTAAAAACGTCACAGAATTTTAAAAAGTCCTCCCATGAAGCCTTTGCATGTCCCTTCTCCCATCGATGAACGATATTTGAAGTAGATCCAAGCCTTTGATTAACCCATTCCTGACTTTTATCTGCACGAATAGAGCGGATTAATTGCTGGGCAAGCAAATCATAATCAAGTTCTTTAGCTAAACCCATTAGACCTCTACCTTGTATGTGGGGTAGATATCCTCGTAAGAGTGAACTCCATGATTACTGTCACGCTTAAAGATATCTTTTCGTTTTAGACCTGTAACACAATCATAGCCAGCTGCTGCAACAATTTCTCTTACGGCCTCTAGTGTTGCATGATGAAAGTTAGCGACACGCTTGGCCTTTTGTTCAACATTAATTCCTTTTACTAGATCTGGATTTTGAGTAGTAATACCAACAGGACATTTATTTGAATTACAAGTTAATGCCTGTATACAACCAATTGCAAGCATCATTGAACGTGCCCCATAACATGCATCGGCACCTAAAGCGATGGCCTTGACAATATCAAAGCCAGTAAATAATTTACCCGCTGCTATTATTTTAATTTCATCTTTTAGGCCATACTCCTTTAAGATATTATAAGAATTAGTTAGTCCTTCCACTAGAGGTGTTCCAATAGAATCTGAAAACTCAAGTGGTGCTGCACCAGTTCCACCTTCAGCGCCATCAATTGCAATATAGTCCGGATAATTATCAAGTTCTTTAAATGTCTTTACCATATCAACGAACTCACTTCGTTTTCCAAAACACATTTTTATTCCAACGGGCTTTCCTCCACTCAACTTTCTTAAGCGCTCAATGAACTCAACCATCTCTTTTGCGTTGCTAAACTCTTTATGGGAAGGTGGAGAGTCAACTTCTGTTCCAACTTTTACACCACGAATCTTTGCAATTTCAGCAGTATTCTTCTTTGCTGGTAAAATCCCACCATGGCCAGGCTTGGCCCCTTGAGAGAGTTTCAACTCAATCATTTTAACTTGTTCCAAGGTTGCCTTATTTTTATAATTTTCTTCACTAAAATGGCCGTCTTCGTTTCTGGCACCAAAATAACCAGTCCCAATTTGCCATATTAAATCACCGCCACCACTTTGATGGTAATCACTAATTCCACCTTCACCAGTATTATGGGCAAAATTATTAAGCTTAGCACCACGATTTAATGCTTCAACAGCACGTGAACTCAAAGACCCAAAGCTCATGGCCGAAATATTAAAAATTGATAAACTATAAGGCTTAGTACAATGCTTACTTCCTACTTCAACACGTAGGTCTTTTTGAACTTCACTAAATTCTTTAGGATACATTGAATGATTTATCCACTCATAACCAGTTTGATAAACATTCTTCTGAGTTCCAAATGGTTTAGTACTTAGAGCAAGCTTGGCCCTTTGATAAATAACATTACGAATTGTTCTTGGAATCGGCGTTCCATCTTCATCTGATTCAATAAAGTATTGATAGATCTTAGGTCTTAGATCTTCCATTACATAACGAAACCTTCCAACAACAGGATAGTTACTTTTTAGTGTATGTTCACTTTGAAATAGATCATAAAAACCTAGAAGGTATATTGGAACTAATACTAAGTATTGATAATAGAAGAATTCATTAAAGAACTCTCCCGCAAAAACTGTTGCTATATTTGTAACAAAAAAGAACCACCAAAATAATTTTCTAGGGCTAATACCGCGACCTAAGTAAGCCATTTTTGACCTCTACATTTACTATAAGAAATAGTTTTTATTTTATATTTACATATTATAGCTAACTTATCGTCAACATTTACATTAGTTTTACAATGAATCTGTTTGCCTCTTGTTAAAATAAATTAAGAAGAAGTACCACACGCAAATCAAGGATAACGCCAATGTGCACGAAAACTTATTCATTTAAGAACTTAAACAAAACAAATACAATCTTTCTCCTATTGACGCCTATTGTAGCTATTGCAGGAACTATTGCATGGCTTAAAGTTGACGGTTTTGATTGGAGAATCATGGCCCTTTCTTTGGCCTTTTATATTGCAACAGGACTAGGTATTACAGCAGGCTATCATAGACTCTTTGCCCACAGATCTTATCAAGCAAGTTGGCCAGTTAGGCTTCTCTTATTGATTTTTGGTGCAGCTGCTGTACAAAACTCGGCCTTAAAGTGGTGTAATGATCACCGAGTTCATCACGGAAAGGTAGATACAGACCATGATCCATATAATATCAATGAAGGCTTTTTCTACGCTCATATGGGCTGGATTCTTCTCTTAGAAGATGCCGATGAATACAAATTCTCAAAAGACTTATTAAAAGACCCAATGGTTATGTTTCAACATAAGTTCTATTTGGCATTTGTTATTATCTTTAGCTTTCTCTTACCGGCCTTTCTTGGTCATCTAATTGCAGGCTCTTGGCTTGGAGGACTATTTGTTGCTGGTGTTGCAAGAATCGTCTTTGTTCACCACTGCACATTCTTTATTAATTCACTATGCCATGTTGTAGGAACTAGGCCATATGATAAGAAGCAAACGGCACGTGATAGTTGGATCATGGCGCTTTTCACATATGGTGAAGGATATCATAATTTCCACCACACTTTTCAAGCTGATTATCGCAACGGTATTAAATGGTACCACTTTGATCCAACAAAATGGTTAATTCGTGGCCTAAACTTCCTTGGCCTAACTTGGAACTTAAAACGCACAAAAGCAGAACTTATCAAATCGCGCCTTCAAGCGCAGTAATACCTGATACGCGTTATGATTATGAAGATCATAGCGCGTATATTTTTCCCTCTTCTTACCCGATATAAAACAACTTAACATAGAAATATGTTCAGTCTTAAGCAGGTCGATCCTGGCCACAACTTTGATCTTGATGAAGAGTTTTTTGAAAACTTCACTTCATCACATACAAGAAAATCATATTTAAACGATATTAATCAATTCCTATGCTGGATAAGTGATTATTTCAAAATTGAAAACTTTGAAAGTATTGAGAGAATCCATGTCATTAAATATCGAAATTACTTATCAGAATTTGGCGGCCATAATCAGAATCCTTCAACTCCTAAGACGATCAATCGAAAGCTAGCAAGTCTAAGTGTTTTTTTTAAATACCTCGTTGAAAAAAATTCAATTAAAGCAAATCCAGTTTCAAGTGTCAGAAGACCACGTAGTGAAGTAAAGTCCCCTACAAATGCCCTTACAAAAGATCAGGTATTAGAACTCTTTGCTCTTATGGGTCAAAATAAGAATTCCAAATATCTTCATGTTGCTCTATTTGTCACTTTCTTTACAACAGGACTTAGAAAGAGCGAGGTCTTAAATCTCAAGTTTAAAGACTATCAAACTCAAGGAGACAATAAGGTCCTTCAATACCGCGCAAAGGGTGGAAAGCTTGGAAAGAAGGTCTTAAACCCTTTAGCAATAAAGGCCATCGAAGAGTATATTGATTGGATGAATGAGTGTGAGAGAGAAACGGGAGATAACGACTGGCTCTTTCAACCAACACGAAATCCAAGTAATCCAGAATTTCTTAATAAACCACTCCATCCAAGTACTATTAATGAGCTTCTTGATCGTTATGCAAAACAAGCAGGGATTGGTGTAAAGATTACTCCCCACTCAGCAAGAGCAACATTCATTGGTGAACTCCTAGAAATTGGTGTCGATATTTACACAATAGCAATTGAAGTTGGACACGCTTCTGTGAAAACAACTGGTGAATACGATAAGAGAAGAAATAAGATCAAAGAAGCACCGACTTTAAAACTTAATTGGGATTAAATTTGTAATTTTAATTACAACGCACTCCAATGTTCGTATATTTTCACAAGATGTAGTAGTGTCAAAAATCCTACGGCCACAAGATATAGTATAAGCACATAGCGTTAACACGCCCCCTCACCTCTAAAAATTAGATGACAGACTTTTTTAGACACGATTTTTTTTCTGTAAAAAGAACTTGCAAAATCTCGTCAAGCCCATATTTAATGGGTATCAAAAGCTATACAATAGTGATCAAGAATAAAAATTAGAGGCGCAAAAAGCATATGTCAAAATCTTGGCCCATTGTATATTGATAAGAAGTACTCCATCGGCCTAAACTAGAATAGAACATACAGCACGATCTTATTAAATTAATTTTAAAAGATTTGATATTTTTTACTAATTTTTAAGTTACATGTAAGACGCACACACAAGATTTTAATGCCTCGCACATCAGCATTACTGTCCGTGTTTTTTACAAAGTTAAGGAGGAACTTGTGACTTCACCAATTCTAGCAGAAAACGATGACAGATTTGTTCTTTTTCCAATTGAGTACAATTCAATTTGGGAAATGTACAAGAGACACATGGCAGTATTTTGGACTGCTGAAGAAATTGACTTAGAACAGGACCTTGCGGACTGGGAAAAGTTAAATGACAATGAGAGGCACTTTATTACTCACGTGCTTGCATTCTTTGCAGCAAGTGATGGTATCGTTAATGAAAACCTTGCGGTTCGTTTTTACAACGACGTACAAAACCCAGAAGCGAGATGTTTCTACGGTTTCCAAATCGCAATGGAAAACATTCACTCAGAAACTTACTCACTACTAATTGATACGTATGTTAAAGACGCTAAAGAAAAAGATCGTCTTTTCCACGCCGTTGATCACTTTGAGCCAGTAAAGAAAAAAGCAGACTGGGCCATGAAGTGGTTACGTGCAAAGAATACATTCGCAGAAAGACTTGTCGCTTTTGCAGCTATTGAAGGTATCTTCTTCTCTGGATCATTCTGTTCAATTTTCTGGTTAAAGAAAAGAGGACTTATGCCAGGTCTATGTACTTCTAATGAGTTTATTTCTCGCGATGAAGGACTTCACTGTGAATTCGCTGTTCTTCTACACTCTTTACTAGACAAAGATGAGCAGTGTTCAAAAGAGACAATTAAATCGATCATTACTGAAGCAGTAGAAATTGAAAAAGAATTTATCTCTGAAGCAATTCCTGTTTCTCTAATCGGTATGAACCAAGACCTTATGAAGCAATATATTGAATTCGTAGCAGACTTCTGGATGCAACAATTTGGTCTAGAAAGTCATTACGGATCAGATAATCCATTTGATTGGATGGAGCTAATCTCTCTAGAAGGGAAAACAAACTTCTTTGAAAAGAGAGTATCTGAATACCAAAGACCGGGTATCTTATCAGAAAAGTCTGATAACACTTTCACTTTAGACGCGGAGTTTTAAGAAATGTACGTACAAACAAGAAGTGGCGAAAGAGAGCCAATTAAATTTGATAAAATTACAGATAGAATCAATACACTTGCTTTTGGTTTAGAAGATAACGTTGATCCAACAATGATTACGCAAAAAGTAATTGAAGGGATCTACGACGGTATTACAACTTCTGAGCTTGATAATCTTGCAGCTGAAACTGCAGCTTATCTAGCGACTAAGCACCCTGATTACAATATCCTTGCAGGACGTGTTGCAGTTTCAAACCTTCACAAAGAAACAAAAGGTTGTTTCTCTGAGAATGTTAAGGAAATGTATCACTATGTAAATAAAGCAACTGGTGAGCACGCACCACTAGTTTCAAAAGAATTATATGAAACAGTAATGGAGAATGCTGAACTTCTAGATAAAACTCTAGTTGATAAGCGTGACTTCAATTACGACTACTTTGGTTTTAAAACGCTTGAAAGATCTTACCTTCTAAAAATGGATGGGAAGATTGTTGAAAGACCAGGTCAAATGCTTCTTAGAGTTTCTGTTGGTATGCACATGAATGACATGGAAGCTGCTATTGAAACATACAACCTAATGAGTCAGAAGTTCTTTACACACGCAACTCCTACTCTATTTAACTCGGGAACAAATAAGCCACAAATGTCTTCTTGTTTCCTACTTACGATGAAAGATGATTCGATTGATGGTATCTACGATACTCTTAAGCAAACTGCACTTATTTCTCAGTCTGCTGGAGGTATTGGACTTTCAATCCACAATATCCGCGCAAAAGGTTCATTCATCAAAGGAACTAATGGTACGTCGAACGGAATCGTTCCAATGCTAAAAGTTTTCAATGATACAGCTCGCTACGTTGATCAAGGTGGAGGGAAGCGTAAAGGTTCATTTGCAATCTATCTTGAGCCATGGCACGCAGATATCTTTGAATTCCTAGAAATGAAAAAGAATACAGGTAAAGATGAGCAAAGAGCGCGTGACCTTTTCTACGCACTTTGGACTCCTGACTTATTCATGAAAAGAGTTGAAGAAGATGGACAGTGGTCACTATTTTGCCCACACGAATGTCCAGGCTTAGCTGATTGCTATGGTGCTGAGTTTGAAGCGCTATACACTAAATACGAAAAAGCAGGTAAGGCCAAGAAAACAATCAGAGCACAAGACCTATGGTTTGCTGTTCTTGAGTCTCAAACTGAAACTGGTTCTCCTTATATGCTATACAAAGATGCAGCTAACGAGAAATCAAATCAGAAGAACCTTGGAACAATCAAGTCTTCTAACCTTTGTACAGAAATCCTTGAGTACACAGCTCCAGATGAAGTAGCTGTTTGTAACCTTGCTTCAGTTGCTCTTAACAAATTTGTAAAGATCGACGACCAAGGTAAAGCAACTTACGATCACGACCACCTATATAAAGTTGTTTATCGTATGACAAAGAATCTTAACAGAGTAATTGATGTAAACTACTACCCTGTTGAAGAAGCTAAGAACTCAAATATGAGACACCGTCCAATCGGCCTAGGTGTACAAGGTCTCCAAGATACTTTCTTTATGATGAGACTTCCATTTGAGTCTGAAGAAGCACTTAAGCTTAATAACGATATTTTTGAAACAATCTACTTTGCAGCTGTTACAGCTTCAAAAGATACAGCAAAAATTGATGGGCCTTACTCAACATATGAAGGTTCTCCAATGTCACAAGGACAATTCCAATTTGATATGTGGGGACACTCAGCACACTCAGGCCGTTGGGACTGGGATGCACTGAAGAAAGAAGTAAAAGAGCACGGAGTAAGAAACTCACTACTAGTAGCTCCAATGCCAACTGCTTCAACTTCTCAAATCTTAGGAAATAACGAGTGTTTTGAGCCAATTACTTCAAATATCTATGTAAGACGTGTTCTTTCTGGTGAATTTGCAGTTGTTAACAAGTACCTTGTTCGTGATCTAATCGATCTTGGACTTTGGGATGATACAATGAGAAATGAGATCATTGCTAACAATGGTTCAATTCAATCAATTGAAAGAATTCCAGAAGCAACAAAAGAGCTCTACAAAACAGTATGGGAAGTTAAGCAAAAAGCAGTTATCGATATGTCTGCGGGACGTGGGCCATATATTGACCAAGGTCAATCACTGAATATCCACATGGAAAACCCTAACTTCGGTAAGCTTTCTTCAATGCACTTCTATGCTTGGAAAAAAGGTCTTAAGACAGGTATGTACTACCTTCGTTCACGTGCTGCAGTTAACGCTGTTCAGTTCACAGTTAAGAACGAAACAAAGAAAACTCCTGAGCAATTAGAGCAAGAAGCAGCAGCAATGGTTTGTTCAATTGAGAACCCAGAAGACTGCGAGATGTGCGGAAGCTAGATTGCATATTTAAATTTCTAATTTAATTTGGTTTGTCACTAAATTAAACTGCTAGAATACGGGGGGCCAAGGGATTTGGCCCCCTATTCATTTTAAGATATAGGAACTTTTAATGCCTGATCAAAGAGATATCAAAAAAAATCAAATTGAAGATAACACAGGTTTTTGGCAAGAAGGCTGGGACAAAGGCTTTACTGGTTTTCATCAATCAGAATTCAACCCTGTGATGGAAAACTACTTTAACGAAAAAGATATAAGTGGAAAGAATATTCTAGTTCCCCTTTGTGGTAAGAGTTTAGATATGCTCTACCTTGCAAATAAAGGAGCGAATGTAATTGGTGTTGAAGTCGTTAAAGAGCCGGTAGAGGACTTCTTTCGTGAAAATGAAATTCCTAATATGACTCAAGAAGATGGAATATACCGCTGCCAATTGGATAAGGGAAGTATCACTATTTATAATAAGGACTTCTTTGCATTAGAGAATCTAGGGAATATTGACTATCTCTATGACAGAGCTTCAAATATTGCACTTCCACCTTCTATGAGAAAAGAGAAGTACTACCCAACAATAAAACGATTAATTAATAATGAAACAAAAATACTCCTACTAACGATGGATCATAATGGGCCACAAGACTTCGGTCCTCCATTTGCGATTAAAAAATCTGAAACAACAGAATTTTATCCAGATATAAATCTTGATAGAGAATTAAGTGTAAAGGCAATGGATCGTTTCCAAGAAGCAGGAATAAAGAAAATCAAAAGACTAATCTGGACCAATTAAATAATTGGCCCAGATTAAATACTAGTCGTCGTAACGAGCAATTTCTTTCAAGCAATCTAGTTCATCATAACCGAAGTCATTTCCAAATGTTTCTAAACATTCATCAAGACGAACTAAAAGTTCAACAGACATTTCATCTCTCTCCTGATCAGTAACAACACCATCAGCTGCGATTTGACCTGCTTCTTCGTACTCATTTTGAGTAAGCGCGTCTACAGTAGCCTCTGTAGTAATATAAAATGGTGCAATTGTAAGAACAGTAAGGGCCTCACTGTCACTCATACCTTCTGCCTGTGAATTAAAACTTAGTAGTGCGAATGTAAGTAATAATAATTTCTTCATAGAATCTCCTTTTTAGTTAAATTATCTAAAGTCTTTTCTTGCTTTATTTATATTTATTGCCATATTTGAAATCATTATGATTTCATGGTGAAAGTGTTGTTGATAAAATTGATTCATCTGAGTTGTCACATTACTCTTAACAGGACTAAGTCCCATTCGAATTCTTTTACTATTACTTCTTAGCCAGTCTTTATAGCGCATGGCCAATTTCTCAAAATCTTCTTGTAAATCATCATTGTCAGAATTAAGTGCAAAATTAGTAAGTTCTTGCTGTGCCTTATTTAAGGCCATTTTTTCAAGAAATACATAAGCAACCTTTGTTGAAAGCATATTATCTTTTGATAATATTAAAGCTCTGTTAAATCTAATCTCTACTGCTGTTGAATAATACTCATCAAAAGACTCATAGCCGAGATATTTTAAATGGCCACCCACAACTTTCGATTTTTCAACAAAACGTCTTGTTGCCTCTTCATCTGCAATTGAATCATCTACAAGGTCTTTTAAGAGGCCTTTTGGTGTCAGCGGCCTACTTCTAAGTTTATTTTTATCAATAGTTGCTCTTAATAATTTATAAGATTCAGTTGCGCAATTTGCAGAAAAGAATTTGTAACTTCCCATATCTTTTTGTTCATATAGTCTTAAAGAATGGGAAATAAATCGATGAATATCTCTCTTTGTTAGGTTTAAATCATATTGATCCAGATCTCTAAACTCATCGTAATTATATTTTTGCTTAACTTGCGTTAGTGTCATTAAATTAAGCTTTGTATCGTATCCGCCAAAAATTCCCTTTAAAAGGCCAGGTGCTAGATCATCAACATCAGCAGCAACACCAAGGATAAACTCCGTTTGATATTTGAGTGGGCAATTATCAATATTTTTCTTACAGGCACGTACATAGAACATACTGTGGCCAAAGCGGCTCATGGCACTTTCACCATTAGAGGCCATAAGATATGAGATCTTTAAAACTCTGTTTTTATAAAAACTAATTTCTTTATAACCAGTAGCAACTGAAATGAAAGTAGAAAAATGATTATCACATACCTGTGATTCAAATGCTCTCTCACCTGTAATATCAACAAAGAATTCATAGGCAGCTAAGTTGTTACATTTGAAGTTATTATTTTGATAAAATTCACTGACAAAAGAATTGAACTCTTCTTTAGGACTATCATACTTATTATTTTCTCTTAAAGAGCGATAGAAAACTTGTCTTCTTAGATCACCATTTACACGCACCATACGAGCATATCGCTTCCAATTGGTAAGTGCTAAGAACTGATCTCTCTCATTGCGATCTAAGTGCCTAAAAGCAATATCGGCCCCTATAGTGAGCTGTGACACTAAAAAAAGACACATAAATATTCGCACAGAGGTAATAAATTGCATGGAGTAGTTTTATAATGAAAACGAAAAGAATTGTTTAAAAGAGAAATAATGATAAAGGGTGTTCATTTAGTAGACATAAGAGAAGACGTTATAAGTAACTGTAAATATGAAGAAGGCATCCTTCATATAGTAGAAAGAAGCCTTCTTATATTACTTAAAGAGCATATGGATTAACGATCTTATAAACACACTCTTTTGTCGATAATTCATAGTTATCTTCAAGGCACTCATCAATTTCAAAACGAAGCTTGTCACTAACACTCTCCAGTTCTTGCTCTGTGATAACACCATCACGAACAATCTCAAGTGCTTCTTTATAATAGTCATTATATAAAAGCTCAATTGGTAGATTATTAAAGGCAAAACTTGAAGTATTCACTATTAGAATAAGTGATATCCATATTTTCATCATACTCCCCCCCAGGATAAAAGATAAAAAGACAAAAAGATTTTTTAGTCTTTATACATGAAGAGAAATTTATTTAAGGATTTTTGAAAAAAAGAAAGGCCGTCAAATAAACTGACGGCCATTATTAACTAGCGTTTGCGCTTGCTTGTACAAAACTATAATAGAAAACAGCATTTGGATCATTTGAAACTTTCCTAAGCTCAACTCGCATAAGATCAACCGTTTCTTGATCAACTCTTCCCTCTTTTACAAGTTGAGGTGCAGCCGACAAGAGCAATTCACACCAATAATCGATAAATTCTTTTCTCTTATCAGGACGTCGATTATCTAAATGCCATGTCTTAGACTCTACTTTTATATTTTGAAAACCTTGTTGCATAAGAAGGTTTCCAAGTTTTGCTCCAATAAATGGATCTCCACCCATATCGTATTGGTAATCATTAAATGCCTGCCAATACTTCCAAGTGTTAGGAGAATAAGGATCAAGTAAGAAACTTGAATTCATAACTTCAGATATATATATTCGACCACCGGGACGAAGAACTCTTCTGGCCTCTGACAAAACTTTTGCGGGCTCAGGCACATGCTCTAAAATCCAACAAAGAAAAGCTCCATCAAATTTGCGGGAACTAAATTGTAAATCCGTTGCATCCATTTGATGAAGATCGAATCGATCTTTTAAGGCCCCATTTAGAGTAGACTCTAAAAATTCCTTAGCAGATGCAAGCTGGTGCTCACTACGATCAACACAAGTAATATGCATATCAGGAAAACGTCTAAGTAGAATCTCCGTTTGCGCACCAACACCACTACCTATTTCAATAAGTTCTTTAACTCGAGAAAGGTTGATATTCTTATAAACTGTTTGCTCTGCAAATCTGGCCTGTGCTCTTAGTCGATCTTGTTCGGCCTTATCAAAGCCGTGAAGATATGGAAATTCACTCTTCTTTTTATCATCTTTAAAATCTGTCATATTTACCTCAATAAGTTTTGCTCATTATAACATGCTTAGACTTTAAGGGGGATTTTTGCTAAGCTTGGCCACATAAGTTCTTTATAACACAGGAAATTACTATGCAATTGATATTAGGATCTTCATCACAATTTCGACAGAATCAGTTAAAACAATTAGGTTTAGACTTTACATGTGTATCCCCTAATATTGATGAAGAGGCCATAAAAAATGATGGTATCTCACCCCTTGAAGTCTCTAGACAGCTTTCACTGCAAAAGGCGCAAGAAGTTTTAAAGAATAATCCAGAAGCGATCATTATTGGTGGAGATCAGGTATTAAACTTCAATGGTGACATATTTAATAAGCCTGAAACAATTGAGAATGCTATCTCTCATCTAAAAAAACTACAAGGTAAGACTCATGAGCTTATAACGAGTATTGCTGTTATCTCAAAGGATAAACAAGTAGTCGAAACAGTTGTCTCTAAAATGACAATGAAAGAGCTAAGTGATGAGCAAATTGAGCGATACGTCGTATCTGATGAGCCATTATGGAGCTGTGGAGCATACAAGCTAGAGACCCAAGGCATAGCACTCTTTGATCAAATTGAATGTCCTGATCATTCATCTATCATAGGACTTCCACTAATTGCTCTGTCTAAAATCCTTCCAGAGTTTGGAATTGATGTCCTCTAAGTACCCAATATAAGTAGAAAACACCATTTCCGACTAAATAACTCCACAAAGATTTCCGATAAGACCTATTGAAATCTTTGTGGGGGAATCATGTTTAAAAAGAAAACAATCGCTGTTGTCTTAAGCTCGCTCTTATTAATGGCAAGTTGTACCAGTAAACACGAAAAATATAATAATCGTGTTATCTCTTCGGTAAACCTCTATGGCCCGGAGCTTGAAACCTATTATGATCATGAGCATCTTGAAAACTTTCAAAATCGCGTTGAAGAAATTCTCGTTTGGCGACACAAGGCCATTGATTTCATCATTGAACTTGAAGAGCAAAAAGTATTAAAAAGTAATCAGATCACAAAGATTCATGAAGAAGGGACTGAAACTTATAAGAGTTTCCGTGATGCTGTTTGGCCTAATGTGGAAAATGCAAAATGGATCACAGATAAGTATAACGAGATCAATATCATTGAACAAGGCCGCTCTGAAATTCTTGATAAGAGAAAGAAAGTTAAAAAGCCAGGGCCAAGAAATAAAGACCGTCATGATGATTACCGCTGGGTTAGATACAAAGAAATTAATATCAACCCACAAGATGAACTTGGAAAGAGTTTAATCTATGATATTAAAACTGCCATCGCTACTTCATTAGTTATGTATGATAATTATATGATCGTCTTATCTCAAATTCAGGAGATGAAGAAAATCAGACATCTTGTAAACTATGACAATGCTGATCTTAAAAACCAATTAGCAAAGATTACCTATAGCTTTAATAAATACGATAATTACAACCGTATTGAACGCGGGCTAAAACTTTATGATGATCTAGTAAATTACTATATTAAGCATGATGTAATACCAGATAGAGCAAATTACTATCTAGACTCACTAATTCAATCTTCACAATCTTTTGTTAAATTAGATAAAGAATTTAAAAGTGGAATTTTTGGAAGAAAAGTATCAATGATATGGCGTTATATTACTGACTACTTTAAAGAAAGTAAGAATAACGTTACTCACGTTGTCTCTCAAGGCTTTGGAAATACAGCAGGCCTTGTCCAAACAAGAAAAGGAAAATTATACGATCCTTCACCACAAAGAGTTGCAGAGCTTGAAGCGCAGCTAGAACCACTGGATATTCTTTTAGAAAAGACTCCTTTTAGACTTACGGATAAATTTATCCCTGGTCACTGGGGACACGTGGCGATATGGACCGGTAATAAACAACAGCTACAGGAACTTGGTATCTGGGATCATCCAGAAGTTGTTCCTTTTCATGATGAGATTGAAAATAAAGGCAAGAGAATCATTGAAGCTTTAAGGCCAGGTGTTCAATATAATACTCTCCACCACTTTATGGATATTGATGATCTTGCGGCCGTAAGGCATCAGATAAACCTCACTCGTGAAGAAAAGCAGGATTATCTAATCAATGCCTTTAGACAGATCGGAAAAGTGTACGATTTTAATTTTGATGTTGAAACAGATGAAAGAATTGTTTGTTCAGAGCTTGCTTATGTAACTTTTGATGATATGGACTGGCCAATTGCAAAAGCAGCAGGCCGCTATACAATCTCACCTGATAACGTGGGTGAAAAAGTAGGGCCAGGCCTTGAGTTTAAAACTGTTCTACTTATACATGATGGAAAAGAAGTCGGTGGCGACCTCGACTCCAGCTTTAGAAAATTAATGAAAGATAGTACTTTATAATCGATTCAAAACGCAGAACTTCCACGCCGGTGAGTTCTGCGTTTTTTCAAATACCTTCTCTTCACTTACACTAAATTCACTTCGATCAAATTTTGGAAAATACACATCGGCATCTCCTTCAAAATCAACCTCTGTTAAATAGATGCGATCAACCTTAGGAAGATAGTATTCATAAATATAAGAACCACCTATAACAACGGCTTCCTCAACGCCAGAGGATTTAAGATCTTTTAGGACTTCTTCAGGATCAGTAAAGACATCGCATCCTTCAATTTTTAATGAAGGATCACGAGAGATGACAATATTACGTCTCTTAGGAAGAGGTCTTCCGATAGACTCATAAGTTTTTCTTCCCATGATAATCGGCTTGCCACTTGTTATTTTTTTAAAATTCTTAAGGTCTTCGCTAATATGCCAGAGCAAATCATTGCCCTTTCCTATTTCACGATTCTTACCTATTCCAACAATAAGAGAGAGGATCAAACTGAAACCTCGGCCTTAATATGTGGATGGGCCTCATAGTCTTCAAGCTTGAAGTCCTCATAAGTAAATTCAAAAATTGAATTAATCTCTGGGTTAACCCACATTTTTGGAAGAGGATGTGGCTCGCGAGTAAGTTGGAGCTTGGCCTGCTCAATATGATTCAAATAAAGGTGAGCATCCCCCATTGTATGGACGAATTCTCCAAGTTTTAAACCTGTAACTTGAGCTAGCATCATAGTGAATAATGCATACGAAGCAATATTAAATGGAACGCCTAAGAAAATATCGGCCGATCTTTGATAGAGCTGACAAGATAATTTCATATCAGGTGAAACGTAGAATTGAATAAAAGAATGACATGGAGGCAAGGCCATATTATCAACATCGGCCGGATTCCAAGCAGTTAAAATATGACGACGAGAAAAAGGATTCTCACGTAGACCTTTAACTAAATTTGCAACTTGATCAACCTCATCACCATTTGGAGTTTTCCAGTGACGCCACTGATAACCATAAACGGGACCAAGATCTCCATTCTCATCTGCCCATTCATCCCAAATGCGAACCTTATTTTCTTTTAAATATGCAATATTCGTATCACCTTTTAAAAACCAAAGTAGTTCGTGAATAATTGAACGAAGGTGACATTTCTTTGTAGTAACTAAAGGGAAACCTTCTTCTAGATTATAGCGGGCCTGATAACCAAATACAGAAATCGTACCAGTACCTGTGCGATCTTCTTTCTTTTGACCATTTTCAAGCACGTGCTTCATTAAGTCTAAGTATTGTCTCATCCTTGTGTCTCCCTATGTATAAGTATGTTTGTGTGTTTTGTTGTGTTAAGTTTTGTGTTGTTTGTCTAAAGTTTATTATAACCAAATATGCACAACTTTAATAGCTTGCAACTCGTCAAAAAGGCCCATAAAATATTACACATGATAAAAATAGGACTCGATAGATTAAGAGATGACGCATCTCTACAAAATAAGATTACTGGTAATATTGCTCTTTTGTGTCACAGCGCAAGCGTCGACTCAAATTTGAAAGTTGCTCCAATACTATTCAAGGAAATTTTTGGAGATCGATTCAAAAAACTCTTTGGCCCACAACATGGTTTTGTTAGTGATGTTCAAGACAATATGGTTGAAACTGATCACTATACACACCCGTTCTTCCAAGTTCCGGTTTACTCTTTATATAGCGAGACAAGAAAACCCACAAAAGAAATGTTAGAAGGAATTGATACTTTTGTGGTGGACCTTCAAGATGTTGGAACTCGTGTCTATACATATATAACAACTGTAACCTACCTCTTAGAAGAGTGTTCTAAACAGGGAATTAAAGTTGTTATTCTCGATCGCCCTAATCCAGTAGGCCTTGAAAAAATTGAAGGCAATATTTTAGAAACAGAATTTAAATCTTTTGTAGGGGCCTTAGAGATCCCACAAAGACATGCACTTTCCATGGGCGAATATGCAAAGTACGCTAAAAAGAAACTAGGTTTTAGTGTTGAATTAGAAGTCATTGAAGTACAAGGCCTAACAAGATCAATGTTCTGGCAAGACACAGGACTTGAATGGATAAACCCTTCTCCTAACCTTCCTACTCCACAAGGTGCTCATACATTTTGCGGCACAGTTCTTTATGAAGGAACAAATCTTAGCGAGGGCCGTGGAACAACACGAGCACTTGAAGTCATAGGTCATCCAGCAATAGAAGCCTATTCCTTTGTTGAGGGGCTAAGCGATACACTACATGAAATTGATAATAATAGCTTTATTCTACGTCCAGTTAATTTCATGCCTACTTTTAACAAGCATGCAGGTGTAGCTTGTGGCGGCGTCCATATTCATGTAACAGACCCAACTAAATTTAATTCATGGCATGTTTCTCAATACCTTTGTCGAGAATTTAAACGTGTTTTAGGTGATAAGTTTGAGTGGGACAAAAAGGACTATGAGTACGCATTTGGAAATCTTGCAATCGATCTCATTAATGGAAGTCTCTTTGTCAAAGAATGGGTAGAAAGATTAGGTTCAATGGATGAGCTTATAAGTTTCGAAAAGAAAGGCCACAAACAATACTTAGAAGAAATTAAAGATATAAAAATCTACAAATAAAAAAGGGGCCTAAGTGGCCCCTTTCTTTTTTTAGAAGTATTCTTTCATTTGACCTGATTTAAATCGATCAAGATAATCTTGGGCCTTGGCCTTCAAGATTCCTGAGAAACAAACCATACCAATGATATTCGGGAATGCAATTGACAGTAGCATTAAGTCAGCAAATCCAAGTACATTACCAATACTTAGTACTGGACCGAGAATAATAATAAATACATATGCAAATCGGTAGAATCGAACAGCATTATAACCTAAGCGTTTTTCAAATAGATAAACAGTTGCTCTCTCACCATAGTATGACCAAGAAATAACTGTTGAATAGGCAAATACACAAATTGCAACTAATAAGAAATAAGGCATCCAGCTTCCTAAATGAGAAAATGCTAGGGCCGTCATCTCAACACCTTGTTTTGCAACTTCTGGATCTTTATAAGCACCAGTGATTAAAAGTGTTAAGGCCGTAATTGTACAAACAACGTGAGTATCAATAACTGGTCCAATCATAGCAACAACACCTTCACGCACAGGCTCTTTTGTTTTAGCTGCTGCGTGAGCAATTGCAGAAGAACCAAGACCGGCTTCATTTGAAAATGATGCTCGTTGAACACCTGTTAACATAACAGCAAAGAATCCACCAAATGCAGCATCTGGATTAAAAGCTTCTTTAAAGATTTGCACGAACATATCTGGAATCATACTTGCGTTTGAGAAGATAATTGCCAGACAAGAAAGTACATAGAAGACACACATGAAAGGAACAAGCTTAGAAGTTACACTTCCAATCTTTTTAATCCCACCAATAAGAACTGCACCAGCAAGGAAGGCTAGAACAATACCAACAATCCATGGATTTGCATCAGGGTGTTGATTAGCGATAATCTTATATGTTTGGTTTGCTTGGAAAAGGTTTCCACCACCAAGTGAAGCACCAATAGTCATAACAGCATAGAAACAACCCATGATCTTACCTAGCATCGGCCAATTATGGTTTTTAAACATTTCGCTTAAATAAACCATTGGTCCACCTAGGATATCTCCTTTCATAGTCTTTTGCTTATAAAGTTGAGCAAAAGTTGAAGAAGCAAATTTTAGTGACATACCAAAGAAGGCAATAATCCAAATCCAAAAAATAACACCTGGTCCACCGCGGCCAATAGCAAGGGCAACACCAGCGATATTTCCAAGACCAACAGTCGCAGATAATGCTGACGTTAGGGCCTGAAAGTGAGTAATATCACCTTCATCTTCAGGGTTATCATACTTTCCACGGATAACATCAATTGAATGCTTAAAAAGACGTACATTGATAAATCCGAGACGAATCGTAAAGAAGAGACCACCAAATACCATAACTAATAAAATTAGTGGCATCGTGATAACTTCACCCCAATAGAAAACTGGAACAGGGAAAAATAGGAATTTTTCATAGTGTTCATTGAATGTTCCGAAAATTTTGTTTACTTGTTCTTGGAGCTTAAGCTCATCTTGAGCAAAAACGCTCAAGCTGGTAAGCGCGGAAAATAGCGCTAATAAAACGCGAGTACTTGCGAGTTTAATCATTTAAACAATCCTTTGTTTCTAGTTTCTCTCTCAAAATTCGTATTAGAATTTGTGTGTAATTTAATACTTTCTTAAATTTTAAAGAAAGTTTATCGAACTTGTCACCTTTTTTATTTTCGTAGCGTTAAAATTCGGTTATCCTTAATTCATTAATTAGAATTAAAAGGAGTTACTAAGTGAGCAAATTGCCAACATTAGAAGAGGCCATTGAAATCGTACGCCCACTAGTTAAATATTCGGTTGTAGAAAACCAAAAGCATATCGACCTATCTGTTGCCACAGCAGATAAGCGTATGATCTCTCAACAAGCCTTAATGGTTATCAAGAACTCAATTGACAAAGGCCTAGTGGATCAAAAAGAAATCAATACTAAGCTTGGTTTAGACTAATTATTTCAGACACTTAGATCTGAGCACACAAGAATTACAAGAAGCCATCAGGAATCTGCGTAGTTTACACTGTAAATATGTTCATTTATTGAACGTCTATGTAAGCCTTACAAAATCGATGAGGCAATAACATGCCAAATGCTAAGATATAAGCATGAAAGCAATACTACTTAGCCTAATTATCTCTTTTCAGTCTTATGCGGCCATCCCACATAACGGCGATGACGAGCGATCAATTAGAAATCCAATTGCTTTAATGAAGCAATCAAATGAGATTCGCCAAATTACAAAGAAAATGAATCTTGTCCTTTTGAATTCTGTCAGAGTTCGTGGGTTGGATAATGAATTAGGTCGTGAGATCAATGAATTGGCCCATGAGATTCAATTTTTAAATGAATCACAAGTTGATTACGATCAGCAGTATTTAGAACTTTTAGAAGAAGAAGTTGAATTATATAAACAAGAAATTGAATTCCTTACAAAGTAATGTAAGTGACCCCTCCCCCCCTCTTTTATACAAAAAACCGAAGCAATGCTTCGGTTTTTTTATTTCTAATCTGCTCTTTCAAACTTTTGGTATAAAACAGAGTAATCACTTCCGCGGTAATCCCTTATAAATATCTCACTTTGTTCAATTGCCATACCGTAGTAACGAGAATTTTTATTAATATCAAAGCGATATTCATAAGAACGATAAAGATAGTAATTACCATTACTATTTTTCGTATAAATACCAACAGCTACGCCATCGTCAGAGAAGACATTGAAGACATGATAATTACCACCTACTTTCTCTTGAACCTTAGGCTTAGTACCTACGTTATTTAATGTGTAGTCACAGATCTTAGCGAGGTAGAGATTATTCTCAGTAGGAATATCAGTAATAAAGTTCTTTGCTGTTCCTCGAGTTCCTTTAAAGACAGGAGTTGAGTCGTAATCATTTGGCGCTTCAATATAAACACCTAAATTTGTAATATCTCTTGTATTTGGATCTCCGTAGACCTTTTGTCTGCGAGAAAAGATGAAATCTTCAGAAAAAACATCTCTTAAAATATTATCGTGATGCTCCTCAAGGGCCTCACATATTCTTGTCATACGATTTAAGCTATTGTCGCCTAATTCGGTATTAACAATCTCTAAAGCTTGACCAGCTCTAATTATTCCACGATCGCTTTCGCCTTCCTTGCCGTAGTCTTCACAACCCGCAAGAGAGAAAAGTCCAAGAATCACAAGACAATACTTTAAAAGATTAAATGACATTTAAAACTCCATTTTTAAATATAAGATACTTCTATTCTAACAGAATATTTTTAAAGTAGATAATTTCAGTCTTGAAAAGTCTTACAGAAGCTTAATCGATAACACGATAATCTGCTTCAATAACATCTTCATCTTTGAATTGACCTTGAGGTCTTTGGCGTTGAGAGTGATTTGTAGAAAACGGATTTGCCTTAGGCTTCTTATCGGCCAGGACTCCGCTTGATCTTAGAAGTCTTCGGATCATAATAAAGACCCAATAGAAAATGGCCGCTTTTACTAATGCTGCAAACATGCTTTAAATCTAGCATAAAAGTGGCCAAAATATAATGAAAATTCTTAACTACGCGAAATTATTTTGCTATAGTGGCCTAAATAAAAATAAAACTAGTGAGTACTATATGTCAGAAAAACTAAATCTTGTTCACTGGGCCGATATGACGGCCGATCGCATCATTCGCCAACACGGCGACAAAGATGATTATGTTGTGGCCAGTGGGATCACTCCATCAGGAGTTGTTCACTTTGGTAACTTTAGAGAGGTTATCACAACAGACCTTGTAGCACGCGGACTTCGTGCCCGTGGTAAGAATGTTCGCTTCATTTTTTCATGGGATGATTACGATACGTTTAGAAAGATTCCAGGTAATCTTCCAAAACATGATGAATTAGCACAATATCTTTTCCAACCAATTGTTGATACTCCAGATCCATTTGGTGAACATGAAAGCTATGCTGCTCATCATGAACACAACTTTGAAGAACAACTTAAGAAAGTTGGTGTTGAAGTTGAACCAATTTATCAGGCAAAGAAATACCGTGCTGGTGATTATAAAGAACAGATTAAATTAGCACTTAATAAGAGATTTGAAATTCGTGATATTTTAAATCAATACAGAAAAGAGCCATATGGTGATGACTATTACCCGGTATCTGTTTACTGTGAAAAGTATAAGACTGATAAGACGACGATTCTTTCATGGGACGGTGAAAGCAAGTTACGCTACAAGCATAACGAGCACGACTATGAAGGAGAGATCGATATTAATACAACAAGCCTTGTGAAGCTTCCATGGCGAGTTGACTGGCCAATGAGATGGGCATTTGAAAAAGTTGACTTTGAGCCAGGTGGAAAAGATCACTCTTCTCAGGGTGGATCATTTACGACAGCAAAAGACATTGTAAAAGTTTTTGACTGGCAGGCACCAATCTATCTTCAATACGACTTTGTCTCAATTAAAGGTCTTGGCGGAAAAATGAGTTCTTCAAAAGGGAACCTTGTTACTGTTAATGATATTCTAAAGGTATATGAGCCAGAAATGGTTCGTTGGATCTTTGCTTCATATAAGACAAATGTTGATTTTGCGATCTCATTTGACCTTGATGTATTAAAAACATATGAAGACTATGATCGCCAAGAAAGACTTGCTTTTGGCCTTGAAAAAGGCAACGAGAAGAAAGTTGCGATGGCAAAGAGAGTAATTGAGCTATCTCAAATTGGAGAGCACCCTACTGAATGTCCTTTCCAACCTTCTTTTAGACACCTGTGCAATGTTCTACAAATTAATGATGGAGACATTGAAGCAGCACGCTCTTACTACGCTGATCAAATCAAGACTGATAGAGACGAAAGGCGCTTTAGAGAAAGAAGTGCATGTGCTCTTCACTGGCTACAAGAGAATGCTCCAGAGGAATTTAAATTTGCTATCAATAAAGAAGCTGTTGATATGCCTCTAGAAGATAAGGTTCGCACATACCTTGATAAGCTTGTTGCACTTTGCGAAGAACAGTGGGATACGATTGAAAGTGATAAGGAATTTAACGATAAGATGTATGAAGTGATGCATGAGCTAGAACTTAAGCCAGCGGATATTTTTGCACCAATTTATCAAAAGTTAATTTCACGTGAAAAAGGTCCAAAGCTTGCAGGATTTATCCGCACTATTGGAAAAGATCGTGTCATAAAACTTCTTAAATAAGAAATCTTAAAAGACTTTTTTAAATACTAGGCCATCCTTTGCGATGGCCTTTATTTCAATAGGATAATTTCTAAATTGCTTTAATCTCTTGGCCACCTGAAGATCACTTTCTGACAACATACAAAACTTCAGGTTCTTTTTATCAATTCGACATTCACTGAGATGAGTATGAGCGATCTCGGCCTTTAGAATCTTAAGTCCGTACTTACGAGACAAGCTTTCTAGCTCCAGCATTGTATTCATAATACTTTTATAATCAGAAACACTCTTATAACGGCCCTTAAAAATTTTAGATTCAATAACCTGATTAGACTCTAAGTGGAATCGGATTTGAAGAACTTCTCTTTTAATGAGTCCATATAGAGCAAAGGAATGTCTAAGTAGCTTCTTGTCCCACCTACTTGGAGCAGTTATGCTTTGTCCCATATAGACGACTTCTTGGCCATCTAAGCTTAAACGACTAAAGTCGGATTCCATTGCATGTATTTTAACTCTTTCATAGAGACTTAATTCCATACAATAATTATCGGAATGGAGATTTTGAATTATGAAGAAATCTTAACAACTAATGGATTTGGGAAAATTTTGTACATTTAGGGACAATAAGAAACCATTAAATTAGGATATTTGTAAGAATTTCACATTCAAAATGTTATTTTTCTTGAATTTTCTTACAATTCGGCATTTTTTTTGGCCCGTAAGTAATTGAAATTGTCAGCTTAAACGTCAACTCATAAAACTAAGTTAACAAAATAAAAAAACGAGAGGGGTTTTATTTATGAAAAAGTTTTTAGTTGCTGCTGCTTTATTTGTTACTTCAATGGCCACACAATCAGCGATGGCCCAAGATTGTACTGCTGAACTTGTTGCCAGGAATGGCAGGGTTTTAGATACTTTCTTTGCTTATGATTACAATTACAACCAAGCTTGCCGTGAAGCACTTTCAAGATGTCACTTTGAGCAAAACAGAAGATCTTATGATCGTGTTGTAAGAAATGCTAGTTGCCAAGTTGCTTACACAAGACCTGATCCAAGGCCAAGAAAAGAAACTTGTTCATTTAACCTAGTTAATACAAATAACGGGCGTATTGTTGATACATTCACAGCACAAGGAAACACTCAAATGAGAGCTTGTGAAAAAGCAGATAATAAGTGTTTTGATGCTCGTTACGAAAAGAATAATCCATGGAAATTTACTTGTGAAAAGATACGTGGTGGTCGTCCAGGACCAGGTCCAGGGCCAAGACCAACGCCAATCGTAACAAAGTTTTGTTCATTTGATCGCATAGCAAATGGAAGATTTGGTGGAAGAGTTGTTCAAACGTATACTTCTTCGGCCAGAGGACCAAGAGGAACTGGTGTACAAGCTCGTGCATGTTCTGAAGCAAGAACTAAATGTGCAAGAGATGCTCGTATCAGCGGACGTCGCGATACTTGTATGAAGAGATTTTAATTAAGAGAAGAACCTATTTTCTTCATTAGGTTTTTTGGTTGTCTGGGGGGGGCTTTACGGCTCCCCCTTTATATTTAGTCGTTATTTATCCCAATTTGAAAGTTCCTAATTTGCCTTTTGTCCTTATTTTGATATGATTCCCATCAAATAAAAGTGAGGTATAAATGTCTGAAAATATATATAACACACGTCGTAAAAAGCTATTAGAAATGATGGATGATGGAATTGCCGTTATCGCATCTGCTGTCTATCAGCACAAGAGCAATGATACAGAATTTCCATTTCGTCAAAATTCAAATTTTCGTTATTTAACAGGACTAACTGAAGCCGATAGTGCTCTAGTACTTAGTAAGAAGAATGGTAAGACAAAGCAAATTCTCTTTGTAAGACCAAAAGATCCTATTGCAGAAATGTGGGCAGGAAAAAGACTTGGTCCAGATAAAGCAGCAGAACTAACAGAGGTTGATGAAGGTTATTCAATCAATGACCTGGAAGAGAAATTAGAAGATCTACTTCCAGGACATGAGAATCTTTATGTTCACCTAAGTGAGCGAACTGATATTGCAGATATGGCAAGAAAGATAAGTGCATCTTTATTCCATAAGAAAAGAGCTCAAAAAGAGCTTCCTCCTGCAACGATTAAAAATATAGGTGCTCTTGTTGAGAGAATGAGACTTATTAAAGATGAAACTGAAATCGCACAAATGCGCGAGGCCATGATTGTTACGGATAAGGCCCATCGTGCAGCAATGGCACTAGCAAAACCAGGTGTAACAGAACAAGAAGTTAATGCTTTAATGATGTATCTTTTTTCAAAAGGTCCTTCTCAAGGCAGTGCATATGACAATATTGTAGCTGGTGGTAATAATGCTTGCATTCTTCACTATATTAAAAATGATGAGCCACTAAATAGTGGAGACTTACTTCTAATTGATGCCGGTAGTGAACTTAACGGTTACGCAACTGACATCACAAGAACATTTCCGGTAAGTGGTACATTCACAGGAATTCAAAAAGAAGTTTATAATATTATTTTAGACTCTCAAATTGCTGCAATTGAATTATCAAAACCGGGAAATAACTCAAAAATGCTACACGCTAAAGTTAGTGAAATCCTGACTCAAGGACTAATTGATCTTAAAGTCTTAAGTGGAAGTGTAGAAGAAAACATTGCAAAAGATAATCATCGTAAATTCTTCCCACATGGAACAGGACACTGGCTTGGACTTGATGTACACGACCAAAACCCATACCTAGTAGAGGGAACAAACGAGCCAACACCATTTGAAAAAGGTGTTATCTTCACAATCGAGCCAGGCCTTTACTTCCCTAAGGAACTTGACAATATTCCAGAGGAATTAAAAGGAATTGGTATAAGAACTGAAGACAATATTCTTATTACAGCAGATGGACATGAAAATTTATCACACATGATTCCAAAAACTGTGGAAGAAATTGAAGAAGCTTGTAAGCAAGACGTAAAGGATTTTCTATTCTAATGAAAGCACTTAACTTTGTTATTGTATTTGTACTTCTACTATCATGTTCTTCAAAACAGACACGTGATGATGAGATCAAACTTGTTCATTGGAATATTAAAGAGCTTGAAAGTAATAAGCTTAGAAAAAAGAATGACCAATTAACGAGTGTAAAAAATATTTTAACAAAGTTAGACTTTAATGCCTTAAGCATTAACGAGATACAATACGACTCTCGCGGAGAGAATATGGAGCTTCTTTTAAGCCAATTAAAAGAAGATACTGATCAATTTGCAGTGAGTTTTGCCAAAGCAAATACTGGAAAGAATGCAAAAAAGGTAAAAGGTAAGTACACAAAAGATCGCAAGAATGCAGATCAGGTTAACTACGGCCTCTTTCCTGGCCAGTACTCAACAGGTTTTGCTTCCAAGCATCCTATTAAAGAAGAAAGAATTATTTCTGATATAACTTGGAAAGAATTTAATCCTGCTATAGACCTTTCAAAGTACAAAACAGCAAGTGGTAAGCCTCTTCCAAAAGATATGGAGCTCTTTGATAAGAGTTTTACTCACCTAGTGATAGAAGCTAATGATACTGAAGTACATATAGTACTTCTTCATGCTGTACCAAGCTATCACTTTGGAAATCGCAACACTCCAAACTATGAAAGAAATCGCGATCAACTACGCTTTCTAGAATGGTATGTAACTGGAGCAACAAATTTTAATGTTGTGATGCCAGAGCGCTACAAGAAACTTAGACCAATTCACAAAGATGATCGCGTGATTGTCATGGGCGATCTCAATACATCAATCTATATGAATAACCCAGGTTCAGTAGTTCTTAGAAGGCTCTTTAATCACCTCTCACCTTGGCTAAAAAACCCAGGGCCAACAAATGAGCGACAAACATTTGCGGCCAATCGCAACCCACTAACTCTAGACTATATTGCTTATCGTGGACTTAAACTCATGGATGCAGGAATCTATAATCCAGAAACACTTGTAGAGAAAACAAATGTCTTTTGTACACCACCAAGTGAACTTCCAAAGTTTATGACAAAGGGATTAGATAAGCGCGTAACTTGTATTGATGATGATGCTATAGAGCTAAAGCAAGCAAGTGACCACTTCCCTATCTGGGCAACATTTAGACTTTAAGACTAATAATTAAGACTTACGATTAAGAATAAAGCCACCGATTAACTCTAGTGGTTTAATCGTTTCACTAAGGCGCTCTTCATTAAATCCACGCTCAAGTAAGCTTGTGCGAATCTCATGTAGAATATCATTTGCTTCTTCGATTAGAGCATTTGCTTCGCTTTTTATATTTTCGACATTTGGATGAACTTGATCAAGTTCAACAATATCCTTGAGATCTTCACCTTTTTGATAAGCATCCATTTTAAGAGGATTCTTATCAAGATAATCATAGATTACAGAATTTACAAGGTTGGCCTCAAGATCAAGATGGGCATCTTTAAGACTTTCGCCATCACTAAAGTCCAGAGTATCATCAATCATTTGAAAAGCTATACCAATAAGATGTCCAAAGCGTGCGGCCTTATTAGCGATCTCTTCATCTTCTAGCCCAACATATGCGCCAGACCAGCAACACCATCCCATAACTGAGGCAGTTTTGTGAAAAGCAATTTTCTCAATAACTTCTTTTGAATAGATTCGACTCTCAAGTGCATCAGATTGTATCCACTCGCCAATTGCAAGCTCTTGAATGACCTGAGACATCGTTTGTAGAATCTTAACGGAGCCAATTTGTGATAGGCTTAGAATCACATCTGCTAGTAAGTAGTCCCCAGCTAATACGGCCTTCTTATTAGATGCTTCCACATTAATTGAAGGATTTCCACGCCTTTGCGTTGCATTATCAATAACATCATCGTGAGCAAGAGAGGCTGCATGAACCATTTCAATTGCACGGGCACAGATTGTTACATCATTCTTATCGTGGGCGTTAAAGAAGTCCGCCATTAAATAAGTAAGCATTGGACGAAGACGTTTACCGCCAGAAAGTACTGTTTTTTCTAGGGCATCTTTCACTGCTTCTAAGCAATTAGAAGACTTTATCTCGAGGTCAATATTAACTGACTTATCCAAGATTTGTGGAGGAATGGATTCTAAAAATTCGTTCATTGTTTTTTCCGTTTTAATATAATTACCACTTGTCGATATAGGCCGTAAATGATTAATATAACGCAAATACTATTAAAATATCATGCATTGCAAAAACGCAGAGGTTAAAACAATATGAGTAATAAAGAACTCGCAAACAGAAAGACTAAATCGTTTGAAATTTTCGACAAAATTGCAGGAACATATGATCTCTTAAATCATATCCTCTCTTTTGGCGTTGATATTTATTGGAGAAAGATTGTTATCGCAAATCTTCCAAAGAAAGAAAAACTACAATGCCTAGATCTTGCATGCGGTACGGGAGACCTAACCATTGCATTAGCGCGAGCAAAGAATGTAGAAAGTGTTACTGGTATTGATCTGTCAAAAGGCATGATTGAAATTGGTAAGAAGAAGATTACAAATAAGAAATTAGATAATGTCGCAAAAATGCAAATTGGTGATGGAGTAGAAATTCCAGCTGCTGATGAAACATTTGATGTAACAAGCGTAAGCTTTGGAATCAGAAACTTTCCAGACTACAAGACTTCTTTGCGTAATATGTATCGAGTAATTAGACCAGGTGGACGAAGCTTTATCTTAGAATTCTCAATACCAAAGAATGCACTTTTTAGAGGGATCTACTTCTTCTATTTTAGATACCTACTTCCATTTGTTGGAAATTTAATTTCAAAACATAAAGATGCTTATACATACCTAAATCAAACAGTAGAAGACTTTCCATATGGACAAGAGTTTGCTGATGAGATGACGAATGCAGGATTTAAAAACGTACGTTTTATTCCTCTTACATTTGGTATAGCCACTCTTTATATTGGAGACAAGTAATTGCGCCTAGCTGCTAATAACTTACAAATTGATATCATTAATCAGCTTATAAAGCTTGATCCAAATGACGAGCGTCTAGTAAAAGGGCCTATTTACACCCTCTTCAAACTAGAAGCTGGCTTTAATAATATTTCATCAATTATCGATTTATTTCAAACATATCGAAAGTTTTATTTTTTAAATAAAGACAAGGATTGTGAATTCCTTGCTCTAGGTTCTTGGCAGGACTTTAACTCTCTTTATCACTATGAAGATATTGAAAATCTCACGAGAGAGCACGACTTCTTAAAAATATGTGGTGCTCAAAGGTTTAAGTCAGAACCAGATTGTTTAGAATGGCATGGCCTAGAAGATTGTTCATACTTTGTTCCAAAAGTTATTATCGATGGTGGGAATCAAGGTGTTGATATTATGATCATACTTCCTAATTCATATTTTGAAGATGATAACGCCAAGAAAGAAGCTCTTCACAAGTTGGCCATCTCATTAGAGCCAAATCCAAAGCATATGCATAGTGAATATAACCATATAACAAAGAGTATCTCTGCTACGAGTAAAACTCAGTGGGGAAAAATGGTTAACGAGGCAGTAAGTAAAATAAAAGAACAGGACCTCAAAAAAGTCGTTCTATCTCGTAAATTAAAATTCACATTCAAGCATCCAATTTGCGCTTATGAACAATTTAAAACACTGAAAGAAAATAATACAAATAATAGTTATAATATTCTTTTTCAATTCTCTGCTAATCAGTGTTTTTATAGTGTCACACCAGAGACTCTTTTTAAGATGCAGGGGCGCAATGTTTATATCGACTCTCTTGCTGGAACAATAAAGAGAGGAAAGAATAAGCAAGAAGATGAATTCTTAGAAAAGACATTACTATCTAATGAAAAAGAATTAGAAGAGCATCGCCATGTTTCAAGTTATATTGAAGATGCACTGAAAAAACTAACTAAAGATCTTCACATTACAAAGAAAGAAGAAATCTTAAAGCTAAAATATATCCAACATATTCATTCTAAATACGAAGGTGTTTTAAGTGATGATGCAAAAGCAAGTAATATAATCACTGGACTTCATCCAACACCAGCTGTTGCGGGACTGCCTAAGAAAGAGTCAATTGAGCAAATTGACCAATTAGAAAAGAGCTCTCGTGGACTTTACGCTGCACCAATAGGATTCTTTTCTAAGGAAAAGACTGAATTTGCAGTCGGACTTAGATGCGCCTTAGCAGACAAGCAAGACCTTCATATTTATGCAGGTTGTGGAATTGTAAAAGATTCATCTCCTGAAAAAGAATGGAATGAAACAACAAATAAAATGAGAAACTTTACGGAAGTTATCAAGGCCAAATCATGGACAAATTTCCAATAACACAAAATATTTCTCGCCTATGGGCATCGATCATCGTTGATGAATTGGCAAAGAACGGCATCGTCGACTTCTATACGGCACCAGGAATGCGAAACGCTCCTGTTTTAGCAGCGGCCCATTACAATGAAGATATAAGAACGTACTCATTTCTTGATGAGAGGGCCCTGGCCTATCGTGCACTAGGAAGATCAAAAGTAAGTGAATCGATTCCTCTTCTTACTTGTACATCGGGGACGGCCATGGCCAACTTTGCTCCTGCTGTTATTGAGGCCAATAAATCAGGCCTGCCACTGGTTATCTTATCTGCTGATAGGCCAAATGAACTTGTAAAGACAGACTCAAATCAGACAATTGATCAGACAAGAGTTATCGACTCACATACATGCTATAACTTAAACCTCGAAGCACCTAATGAAGCTCTAAGTGCAACGAGATTAAGAACATTGATCTCAACGGCAATTGGCCGTGCAAAGATAAATCGCAGACCTGTGCATATCAACTTTCCTCTTAGAGAGCCTTTAGATAATACTGAAGGTTATATCTCACAAGAATATTTAAAGGCATCACTTGAGAGTTTTCATAAGAATGGTGCAAAGGTTATCTCAAGCGCCTATCAGAATTACCAAATGGAATTCAATCTTCAAGAAAGACTTGTAAAGGCAAAGAACCTCCTTCTTGTTATCGGAAAACTTGATGGAAAGAAAGATATCGATCATTACAGAGAGTCGTTAAAAAGCATACGAATTCCAAAGTATCTTGATATTACAAGTGGATTAAAATATGAGTTTTGTCTTGAAGACTATCTAACTCCAAATTTTGATCACCCAGAAGTATTAAGCGTATATGAACAAAATCCCCCAGACCTGATTATTCATATTGGTGGAAGACTAGTATCAAAACACTATTATAATTATCTGGAAAAAACAGATTGTGAGCTTCTACACGTAACAAATGTTGACTTTGATCACGATCCTGGTTTTTCTAATACTCAAAAGATTATTTGTGACCCACTCTCCTTTTTAAAAGGTCTTGCAAAACTTGAGCTTGAACAAGCTCCACCTGTTATGTGGCATGATTTTGTAGAAAAGAAGAGGGCCGTAATTGAAGAGTCTGGCCTAACTCAGCCTTTTATTTCAAAGAACATTATAGAAAAAATTGATTTAGACTATGATCTTCTTATAGGTAATTCAACAATTGTTAGAAGCTTTGATAACTTTGTTTCAAGTAATCTACGTCGCCATGTTAAAGTTTTCACAAATCGTGGAGTAAGCGGTATTGAAGGATTCATGGCCACACTAATGGGGCTAAGTGATGAGAATGATCGTCCAAAGCTATGTTTAATAGGAGATATTTCTTTTAAACACGATCTGAACTCACTTTATATGCTAAACCAAGCGGCCCGTGAAAAGAAGAATTTAACAGTTATTATCATCAATAATTTTCAAGGTGATATCTTTAACCTACTTCCAATAGCTAAAGAAAAAGACTTCCTAGATCTACTTACAACACCACATGATGACCGATTTGATAAAGTTATTGGAGCATTTGAAGAATTAGAATACAGCTCATGTGAAACAAAAGAAGATTTTAATAAGCAAGTACTAAATGCTTTAAAGAATCAAGGTGTAAATATTATTGAGGCCATTACAGATAATGCTTCAAACTTAGAATTATTTAAAAAATTAAAAACTGTAAAACGTTAAAGATATGAAAGATAATATAAAAGGATTTATTCTAGCCTCAAGGCCAAAAACTCTACCGGCAGGTGCATCACCAATTATTATGGCAACGGCATTGGCCTATAGTAATACACAGAAATTTTCCTTAATTATCTTTATCCTAACTCTACTATGTACTGTCCTATTACAAATTGCTTCTAATTTAATAAATGATTATTACGATACACAAACAGGCGTTGACACTGAAGAAAGACTTGGTCCAACACGTGTAACGAGTAGTGGACAATTAAAAGCAAGTACAGTGAAGATAATGTTTATTTCAACTCTAGTGCTCGCCTTCATCCTCGGTATCTATCTTATGTATGTCGGTGGCCCCATTATTATCGCAATGGGACTAATTTCGATGCTAGCGTCATATCTATACACAGGTGGCCCATTTCCTCTATCACACTACGCTTTAGGTGAATTACTAGCACTCATCTTCTTTGGCTGTGTTGCCGTCTGTGGTGCCTATTATCTCCAAACGAAACAAATCACAAATTCAGCACTGCTTCTAAGCCTATTTCCAGGTTTTTTAAGTAGTGCAATTATGGCCATTAATAATGCCAGAGATATCAATAGTGATACAAAGGCCGAGAAATTAACTCTTGGAATTCTTTTAAATAAATTAAGGCCAAACCTTTCTAGCTGGCTTCCTCTTATATTTGTTATTTGTGCAAATATTGTCATTATCGTTCATAGTGTAATTTATGAACAATGGTATTTGAGTGTTGCCGTTGTAGGTCTTGCCCTTCCTTTTCTAAAAACGTGGTTATATCTTATTTTAAATAGGCCCTCAGTAGAGTATAATAATAGTCTGGCCAAAACTGGAAAGTTCTTATTCTTATCATCTCTTATTTACGGGGGACTTCTTTGGATAAATTAGAATTACATTTAACTTACAAAGAAAGAGAAGAATTTATAAAGCCTTTTCATGCTAAAGCTCGAGATATTAAAGGCTCTGACTACTATCACTGTGAAGTTAAAATTGATGGCGAACTCTACACTAGTTATGTAAATTACTTTGAATTCTTCTATGATGGCCAAGACCTAAGAGAAACATACGAAATTATCTATGATTTAAAATCATTCCTGGAAAGACCAATTGAAGAAGCGACAATAATTGATGCCCCTCAACTCCCAAAGAATATCATTGTTGCATTTGAATATGCCTTAATTAAATATTATATAAAACACAGCACACATCACTGCTTTTTCACACAAGACAACACTGTTAAAATTAATCTCCTCTTTCAATCAATTAAAACCAATGAGGTTAAAAAAGGTGATGTGATTAAATATAAAATCACACCGACTCCTAATATAGGAGAAGTTATAAAAAATCTTGAATTAATGAGTAACAAAGGCGCCATCATTCGCTTAGATGGTAATCGCAGCCTTGATCCAGACCAAATTGAAAGTCTCTTCTACAACCTATCCCCAGAAGTGATCGCAAGTATTGAATACTTTGAAGAGCCATTTGATACGCTTGATAAGTGGTCTCACCTTGTTTGTTCTCAAGATATTCCACAGGCCATTGATGAAAGCTTCAAGTTTAATGAACGTTCAAGTATTGCTGAGGATATAAATCATATCATTATTAAATTTGGTGTGAATTGCAGCGTTTTTGAATATTTTCAATTAAAAAAAGATGATCGCAAATGGCAGATCACTATCACTAGTGGCTTTGAAGCGCCTAAGCTTTTCAATCTTGCCACTCACCTGGCCTCACGTGAAAGAAATGCCGCAGGGCTCTCAACCTTTATGTTTTTTAAGAATGGGTTAAAATTAATAAAAGACTACTCTAAAGAAGAGTCTATTATTAAGGCCTTTAGGCTTATTTAACATTCATTAAGGAGGATTCATGTTTAGAGCTATCACACTATGTGCACTGCTAACATTCGCTTCATGTTCAACTATGCATCACGGAAAGTCTTGTTCAAGAGACGCTAAAGCTTGTTGTAAGAGCGATAAAAAGAAGAAAGATTGCTGTAAGAAAGACGGTCAATGTGATCGTAAGTCTAAGAAATCTCAAAAAAAATCTTAGAATAAAAGCATACTAAAATGAGCGGCCTGCATATTTTGCAGGCCTTCTTTTATTCTCAATTAGAGCTATAATATGTAGAGATAATAGGAGATTATCATGAAAAAATTAGCCTACATTTTAACTGCAACAACACTTATTTTATTGACTTCATCATGCGCTTCTACTTCTAGAGATGTAGCAAGTGAAAGAGGTGAATGTAAGGAAAGACGTATTCCTGACCACTCTCAATATTACGAAGATTACGAAGAGTGTAAGAATTACTAATTCCCTACCTTAACACAAAACTGTTTTTACACATTGATAAGTTCTTGATAAATCTTCTCTCATATTAATACGCCAAATTAAGCGCCAAAATGTAAGAGAGAAGAGATGTTTAAGAAATCCCTATTTTTATCATTGTTGCTACTTTCTAGCTTCAATTCACTAGCTGTAAATTATAACGTCAAAGCATTCTTAGTATTAGATCTACTAACTTTAGAAAAAGTTGGTGACGATAGTACGAAAGCAGAAATGGGTTATGGTACAGCAGATGTTAAATTCTACTTCAACCACAATGAATGGAGCGCAAAGTTTAAGCTTGATATTGACGCTGTTGAAGAAGCAGGTACAACTGTTGACCTAATGGAAGAAGCGGTTCTTTCATATCGCTTCAACAATAATTGGAAGCTTACAGGTGGTAAAGGAAAGGTTCCTTTCTATACTATGCACTTTGGTATTTCTGAAAGAAATATGATGGATGGTGGTTACCTAACTCAAACGTATTCAAGCATGAGAGCTGGATACTTTAAGAGAAAGTACTTATTAACTCTTCGTTATGGTGGTTGGCGCCAAGGTCAAATTCACGACGTAACTTTCTTTGGAAGCAACCAAATGGCAAGACGTGATCGCGATGATGAGTCTCGTCCATATCTTCCTAATGGGGACGATGAAATTTCATACGACACAGAAAGAACTTTTAATACAAACTTTCAAAAAGGTTTTGCTTATAAGGGTAGAATTATCCCATCAAGAAATCATGAAATCATCTTTGGTGCTTTCTCTTACTGGAGAGATATCGATCCTAAAGAAGATTACGGTTTCTCACTGGCCTACCAATTCGAAAATCGCGACTGGAGTGTATGGACAGAGGCCCTTTATGGTTACTGGTCAGCTCACCCAAATGATCGCTATACGAAACTTAGACAAGAATCTTATAACGCTCAATTAGGCTTCCTATATCGCTTAGCAGATAAGTGGAACGTCGGGATTAACCTTGAGTACTCATTCGTAACTGATCGTGCTCACGATAGAAATGATTACCCAGCAGACTTCGGTCAATCAAATTTCAATGATGGAAACCTAAGACACGTTAGCCTTTATAAAGCCGATATTGGTGCTCAATACCAAGTTGGAAGAAACGTACAGCTAAACGGTGGTATTCTAATCGAGCGTCAAATTGATGAGGAAACAAGTACGAATGTATTTGGTAACCCAGAGAAGACAAATGCTTATGCTCTTAACTTCTCATTAACAACTTGGCTTTAATCAATTTAAGTTAAATTAACTAACAAATAATCATTAGCACCTCTTAAAATATATTTATTTAGGAGGTGCCTAGTGGCCATCGAACAATTCATAATCATTCTCTTTATTGGTGCTATTGCTGGCTGGCTGGCCGGAAGCCTGTACAAAGGTGAAACCTTTGGACTCGTTGGAAATATCATCGTGGGTGTAATGGGATCATTCGTAGGAAGCTTTGCTTTCCATCTAGTAGGCCTTACAAGTTATGGCCTTATTGGAAGTATCATAATCTCCACCATCGGCGCTATCGTCTTTCTAGCAACTCTCCAGCTGCTACAAAAACTCTGAAATATCATAGACTAAGCGTGGAGCTAGGATTATAATACGCCCCATGGGCCTAATGTTTATATTTCCAGTATCTAAAGAAGAAAGAGATCGTATTACTATTAACGAGCAAGGACTTACTCTAAAGACCTATGGACTACCTATGGTTTTCTGGGGCTACCTTCTTGCTGCAGCAACTGTTGTCTTTGCCATGTTTATTGGCGTAAAAGGGCCACTTGTAAAACTCTATGAAACAGGTGATTCAATTAACCAGGCATTAGTTATTGCTGTAAGTGCGACTCTGATTCTACTGCCCCTCATTACATTATGTTTTTATATGTATGAGAAGTTCATCATAAAAAAAGACGACAAGCTAATTATCAAGCATCGTCTATTCTTCATTCCGATATTAAAGAAAGTACACAAATTGGAATCGAGTGATTCATTTAGTATTGATCACTTTATGGACTCTCCAAATGTTGCAAAGATGCAACAAGATCCAACAATGCGTGGCTTTGAAAACAAAGGATATTTCCAACTTTTTGCAAAGCTGGATAACGGAAAATATATCTTTGTGGATCGTTCTAATAGAAAAGCAGACCTGAAAAAGATTCAGGCCCTACTTTGTGAATTTTAGAAATTATTTTATTCTTCGTCTTCTTTGATTGGCTTGATATTCTTTGGACGGCGTCCACCACCAAGTCTCTTTGCCTTTGAGCGATCACCTTTTTCCCAGTGATTCTTCCAATCTTCTTGGCGAGACTGCTTATCTTCCCATTTTGCCTGACGCTCACTCATTACTTTTTCAACTTCATCCTTCTTGCGAACTTTGAAGTTTCCTGAGCGTTTAAGAGCAGAAAGCTTTTCATTAACTACTTTCTTATTCTTGGCCTCACGCTTGGCCTCGACACCCTCTTTTGAATGATCTGACATATCAATTGTCGTCTCACCATTAACGATGGTCTGGCATGACATACGCTCCTTAGTAATGTGAAATACATTACCTAGAAGTTTCGTTTCAACGTCAGTTGGTTCATTTAGATTATCTGCACCGGAGAGAACTTTTACAATACAATCTGTACAAGTTCCGTGTCCGCCACAACTAGAATTAACATAAATTCCATTCTTTTTAAGATGCTCTAATAATGACATCTCGTCATCAACATAGATGGTCTCATTTGATGGTGCTAATGTAACTTTAAACATGATATAGGCCTACGTGATTTTTATTGAGGTTGGCCAAGCGTAGACTAAACAGTCTTCTTGATCTTACCTTCAATCGTTTCTAAAATTTTTCCCTTAAGAGGCTTTAGCATGAAAGAGAGGTCAAGATCAACTAAGCAGTAAGAATCTTCAAACTTTAGCTTCAATTCAAACCCTTTTCCTTTAGCTAGCATGGAAAAATTACCATCATCTGTCGTAACATCCGCTTTAACATTGAATTTTGCCACATATTCTGGAGTAACAGCGGCCTTTCCTAGATTATATGCTTCTTCTTGAGAAGATGCTTTATTGTAATTTACTTTCAAACTCATACTTAATCCTTATTTCGTCCCAGTTGAACCAAATCCACCAGCTCCACGCTCAGTATCACTTAATTCACTTACTTCACTTACACGGGCCTGCCAAACTGGTGCTAGAACCATTTGGGCAATACGCTCACCGTGCTTAATAACAAAGTCCTCATTTCCAAAATTACCTAGGATAATTTTGACTTCACCGCGGTAATCGCAATCGATAGTCCCAGGTGAGTTTACAACGAGAAGATCTGTCTTAAATGAAAGGCCAGAACGAGGACGAATTTGAACCTCATATCCATGAGGGATCTCAAAGCTAAGTCCTGTTGGCACTAGAACACGAGCTCCTGGAGCAATCACAAGAGAGTCTTTGTTCTCTAAATGAGCACGAAGATCAGCTCCTGCTGCTCCAGTCGTTTCATATTTAGGAAGATCGAAGCTAGAGTCAAAATGCTCTAGCTTCTTTACTTTTAAATCAACAACTCGATCGATCATAAGAGTAATTCCTACTTATTACTTCTTGTCACCACGAGGCTTTCTGTCACCGCGAGGCTTTCTATCACCTCTTGGTTTACGATCACCGTCACGAGACTCACGTGGTTCACGCTTTGGAGCGTCTTTTTGAGCTTCTTCTTCAGTCTTACCGTCTTTTCTCTTTAGAGCTTCAACGGCCTTGATAGAAAGCTTAGCGCGTCCCATTTTATCAATTTCAAGAACCTTGATTTGAACTTCTTGACCTTCGTCTAAGTAGTCACCAGCATCAGTAATTCTCTCATCTGCAATTTCAGAAATATGAACTAGTCCACCAACTCCTGAAGCGATATCAACGAATGCACCATAATCTTTAAGGCTAGCTACTTTAGCAGTATAAGTCTTACCAACTTCTGGTCCATTCATCTGTAAACCAACTAGTGCCATACATTCATCAATTGCTTCTTGGTTAGTTGAGATGAACTTAGTTGTTCCATCTTCATCAATTTCGATAACAAGATCGAAATCTTCTTGAAGCTTCTTAATATTCTTTCCACCAGGCCCGATAAGTCCACCAATTTGATCTTGCTTGATCTGCATTGATTTCATTACAGGTACACCCTCTTTAAGAGTCTTTCTTTCAACAGAGATTGTTTTTGCCATCTCTTCTAGAATATGAAGACGACCTTCTCTTGCTTGTGCCATTGCTTTTTCAACGATCTCTTTTGTAAGACCAGTGATCTTAATATCCATTTGAATCGCTGTGATACCTTCTGTTGTACCAGCAACTTTAAAGTCCATATCACCAAGGTGATCTTCGTCACCAAGGATATCTGTTAGAATTTTAAATCTTTCACCATCAGTTACTAGACCCATAGCAATCCCAGCAACAGGTGCTTTAAGAGGAACACCAGCATCCATTAGTGCCATTGACCCTGAACATACAGAACCCATTGAAGAAGAACCATTTGATTCTAAAACTTCACATACAAGACGAGTTGTATATGGGAAATCAGTTGGGATAACGGCCTTAAGAGCACGCTCAGCTAGGTTTCCGTGACCTTGCTCACGACGTCCTACACCGCGAACACCACGTGCCTCACCTACTGAATATGGAGGGAAGTTATAGTGTAGGTAGAATTGGTCTTCTTTTGTACCAATAATACGGTCACTCATTTGAGCACCTTTACTACCACCAAGAGTTACAGCTGCCATTACTTGTGTTTCACCACGAGTAAATAGAGATGATCCGTGTGGTACTTTAAGTACATCTGTTTCAGTTTCGATTTCACGAACTTCAGCAAGTCCACGTCCAGCAATACGCTTTTCTTCATCAAGAATATCACCACGTAGCATTTCATACATTAGCTCATCTACACCTTTGTATGCTTCTTTTCCAAATGCATCGTCTTCAGTTAGACCAAATGCCGCTGGATCAGCTGCCATTGCATCCTTAACTTGAGCTTCAATTGCTTTTACAGCTTTTTGTCTCTCTAGCTTATCTGTAATCTTTAGAGCTTCTCTTGCTGTAGCAGTATAATCTGCTCTAATTTTTTCAAGCATTGTTTTGTTAGCAGCTGCTGAAACGAATTCACGCTTTTCTTTACCAACTTCTTTTTGAATATCAGAAAGGAATGAAACAAATCCTTCAATTTCCTTTTGACCATAGAAGATTGCGTCAAGTACATCTTGCTCTGGAGCAACTTTCGCCTCACCTTCAACCATAAGGATTGCGTTATCACTTGCTGCAACAACGATTTCCATATCAGACTCTTCCCACTTGTCGTGGTCAGGGTTGATAACAAATTGACCGTCGATACGACCAACTTTACAAGTACCAATTGGACCTGCAAATGGAATATCAGAGATAGTAAGAGCAGCTGAAGCACCAATTGCAGCTAGAACCTCAGGGTCACCTTCTGGTGAGTAAGAGATAACAGTACAAGAGATAACAGTGTCAAACATATACCCTTCTGGGAATAGAGGTCTAAGAGGTCTATCAATTAGACGAGCATTTAAAGTCTCACCTACTGAAGGGCGGCCTTCTCTTTTAAGGAATCCACCAAGGAATTTCCCTGCTGAATAAAATTTCTCAGTGTACTCAACTAGAAGTGGGAAAAAGTCTTGCCCATCTTTTACTTGAGTTGCAGAAGTTGCAGTAACAAGAACTTGTGTACCACCACTAGTTACGATTACAGAAGCATCTGCTTGTTTTGCCATACGGCCAGTTTCGATCGTAATGTCTTTACCACCGAAGTTGTAAGTAAACTCACGTTTGTTGTTTAACATAAAAACTCCATTTTATATTTTTGAATGTATGATGAATTTTTTCTTTAAGAATTGAGGATGATCTTGAGAAATCCAAAGAATATGAAAACTTAAAAACCTCATCCAAATCGCGAGTTCCTAAATTTTAATATCCCTTAAATCCCTAGACTGTCCTTGTCTGCTTATCAAAAAAATTCGTTACTTAATTTTAGCTTTTTAAATAAAAAAAAGGAAGCATAAAGCTTCCTTTCTTTTTATCTTGGCTTATTTTCTTAGACCAAGCTTCTTAATTAGTGACTTGTAGTTATCTTCATTTTCAGTAGATACATACTTAAGAAGACGACGACGACGTCCAATCATCTTAAGAAGACCACGGTTTGAAGAATAATCGTGCTTGTGTGAACCAAAGTGCTCTTTAAGGTTGTTAATTCTTTCTGTAAGAATTGCAACTTGAACCGCTGCACAACCGCTATCTTTTTCAGATGCTCCAAACTCTTTACCAAATTCAGCTACGATTGATGCTGTTTTTTCTTTTGTAATCATAATTTCTCCTAAACTTACCAAATACCGAGCAAGGAAGTTATTTTCCAGGCCAAGTATAGGGCGCAATATTTTGTGCATACTATCTTATAATTTCACTCATGTAAACCTTTAAGTTATCGAGAAGACGGGCTTCGATCTGGCGAATACGCTCTCGAGAGACCCCATAATCGTCAGCGATGGACTGAAGAGAACGCGGAGCATCATTCAATAACCTTTCTTTAAAGATTTCTTGATCACGAGGCTTTAGCCCCTGAATAAATTGATCGAGGTTTTCTTGGAGAAGTTGAAGTGATTGTTTAAATTCAACATCTTGCGCAACATCAGTTGAGTCAGGAAGTAAATCCCCCATTGTCGCACTAGAATTTTCTCCTACTGGGATATCAAGACTAACTTCGGAGCCAGCATCACCTAAGCGCATATCCATGAGGGCCACTGCTTTTTCACTTACATCTAGATTCTGCGCGATTGTCTTATGATCAGGCTTGATCCCTTGGGCCTCAAGACGTTCTTTTTCACGCATTAGATTATAAAAGAGCTTCTTCTGCTCATTTGTCGTACCTAATTTTACTAACTTAAAGTTATCTAGGATGAATTTCAAGATATATGACTTAATCCACCAGGATGCGTAATAAGAAAGCTTTGCTCCCTTATCTGGTTCAAATAATGAAACGGCCTTCATAAGACCAATATTACCTTCTTGGATGAGATCCATTACATTTGCATGAGCACTCTTATAATCCATGGCAATTTTTACAACTAGCCTTAAATTAGAGACAACTAGCTTCTTTGCTAATGCAATATCACCGGTTTCACGAAATTGTCGTATGAGAGTCTTCTCTTGCTCTGGAGAGAGAAGCTCGTAGCGAGAAATTTCTTTTAGGTATTGATTGAGCTTATTATCAACTCGTGAAGGGACAGGTAGTTTTGAAGTTAAGGCAGGTAGTGTCTCCTTGATAACCTCAATTTCTTCCTCAAGCGTAAGACCTGAATCAGGTAAATTACTAATATCGATAATATCATCGATATCTTCTTCAGAATCCGAAGATTCTTTAAGCTTCTTCTCATCGATAGAAGGTAGAATCTCGTAGTCAAAGTCCTTTTGTTCGGACTTATCACTATCTTCTAAATATTTGTTTTTATTTTTCTTTGAATCACTCATGAGTGGATGAAATTTAACACTATTTTGCTTTCTCGGCCATAGATTCAATATTATTTAAAACTTCTAATGACTTAATATTTTTAAGATCACGTTCAGATAACTCACTAATAATTCGCTTGTTACGAATTGCCACAAGAGCAAAAGGGGCTATATTAACTCTTACATCAATCTTTTCCCTCGTCCCATGTGATGATTTTGGCCTTAAAAATTCAATATAGTTAAATTGCCTTATCAATTCATCAGTGATTACCGTTGTTAGGTCTGCATCAACAGAGAATTGATTGAGAGTCTCTTTAATCTTATTATAATCATTTGCAACATAAAGAGCTAAGCGCTCCTTTAGCTCCTTTGATTTCTCCTTATCATCAAATGTTTTGGCCGATCGAATATTTCGATATAGCCACATAAAATCATTATGTGGAATTTCAATTTCAAATTTTAAAGAAACCATATTGTCTATATTTGTCGCTTTATCAAATTCACCATTTAAAACAACGAAATTAACCTCTGGATAACCATGACGCAAAATTGAATCATTACTAGTTTTAACATCAAGTTTCATACTTAGGGCTTCTTCGTAAGGAAGCTTATTAGAATTCTTTTCAAGTAAGTCTTTTGCCCAGTAATCCCAAAGGCTGTCATTAGAAACAGAAACATAACGCTTAATCGTTTTAGAATCTTGAGTCCAAACATTAAACTCTGGAACACGAGTTAATAAAGAAACGAATTGAGCGATTACGATATTTTCATCTTTTTCAAATTTCTTTAATTGATTTTTAAGTGAATCATTAGCACTTGGAGAGAATTTCCTAGAAGCAAATTTAAAATTATCACAATAAGCGACTTTTAGATCAAAGTTTAAATTTGAAGATCCAATTGGCCTAACAATTTCTTTTTGAACTTTTGCTTTTTTATATGGACGACAAATTTGATTTCGACAATTTGCGACTTTGCCATCATTTAACTGATCTTTATAAACATGACTATCAAGAGCGCTAATTTCGCGAACGATATAGCTCATGACAAGTGAAGAAGAAAGAAAAGGAGCTAAGTTACGAAGATATTTTTCTTGGCCACCCCATGAACAAGCATAAGAAAATACACCTGTTGTATAATATAATTCATTAACTACGACTTCATTCTCACTTTGAATTTCATTAACATTAGATGCAAATAGATTTTCTCTTTGAGAATAAGGAAGACGTAATTTATCAATAGAGTTATCACTATAGTACTTAGTAAATAAATGCTTTAAAAGCCTGTGACTAAATAGAGTCAAGTTCTTAGAACAACTACCAATAAGGCCATTAACTAAATTATCATATTGATCAGATTCAAATTGTAGTTTTTTTGCATAGTGAGCAATGGCCTGCATTGAATAATTGATCATCTTATACTGAAGAGTTGCAACGATACTGCGATAGAACTCATCTCTTTCAAAGATATTTTTAAATCGTAGCTTTGATGAATTTTCACGACAAAAGTATTCTAATTTTTCATCTTCAAGATAGAATTTTCGATAATTATCAATGAGTGCAAAATTATAATCTGAATTTTTAACACGAGACTTCTCTTTTGATTCTTTCAAATTTGAGAAAATCAGATCACCTTGATTTTCTAATGTCGAATTTGTGCGAGCATTTACCTCAAGGCAAAAAACTAACGCTGCCAAAATAGGAAGAGTTATGACGATAAATTTTTTAAGGCATAAAGCTCGCATTCTTCTATCCAAAAGATTTATATAGATTTCCTTTAAGTTATCGGAATTATTCCCGAAAGGTTTAATAAGGTAACGATATGAACAAAGCTAGAAAGTTTTTACCATTCCTGATCATTTTAATTGGTCTTCAGTTAGATCTTATGGCAATCGACCGTACAGCTGAGCACATCGCAAGACGCCAGGCAAAGAAAGAATTAGACCCGCCATATAATATCTATAACGAGATTGAGGCCCGCTACTTTGAACGAGGGCTACAAATAGATGAGAGAAAAGACTTTCTCGATCAATTGATCATAGCAAAATCACTATTAATAGATGGGCACACTGATGATGCGATACTTGTTTTAAATCGTCAGGCTTTAAAGACAAAGAATTATTCAAAACTTCTTTTAATTAATCGTTTCTTGGCCCTTGCTTACTTTGCAGATACAGACCCTAAGAAATCATCAGAGATTCTACAGAGTCTTTCTAATAATGCTTCCTGGTATTACCAAAATTGTGCATTAAGAATTGTCAGTGCTATGTCAATGCCTGAAGAAAAGAAGGATGATATAGAAGAAATCTTTCAAGGTTGCATGAACCATTCAAGGCTAATTGGCTCTTACAAAAACGAAACTTGGTTAAGACTTGTGCTTGAGCATAAGTTAAATGGTTACGTTAGAAGCACAAAAATTAGAGATTACTTCTTAACTAATAATATGGACGATATTGAAGCAGTCTTAAAGTATGGCCTATACTTTTCTCGTCACAAACAAATTTTGAAATATTACGAGACGATACCAGTTGAGTTTTATGCAGATGCGACAATCCGAACGCTAGTTGCAGCAAACCTATATAATAATGGCCAACATGAACAAGCTTTAAAATTAGCAGGGGCCATTAATAACTCTAATACTAATAAGCTAAAAGGATTTGAAGAAGTAAAAAAAGAAAATTATAAAACCGCCTACTCCCACTTCATCTCTAACCTACTTAGTAAACCATATTCTATTGCTAATAATAAGCTCATCCTTGCTTCAGCTTGGTTAAGTAGAAATTATAAGAATGCAAGAGTTGCTCTTTCTAAAATTCCAGTTAGCGAAGGTAATTCAAGAGAAAAAGAATTATTAAAAATCAATTTATTACTAAAAGAAAACAAAAATAAAGAAGCAAGATACCTCATGGACAACCTCGATATTAAATACAATCGAAAACTTCCATATGAAGCAGCAATTTTAAGTTCATATATAAAATTAATCAATGATGATCCACAATGGGTACGCCTTAGCGATAAATCGTGTCTAAATAAGAATGTCATTAGCTGCTGGATGCATCTACAATCAAAAATCTGGCCGAATTTTAGTAAAGATGTCTTGGCCTCTGAGAGGAAAATGGAATCTAAAGACATTCAAGATCGTCTTAATTCAATGATCTCTAAAGTAGATATCGAAGACAAGAAAGAGCCAGTCTTAATATATCAAAAAGATGTTTATGAATTAGATCTTAAGTCTTATCCAAATTTAGGAAAAGAATATCGCTAATTAGAATGAGTAACGGTAGCCTAGGTTTAAAATAGTACCACTCATATCAATATCACTATCATTAGAGTTTCCAACAATAGATAGAGAATGATTAATATAGCTTAAATCTCCATAGAAATAACTTCTACGATTAATCCAATACTCTGCCTTCGCTCCTGCATAGAAGCCAAAACCAGACTCCATATCAAATTCATCATCCTCATTTGAATGGTTATATTTAGTTCCACCAAATACAAATATATCGTATCGTTTAGATCTTATAACTTTAGCTCCTACTTCCCCTATTAAGCTATTTATAGTGGCCAATGTTATTGTATCTGTAGAACTTAAATAGATAGGGGCCTCATCAATTGAAATTTGGCCACTTAGATAGAAGTTCTCATTTAATAGATAATCTAAACCTAGATTCATATGATAGAATCTTTCGACTTCTTTTGAAGAAGTAAGTTGTTCAAAGTTCTCATTTAGTAATTTAAATTTTGCAAATGGCCTAATAACACCATTTCCAATAAGTATTAAGCTCAACTCAATACCACGTGAAGAAAAATCAAATTCATCATTATTATAAGTATGAGTTAGGCCTTGATTGACAATTGAGACCCCAACAATATTTGCAGAGTACCTTTCGGCCATGGACATTTTCTTACGAGATACATTTTGATAACTTGCTAATAGCAGATTTGATTTTAATAAGTTATTTAACATCTGTTGATTCTTTAGCGATTCATGAGTGTTATTAACTGTTACAAATCCTTTATTTGGATCAATTTTTAAATTCTTTGGTGAAACGAAATTTCCATTTACTGCATTAATGCGACCTATTTTTCTTGGAATATAAACACGAAATGATTCATCAAAGATAGCATCATTTTCAGGCGGGATATAAATCCCTGTTCTTATATCAACAAGACCTCCGGCCTTTGGTGCATACTTCTTTTGGTATGTTGAATATTGCCCTCGATACGATGTTACTTGCTCCGCAGGCCTTAAAAGATCGCCTTTTAATGGAAATGCAGCAACAGTTGCATCATCACCCTGGCCATAGTCCATCGAGTCTGAATAAAGTGTCATATCAAGATTGGTATTACGATATAGCAGTGTTAATTGGATAGGATTAATCTTAACAGGCATTGAAGCGGGCCTAGCATCATGAAATGTTGCACTATATTGTCCACGATAGAGAGTTGAAACATTCTTTCTCTCATCTCCAAATAAAGTATCATTTGCTAATTTTAGCTTTTCACTAAGTCCAGTGTCTTTATGAAATTTATACTTAAGCTGACTTCCTTTAGATGAGCGTCGATAGATTAAGCGTTGGCCAGCACTTAGATCATGAGTCTTATCAATTCTTTTAAATGCAGCTTCACCATTAAAAGAGAGTAGGCCAGTTACATTATTAAATAAGTTATAGCTCAATAAGAAATCAGCTGTCTCGGCCGCGGCAACAGCACTATTTGTGCGAATAAAAATACGATCAAATTTACCTTTCCTAACCTTTCTTTGCTTCTTAGCAATAACACGAATATTTCCATCATGAAGAGCAATCAAATCTCCAGCAAAGGTAGATTTTAATTCAATTGTAACCTTTGAATTGGGACCAATGATAAGAATATCACCACGGTCATTAATGAAGCGTGCATAGCTATTGCTTGCAGTCATAATGAGAGTATCTTGATTGATACCAATAGCACCATTGATACTATTTCCATCAATTTTCTTCATTTGGTCTTTATGAAATAAATTTATATCACCTCGGCCTGAAACTAATTCAAAAGCTTCAACGCTAGTAATTAAAAGCGATATGAATAAGAATATAAAAGAGTACTTAAAAGTAGAAAGCATTGAAATTCCTAGTAAAATTAGTTCAATATAATTTTACTAGAAAGTACAAAGTAATCAACAAAGAATCTTGTCTTATTTATCTTCTTTAAACTCTAATCCATCAAAGATATAGCGAATACGCTTATCTTCAACGACAGTTTCAATTGATACTGGCCTTTTCCATACTTTATAAATATTGGCCATTGTATCACTTGCCTGAGTTAAGTCGAGATCAACACCTTGGTGGACATGGCGAAGAAGTAACTCTCCACGATTCTTATGATTAGCAGACTCTACTTCAATGATTGGTGAGCCGAAATTTGTTAGTTGATTTAGTAGCTTTGACTTAATTTCTTTAAAGTCACGAGTTTCAATCTCATTTCTTCCTGTTCGAGAATTGTACTTATATGTAAAAAGCTGCATGCGGTTACAAAACTCTTCAGTGAAGAATTCATCGATAAAAGTGATATCATTATGAGTACGGCGAACTTCAAAGATCTTTTCACGTCCTTGATTTGTTTCAATATGCCAATTCTCTTTTTCTTGGAGATTTGTACATTCTTGATATTCCTTTCCGAATTTACCAGTATCCCAGCGGTATTCAATATCACGCATTAGCTCAATCCCTATCTTATAAGGATTAATATTTTGCTTACTCATGGCCATAACACCAGAGTGGATATCTGCGAAATCAATAATTTCAGAGCTATTTAACGCCTTCTTTGTCAGAATCTTAGAGTGCCAATAAGAGGCCCATCCCTCATTCATAATCTTTGTCATTCTTTGTGGAAGAAAGTAATAAGCTTCTTCTCTTAAAATACCGATAACATCGGCCTGCCACTCTTCAATTGGAGCATGCTGCATTAGGAAGCTCATAATATCACGTGTTCCACGAACTTCATCATCAAGTAATTCTAGAGGTGTCTTCTTTCTTTCTACAACATCCTCATCAGCTTCGCCTCTAGCCATTTTAGAGTTCATAAAAGATCGAAGAACTTGAGATCTCTCATCTTTGTGTTCATACTCTTCATCTGCTGAAGTTGCTTGCTTCACTTCCCCTTGGAAGAGAACATTAACATCAAGAAGATTTTCAAAAGAGAGGATCGTATCGATAAACTCTTCGACAGTATCTTGGCCATAGCGATCCATATAACGACGAATTTTAGTGCCATGATTGGCCATAACATCCATCATGCGACGATCTGTGTGGCGAAACCAAGCGTTATTTTTAAAGAAATCAGCATGGCCATAAACATGGGCCATAACTAATTTTTGGTCCACATAACGATTTGAACTTAAAAGATAAGCGTAACAAGGGTCAGTATTAATGACGAGTTCGTATATTTTTTGGAATCCATAAGTATTCCCCTTTGCAAGGCGATCATACTCAAGGCCAAAACGCCAGTGAGGGTAGCGTGTTGGGAATCCACCGTTGGCAGCTAAAATACATACTGTATCGTAGTCACAAACCTCAAAAACGACTGGATAGAAGTCTAGGCCGTAATCGAGTGCATAACCAAGTACTTCATCTCTTAGTTTTGCTAACTCTCCTGATAATGGTTTTGTTCTTTCCATACTACTCATATATTTATTACCTTTTTAAAATTACTTTCCTGGCCCTAAGAATTCTTTGATGGAATCAAGGATTGCATCCTTGTTTTTAATTTTACTTAAAATAACATCCTCATGCTTTTCACCAAATTCTTTGGATAAATCTTTATAAAACTGGCCTGAACCGTAACGAGATTCAACTTGCCCGTAAAAGAAAGCATTAGAGTTTGGAATAATAGAGCTTTTTAAAAGATCGACACAGACCTTTGTATCCTCCGCTGACCAATTATCACCATCAGAGAAATGAAATGGGTAAATATTCCATTCATCTGCATTGTAATCAGCATCGATAATTTCTTTACATAACTTAAATGCAGAAGAAATTAGTGTTCCACCACTTTCACGAGTTCTAAAGAAAGTATCCTCATCAACTTCCTTAGCTGTTGCATCGTGAATGATATAACGAATTTCAATATCTTTATATTGAGACTTGAGCCACAAGTTGATCCAAAAAGACTCTGTTCTAACGATTTCTTTTTGCTCATCACCCATTGAACCCGAAACGTCCATCATATAAATAACCACAGCAGAGTTTTCAAATTCAATCTTTGAATTACTTGCTCGGTATCTCATGTCTGACTTAATTGGAACAACAACGGGATTATTTGGATCATAAGTCCCCATTGCGATCTGACGCTTTAAGGCCTCTTTAAATGATCTCTTATAGTGCTTTAGAGAGTCTGGCCCAACAGTACCAATACTAGTGTATCGATCCACTGTTGATTCCATATTCTTCTTACCCTTTGGCTCAATTTTTGGAAGTGCGAGTTCATCTCCTAGGATTGAAGCAAGTTCATCTAAACTCATTTCAACATCAAGGGCCTTCTCACCTTCTTGCTCTCCAGCTTCACCAGGCTCACCTTGACCTTCTCCTGGCTCCCCTTGTCCATCGACTGGATCTCCAGGTTGCCCGTCACCTTGTCCAGTTCCACCTTGGCTCTTATCACCGAAACGAAACCTTGGAGTATTAATTGAAGGCATTGGAACTTTGAATTGCCCATTTCCTTTTGGAATCGGCATCTCGCCACCAGCGATATACTTTCTTAGGTTATCACGCACCTTCCCTTTAATAATTTTTCGAAAGCGTGCGTGATCTCTTTTAATTGGATGATCCATTTGGTCTCCGGTAATTGGAGCGTACTAAATCTATGACTTAGCACTGTCTCCTTTTGCAAAAATACTTGCCACATAATTAAGAGCATCTGTTGCTGAAATTTCACAGTAACCATAATTCTTAATTAAGCGTGACTTGATAACATCGATCTTCTCTTGAGTTTCCTTATCAACAACATTTGAAATAATTGTTGTAAGCTTGATCGCATCTTTTTGATCTTCAAAAAGCTTCAGCTCAAGTGCACGGTGAAGTCTTTCATTCATCTTGTAATCAAATTGTTTTCCTTCGATTGCAAGAGCTCCGATGTAGTTCATAATTTCACGTCTAAAGTCATCTTTACGAGACTCAGCAATATCGATTTTCTCTTCGATACTTCTCATGAAACGCTCATCAGATTCTTCAAGTTTACCAGTGTACTTGTTACGAACTTTCTCTTTTTGAGTGTAGGCCTTAACGTTATCAATATAATTTGCACATAGAGTTTCAATTGCAGATTCATCAAGTGAGATTGCTTTTTGAACATCGTTTTTAACGATATCAGTATACTCTTGACGAACAATAGCTAACATCTCACGGTACTTTTCAGCGGCATCTTGATTATTGGCCATTGAATGCTTAAGTCCACTTTCTAGTTCATTGAAAACCATAAATGGATTTAGAGAACCAGTGTGTCCATACTTAACTAGAGCGTTAGAAATTTTATCTTGAATATAACGAGGAGAAATACCTTCAAGTCCTTCTCTTACGGCCTCTTTACGTAGTTCTTTTACGTTATCTTCATTATAACCAGTTAGAGTTTTTCCGTTATAAAGTTTTAACTTTTGAACAAGAGTTAGATCAGCTTTCTTTGGCTCTTCAAGTCTTGTTAGCACGGCCCACATAGCTGCCATCTCAAGCGTATGAGGAGCGATATGAACATGAGGAATTTTTTCAGCGTTAAAGTCACGTTGATAGATTCTTACCTCATTATCTAAACGAGAAATATATGGAACGTCGATCTTAACCGTACGGTCACGAAGTGCTTCCATAAATTCGTTATTTTGAAGTTTTCTAAATTCTGGCTCATTTGTGTGACCAAGAATAACTAGGTCGATATCTGTTTGAGCAAACTTCTTAGGTTTAATTGATTGCTCTTGAGAAGCACCAAGTAGATCATAAAGGAAAGCTACATCAAGCTTAAGCATCTCGATAAATTCGATAACACCGCGGTTAGCAATATTGAACTCACCATCAAAGTTAAATGCACGTGGATCTGAATCAGAACCATATTGAGCAATTTTTCTATAATTGATATCACCTGTTAACTCTGTCGAGTCTTGGTTTTTCTCATCTTTAGGTTGGAAAGTACCAATACCTAGACGATCTTTTTCAGAAAGAATAAGTCTTTTAACACGGATATGGTTTTCCATAACCTTCATGAAGTCACCGTCATACTTAACCATATACTCTTTTAGAATATAACGGTCGGCCGGACAAACTTCTCCGCGAATTTTAACTTTATGACCCTTATTACCTTTATTGATATTATCAAGAAATTCTTTTCTAACTTCATGTGGAATAAGCTTTAATGGGTCTTCATGCATTGGCGATGGGAAAACTTTTTGTCCGCCTAAAATATCTGACTCTTCTTCGTCATACCATTCAAACGTGTATAGTGCACCTTCATCAGTTCTTGAATAGTGTTCAAGACCTTTTTTAAGATTTCTTGCAATTGAAGACTTGGCCGAACCAACAGGCCCATGAAGTAGAAGAACCCTTTTCTCTGTACCATAGCCAAGAGCTGCGGCCTTGAAAAAGTTCACAAGTTTCATTAAGTGAACATCGATACCAAAAACAGCATCCTTACCACCACCGATTGGATCATCGAAAAAATGATAACGTGTGATTTCTTTTTTATATTCAAGATATGTACTTGTTTCAAATGACATGATCATGTCATAAATTCGTTGAAAGGAATTACGAGCAATTCTTGGATCTTCTGAAACAAGATCGATGTAGTCTTGAAAACTACCCGTCCAATGTAAGTGAGCAAAGTCTTCGACCCTGTAATTCTCACTCATAAATTCATTCATATTCATTTTAGTCATATTATCTCCATCCATGAGTTGCATATTAGCAAGCTAAAGTCCTAAATATATTATAACGTGATAATTTCACTTAAAGCAAAGAAACTATTAAAAAAAATTCCATTAGTTTAATTTATTCAAAGTGCATTTTGACACCATAAAACACTCAAGTATTTCTGAGAAAATGGGCAAAAATAAATGACCAACAAAAGTATTTGACTAAAATTCCTATCCAACTGAAAATAAAGAAGAATTGATATTAAATGACTTCAGACAAGGGAAAATATGAATACGATCTGTGCTGGCGTTTCAGATATTGGGCGCAAGAGAGAGACAAATCAAGATTCTATTTACATTAGCAATAACACAAAACTTTATATTGTTGCTGATGGCATGGGTGGACACTCAGGTGGAGAACTCGCTTCAACAATGGCCATCAAATACCTTGCAGAAAAAGTCAAAGATAAAATCAACTCCCAACCACAAGAAGAATTAGGTCAAGTTCTTCAAGAATCTGTTCTATATGCCAATAATAAGATAAAAGCATATGCCGATAGTGAACCTGCTCTTAAAGGAATGGGAACAACTGTTGTCAGCCTTCTCTTTGATGACGAAAGTGCAAAGATTGCAAATGTTGGTGACTCAAGAGCTTACGTCATTTCAAATGGACAGATTTTTCAATTAACAAAAGATCATTCCGTAATACAAGAAAAGATTAACTACGGAATCTATACACGTGACCAAGCAGCAAAAGATCCAAATAAAAACTACCTATCACGTACGGTGGGCTTTGAAGAAGATATTGAAGTTGATATTTATGATTACCGACCGCAAAAGGGTGATATCTTTCTTCTGTGCTCAGATGGCCTCCACGGTAAACTAAGTGACGAGGACATTCTTTTTATTATCAAAGATATGATTGATAACACCGATGACGTAACTCATCAAAAACTTCATGACTGTGTGCAAACTTTAATTCGCCAGGCCAACGAACACGGTGGACAAGACAATATATCGATAATTCTTACGGTAGTTAATTAATTTAACTTCGAAAATATTTTAGCTCACTGTCTCTATGTGTCATGGATTAAAGTCTTGCAAACTGAAATCAAGAAACCTACAATAAACATCAGAAATTATTGAAAAATTCAAGGATGTAATTTTGAGTCGCTTTTATACAATAATGGTTATTCCCGAGAAGGAAAAGGGAGTTAAGTCTTTTCGTATACCAAAAGTCATTTTTAACTCGGCCATTTTCTTAGTAGTAATTATTATCGCTGTTATCGGTATCCTAACGTTTGACTACGTTAAGATTTTAAAACAAGTTTACGAAAACCGTCACCTCAGTATTGAGAACCGTCAACTTAAAGAGCAAATCCAGCTCTTTAATATGAAACTGAATACATTAACTGATGATATTGAAAGAATTCAAAAAATTGAAAGTAAGCTGAGAGTCATCTCAGGTTTCAAGGAATTTGATCTAACAAAGCCATTGATGAAAGATGATCGCGAACCAAGTGAAGGTCATTCAGGAAGCCACGATCACTCTTCAGGTAGAAATCCACAATCGGTCCTTGTGCCAGAAAAGGACCGAGAGCTTTTAAATAAAGTTAAGTCGGAATTAAGCGTCTTAAAAACGAATCAGGAGTTCAGCGACATCAACGACCTCTATGAACGTAAGATTGCGACAAACTTTGGTCTTACCTCTGGTTACAGCTTCACAAAAGAATGGAGTAGTTTAATTAAACAAAGTTTTAAGTTAGCTGAAAACTTTGCGTACTTTGATTATCGTTATTCAATTTTACGTAAGATTTCAGGTGATTTAGAAATTCGTGTCAATGAACTAGACCAATATCTTTTAGACCGCGAATCATTTCTTAAATCTACACCTACACTATTACCTGCCAGAGGCTGGATCACTTCATACTACGGACCTCGTATGAGTCACTACTCAAAAAGAGTAAAGATGCACGAAGGTCTTGATGTCGGTGGGCCAATTGGTACTTTAATTCTTGCACCAGCTGATGGTGTTGTAAAAACATCCAAGAAAAACTACGGATTCGGAAATCATATAGAAATCGATCATGGATACGGTATAACTACACTTTACGGACATAATTCAAAAAACCTCGTCGTGAAAGGCCAAAAAGTAAAACGGGGGGATCCGATTGGAAGAATCGGAAACTCAGGTTTATCAACAGGTCCTCACCTCCATTACGAAATTCGTGTTAATGGCACGCCGGTGGACCCTTTGTATTATGTACTGGATTAATTAGGAGAAATTTAAATGTTTAATCCGCTTAAATCACTATTTGGTACTAAGCACGATCGCGATATCAAAAAGCTTATGCCAATTGTTAATGAAATCAACTCTCTTGAAGCTCAGATGGAAAAGATGAGCGATGATGAGCTCAAGGCCCAAACACCAAAATTTAAGAAATTAATTGAAGATGGTGCAAAGCTTGATGACATTCTCCCAGAAGTTTTTGCAACGGTAAGAGAGGCATCAAAAAGAGTTCTCGGCATGAGACCTTATGATGTACAAATCATCGGTGGTATTGTTCTTTACAAGGGAATCATTGCAGAAATGAAGACCGGTGAAGGTAAGACACTAACAGCGGCCCTTCCACTATACTTAAAGGCACTTGAAGGAAAAGGTGCTCACCTCGTTACTGTAAACGACTACCTAGCTCAACGTGATGCTAAGGAGATGGGTGAACTTTATAATTGGCTTGGTCTAAGTGTTGGTTGCATTATTGCTGATATGGAAGATGAAGATCGCCAAAAAGCATATGGGGCTGACATTACATACGGAACAAATAATGAATTTGCCTTTGATTATCTAAGAGATAATATGAAGTTCTCTCTTGAAGAATATGTTCAAAGAGACTTTCACTACTGTATTGTGGATGAGGTTGACTCAATCCTTATTGATGAAGCAAGAACTCCACTACTTATCTCTGGGCCATCGGAAGGAAGTTCAGATCTATATGGTGTGGCAAACCAAATTATTCCAAAGCTTACGATTGAGAAGCATTTCACTATTGATGAAAAAGCAATGAGTGCGATCTTTACGGAAGAAGGGATTTTAAAAGTTCAAGAAATGCTTAAGGTTGATAACCTATTTGATGTTGAACACTCTTCACTTCTTCACCACCTAAATCAAGCTCTTCGTGCTCATCACCTATTTAAGAAAGATGCAAATTATATCATCAAAGACGGTGAGATTATTATCGTCGATGAATTCACAGGTCGTCTTAAAACAGGTTCTCGCTGGTCAGACGGTCTACACCAGGCAATTGAAGCAAAAGAAGGTGTAGAAATTAAGCAAGAAAACCAAACTCTTGCCTCGATTACATTTCAAAACTACTTCAAAATGTATGCAAACCTTGCAGGTATGACTGGTACTGCAGACACAGAAGCAGAAGAATTTAAAAAGATCTACAACTTAGATGTAATTGTTATCCCAACAAATCTTCCAATTGCACGTATTGATGAAGCTGATGTTATCTATAAGAATAAGAAAGCAAAGCATAAGGCCATCATTAACTTAATCAAAGAGTTAAATGAAAAAGGTCAACCAGTACTTGTTGGTACGATTACAGTTGAATCATCTAACTTACTATCTGCCGAACTAGAAAAGGCAGGAATTAAGCATAATGTTCTAAATGCAAAACAGCACGGAAAAGAAGCCGGTATTATTGAAAATGCAGGTGTTAAAGGTACTGTTACAATTGCAACAAATATGGCCGGTCGTGGTACAGACATCAAAATTAATGATGAAGTAAAATCACTTGGTGGTCTCTATATTCTTTGTACTGAAAGACACGAGTCTCGCCGAATTGATAATCAGCTTCGTGGTCGTTCTGGTCGTCAAGGAGACCCTGGACATTCTAAATTCTTCTTATCACTTGAAGATGATCTAATGAGAATTTTTGGTAGTGATCGTATTGCAAAAGTGATGAACACACTTGGAATGGAAGAAGATGAGCCAATCGAGCACAGCATGATCACAAATGCTATTGCCAAGGCCCAAAAGAAAGTAGAAACACATAACTTTGAAATAAGAAAACACCTTCTTGATTTTGATAATGTTATGAATGAGCAACGTCGAGTTATTTATCGTATTCGTCGTGACATTCTCTCAGACAATGACAATCGCGGCTTTGTAGATGAAATGACAGAAGATGTGGCAGATGATCTATTTAATACTTATCGCCCACAAAAGAAAGTTCCTCTAGAAGATCTTCCTTGGGAAGATATGAAAAATGGATTTAGCACAACATTTAATACTGACTACGAAGTATCAGCTGTTGAATGTTCAAATAAGTTCTCAGGTGACGTAAGTAAGTACTTTGAAGAGACGGCAAAAGAAATCTTAAAAAGTAAGCTTGCGGGATATGATGAACAACAAGTGACACTTGCACTAAGAGAGATTCTTCTTTCAACTTTTGATCAACACTGGAAAGATCACTTAAGAAATATGGACCATCTAAAAGAAGGTATCAATCTTAAGGCATACGCTCAAAAAGATCCTTTAAATGAGTACAAGCGTGAAGCTTTTGGTCTTTTTGAACAAATGCGTATCGAAGTAAAAAAGAGTGTTGTTAGAAATATGTTCACTGTTAAGCTTTATACTCAAGAAGAGATTGAAGTGCTAAGACGCGAGCAAGAAGAAGAATTACAAAGACAACTTGATGCTCTAAAGGCCAAGAGAATAGCAGAGGAAGAAGGTCGCGATGAACCGAAACAACAAGCTCCACGCTCGCGTGGACAAGTAAAAGTAGGTCGAAACGATCCTTGCCCATGTGGTTCTGGTAAAAAGTATAAGCACTGTCACGGCTCATAGAGCATTAATTAAGGCGTAAAAAACAATGTCAGATGGTGATAACAAAAACGACCTAACTCGAATCGAAGATCTATCAGAGTTCCTTCACCAAGGTGATGACGATCTCGATAAGGTCCTTGCCGATATTGAAGCTGAGGACGACTCAGATCAAAAGAGCGATGAAGCAGAAGTTGAGTTATCATCATTTGACTATAGCACTCCTGAAAATCCTGACGAGGCAATTGAAGAAAATAACTTTGAAGAAAGTTTTGATGATAATTTTGAAGCAAGCTTTGAAGACCAAGCTGACGATAATTCAAACGAAGGATTTGATAATAACTTCGATGATAGTTTTGAGTCGTATGATAATGAAGAAGACCCAGAGGGATTTCAAGACGACGACCAAAATGAGCACCAAGATGAATACGAAGATGGATACGAAGAAGACCAAAACAATGCTTGGCCAGAAGATGACTTACAAGATCAGAACTCACAAGAAGAAAGCTCTCAAGACGACTTTGAAGATTCTAAAGATTCCGAGAATTTCGAAGACGACCACGAAGTATCCTTTAGTAATGAAGATGACCCATCAGATGAAATTACTGATCAAGACATTCCTACTGAAGAAGAAGACGACGACACCGATGATATAGCAGAAATAGAACTCTCTAATGACGATAACCACGATATTGAAGACACTCCAGATCAAGAGATTTCAATGGAAGAAGTTAATTACGAAGAGACAACTCCCCTTCCAGACTTAAGTACCAAAATTCAAGAGGACTTAAGCGATGTAAGAGATTTTGCAACAAATTCAACTTATGGAAAGGCCGCAATCGGAGGCAACCCTCCTTTTTCAATTCTTCTACAAGGTATTAATACAGAGGAATTTGAAGATAGTATTCTTGCGACTCTAAATGAATTTGGCCTCTTGGAAGGAAATGAAGAGCTTTACCGAAAGTCACTTGAGAGTGGACAGCTATTAATCGCTCAAATTGGCGAATTTAGTGCCATCACTCTTGCAGGAAAGCTTAGACGTTATTGTCGTAATATAAAAGTTGCTCTAGCTCATGAAATTCACAAGAGCGACAGTTATGATCACACTGATCAAAGAGGACTAACGGGCCCACGCTCAATTCTACAAAATAAATCAAAACATTTCGTAAAAAAAGAATTTAATGAAGAAGATGTGGCCTTAAGTACATCACCATATATCCCTGGTTATAAAATTATACATAGCTTGGGACCAATGCAAATTAACGAACAAATTGACCGTAGTGAATTTGACGACTTCTCTTCCATCAACCTCGTTGAATACTTTGGCGAAAGCATAAGAAAAGAAGCATATAAAAAAGGTGCAAACGCCGTTATTTCTATTCATTTTAATATAGGACAAAAAGAAATTAACGGAAAAAATTATAACATCATCATGGCCCATGGAGACTTCGTCTACCTAGAAGCTAGTGAATAAAAAATAAAAGACGTAGATATAATGATTAAAAATTTAGGTGAAACAAAAGATACATATAGCACAATAATCATAGGTGGAGGGATTGTAGGCGCAGGAGTCTTTAGAGACCTTAGTCTTCATGATATCGATTGTCTCATTATCGACAAGAAAGACTTTTCATCACAAACAAGCTCTAAGAGCTCTAAGATGCTACATGGTGGTATTCGCTATCTTGAGAACTTTGACTTCCCTCTTGTTTGGGAAGCTTTACATGAAAAAAACCTATGGTTAAAAATAGCTCCACATCTTTGCTTTGAAGAAAAGTTCTATCTTCCTATTTACTCTGACTCCATCAGACCTAAGTGGATGATTAGAATTGGACTTTTTCTTTATGATTTATTGTCTAGTTTTGAAAACTCTCCTTATGAGATGAAATCAAAAGAAGAATCAGTTGCAATAAACAAAGACCTAAAAGAACAAGACCTTAGAGGAAGTGGTGTTTATCACGACGCTGTCGTTGACGATGCTAGACTTACAATTGAAGTCCTACGAGATGGCGCACTAAATCCGAGATGTCATGCTCTAAACCATACATCACTTGAAAAGTATGAGTTTTTAGAAAATAAAAAAGTTGCTGTTACTTTAAAAGATGAAATCACCGGTGAATCGAAGAAAATCTATTGTAAGGATATCGTTTTTGCAACAGGCCCATTTACTGACCAGATTATGTCTATGAACAAGGATATTCACTGGGATCCAAAGCTTCTTCCATCAAGGGGAAGTCATATATGGCTTGATAAGGATCGATTAAAAATTGAAACGGCCATCTTACTAACACCTAATGACGGACGAGTTATATTTGTTATACCACAAGGGGATCGTATTCTTGTGGGAACAACTGAATCAAAAGTAGAAGAAGATTACTTTGACTTATCTCCAAGTGATGAAGAGATAACTTATCTCTTAGCAAACCTAAATCAATACTTTCCAAAGGCAAACGTTGAAAAAGAAGACATACTTTCTTCATTTGCAGGAATAAGACCTCTTGTAAAAGATGACTCAACAGCAGCTCTAGGAAAAACGGCAAGAGTACACAAACATTATCAACCATTACATAATTGCCATGTTCTAGTTGGTGGGAAATACACAACATTTAGAACAATGGCACAAGATGTAACCAGAATCATAGTTCATAATCACAAAAAGGCCTATGACCATAGCAAGACTGTAGCGCCATTTCGATTTAAAATGCGCTACAATCCCTTTAAGGATAAAGCAACACAAGAACAAATTGAAGAGATGAAAAAGTATGAGTTTGTTAGGTGTGAAGAAGACCTTAAAAGGCGCTATCGCTACTAAGAAGATAGCGCCTGTATATAATTTAGAATCTTAAATATGCTCCAGCAATTGCTCTAAAACCACTGAAGTCGATAGTGTTGTCCACAGTTGATCCACCAGTTTCAATACTAAATGTAGAAGACGTTGAAAAATAATCACCTTTTGCATAGAAACCAAAACCAGAATCCATTGTGTATTTAGCACCTGCTCCTGCAAACATATACGTACCAGAACCAGATAAGCTTTCAGTTACAGAAGATCCTGACGATTGTGGAATCGCATCAAGAGTTGCTAAAGATAGTCCAAATCCGGCCTCTAAATAAGGTGTTATACGATTTGTTGCAAGTGGATTTGTAAAATGGAAATCCACTGCACCACCAAAGTCTATAGAAGTTGCAGTTGAGCCTGCAATTCCAGTCTCACCAGAATAGTAACCTAAAGTTGCCTTAAGTGAGAACTTTTGAAGGAATGAGTCAGACTTAGCAAAGAAATACTCAAACTCTCCATTAAGTCCAATTGCACTAATTTCAGCATCAGTAGCATCGCCAACATTATCATATGTTCCAGACAACATATTTAGGCCGGCCGAGATATTGAAGGCCATATTCTTATCAGATAGAATCTTACTAGGAGTGCGACGCTCGATACTTTGATCACTTGCAAAACCAGTTGTCTTAATTGCATCCAACTCACTTTGTTCATCATAAGATGCTCTTGGTGTATCTTGTACAACTTGAGTTCGAGATGAATTTCTCTGTCTTTGAACATCAACAGGCTCTCCCATTTGTCTTCCGGAAGTTGCGGCCTGAAGAGATTTTGTACGGTCTTCAGTTAACTTAACAGGAGAAGAGATTTTAAGATTAGCGACCTTATCAACGTGAATCTCATTTGGTTTCACAATTCGATAAATACTCCATACTGAGCGTGATGGTGTAGCACGAATAACGACACCTCTAGCAAAGACACCTGTAGTAATAAAGAGTTTTGCATGATCACCTACAACAAGGCCATCTTCTAGGCCTCGATTCACTAGAATTGTTTTCTTAGTATCTGAAGTTTGAAGAATTCTAAAAGTTAATTTCTCATCAATATCTAATGCACTTGCGCTGAATAGGCCAAGAAGGCATATCAGAGAAATAATTAATTTACTAAAACGTCCTGTCATACTTATCCCTTAAAAAAACATACTTAAACTTGCTATTAACTTTATATTATTTACTGTTTGATTTAATGTGTAATTACTATCGTCACTACTATCTAACTCACTAATCGGGTTTAAACTTAAAAGCTCATAATTTAACTTAGCTCCAATTCCCCATCCGAACATATTTCCTTGTTCATAGTCTCTAAAAGAAGAAAGTCGTGTCTTTACCCCTAATGTAATAGAAGGTAAGGCCACCGATTCATAATCATAACTATACCCATTTAAAAAGCCAGAAGTTGCCTCACCTACGCCACGCTTAATACCAAGGCCAACATAGGCCTGAAGCTTATTTCTGATATATGGGGTATTATAGAAGTAATAATTGATATGAGCGCCGATATTTGTAAATGTCATTCTGGCGTTTACACCACCAATATCGACATTTAAATTTGTAGCATCAAGACCAAAGTCAACACTCCACTTACCTAGTGCTTTATGGGCGCGAATTAAATGAAATTCATAACCTATTGCTAGCCCGTAACCGAGATTTTGATGATTACTATCAGAATCAGAGTAGTTAGCAAGTAAGTTTGAAATAAAACTAAATTGTACCTCATTACCACTTTCAATCGCTAAAACGTTTTCTCTTCTAAATTTTTCACGAGCAATACCTGAAGCCTTGAGATAATTACTTAATTGCTCTGAGTCCATATCCGCTGACCACAAAGGCCCTTCTTTATTAAGAGCTGCTTTAGCAGAAGGAGTAACACTATTTTTTGCTCGCTCTCTAGCTAGAGTTTCATCCATTGTATTTTGAATTGAAAGTGAAGATGTTGGGCCAGTAAGACTTCCCCTTCCGTTATAATACATTTCCTCGTATCCATCTTGCTTAGATGAGATCTTTGATAATTGATTCTGGTGCTGTGATCCTAATGTCGTATCTAAGTCTTCATCCGATAAACGTGAAACATCAACAGGACTTAATTTTGAGTTAATATACTTATACTTTAAGCGGCCATCTTCTACGATAACTTCATTACCGTCTTTTAATATCGATTTTTCTGTAACTTTATAGGTTGTTTTATCAGTATAGTCAGAGTCGTAGTTCTCCTCATTTGGAACTTCTTTTTCTTGGACAAGATTGGCAGGAACAACGCCATCTATTGCATAACGATTATTTCGTTTAACATTTTTAGACTCAAATGCTTTAACATTATAAACAGGCTTCTTTTTACTTCGTCCAGATTCACTTCTAGAGCGAATTTGCAGGCGAATAAAGTCATCTTTTTTGAAATTAGATCGATTTAATTTATCACCAGAAATAGTTTTGAAATACCAACTTGATGAGCGATCAGAAAGCTTAAGCAATTCAATACTACCAAGATAGATGAACTTTGGTTTCTCAAGCGTTCCAAGCTTTATAGAAACATCAGCAACATCACCAGTCTTTAGGCCCGCTACTTTTCCCACATCAAGCTTAACGCTTCGGCCACTCTTACTAAGTGCAATAACTTTGGCCCCCATCATGGCGAGTGAATTGAGCTGAAAAAAAGCAAGCACGGTAATGATAAAAAATTGTTTAGATTTCTGCATATATTTAATTATAACGAATGGAAGTATTTGAAACAATATGGTAGAGTATGTATATTTTTACAAAAAATGCCACAATGCATCATGCATTTCGGAGGAAAACATGGCCAGAAGAAAGAAAAAGCTTCAAATTTTCAAATATGAATGTCAAATGACTGGCGAAATCTATAAAACGACTAAAAAAGCAGATAATCCAGATGATTTAGTTAGCGTAAATGCATATTACGACATGCATCCAGAAGAAGATGATCGCCCTGAAGAGATCAAAAAAGAACTTGGAATAGAATAATACAGATTAAAACGGAGTTTAAGCAATGGCACACCACAAAGTCATTATCATAGGATCAGGTCCAGCAGGTTATACTGCGGCCCTTTACGCATCTCGCGCAAACCTAGGCCCACTTGTCATCGAAGGACATGAGCCAGGTGGTCAACTAACGACAACTACTGATGTCGACAACTTTCCAGGATTTCCAGAGGGAATCATGGGGCCAGATCTAATGGCAAATATGAAAAAACAAACACAACGCTTTGGAACTGAATACCTGAGCGGTTTTGTCACAGATATTGATACAACTAAGCGACCATTCAAGCTTACTGTTGATAGCGACAAGGAATACACTGCTGATGCTGTTATCGTAGCAACAGGAGCATCTGCAAAGTACCTAGGTCTTCCAAATGAGAAAGAACTTATTGGAAAAGGTGTTTCTGCATGTGCAACTTGTGATGGATTCTTCTATCGTGATCAAATTGTTCACGTTGTTGGTGGTGGAGACACTGCTATGGAAGAAGCTACATTCTTAACGAAATTTGCTAAGAAGGTATATGTTGTCCATAGAAGAGATGAGCTTAGAGCTTCTAAGCCAATGCAGCAAAGAGCATTCGATAACGAAAAAATTGAATTCGTATGGGATAGCGCTGTTAAAGAAATTATCGCTGATGACTCTGGTGTAAAAGCGATTAAGGTTGAAAACCTTAAAACTGGTGAAGTTACAGAGCGTGAAACTGATGGCCTATTTATGGGGATTGGACACAAGCCAAATACTGATTTCTTAAAAGGAAAAGTAAAGCTTGATGATCATGGCTTTATTATCACTGCAGGAAAGCACCCTGATACAGATGTTGAAGGTATTTATGCTTGTGGAGATGTTCAAGACTCTTACTACCGCCAAGCAATTTCAGCGGCCGGTTCAGGTTGTGAAGCTGCAATTCGCGCAGAAAGATTTCTAGAAGAAAACGAATAAATATATAAAGTGGCCTAGTTTAAACTAGGCCACATTATTTGATAGATATAATTCAACTCGGTCAACTGTTTCATTAAATAGCCTCTTAACAACGACACTTCCATTTTCTAATCGATTTACAACATCATCATAATCAATCAGCATTTCACTTGCTACTGATTTAAGCCCAACAGCACCATCCTTAAGTTTTTTAGCAACATAGAAGTAAAGATAGAGATCCGCACACTCTTGGTTACTTAGATCATGCTCATCAAATGCCTTTATATTGAGATCATTTGCATCTATTGAAATTTGAGGTTGTCCTTCATTTTCAAACAAAGGTGTAATGTCGCTAGTTCTAATGGATAAGCTTCCACTACCTTTATTAAAAATCATAAGCCTTGCAATACATGCCTTAAGCTCAGCGATATTCCCTGGCCAATCGTAGTCAATGAGCATTTGAGCAACTTCATGAGATAATCTTTTTTTCGTTGTATGATTTTTAAGACTATATTGTGAGATAAAGTAATTAGCAAAGAAGATAATATCCTCTTTTCTTTCATTCAAAGAAATCGTTTTGAAAGAAGGAATATCAATTTCTTCAATATATTCACTACCTGTAAAAAGAAGACGAAAGCTCTCCTTATTACCAACTTCATTGATAATATATTTTGCTGTTACTATAGAAACTTTATCAAGGCCTTTAAAGATAACATTACCATTTACAACCTTATCTCGAATTCTTGCAATCCTAAGATCAACGGCCTTCTTATCCATTTTACTAAAGCAATTGATAATCTCAACATGCTGATTTTCACTACTTGAACTTTTTGCAATTTTCTTACAAAGGTGAAATTTCCCACTTCCTTCATCACCGTACACATAGACAGGTGTTTTTACATCATGCCCAGAATATTGCTCGAGGAATGCTTGTGCTTTTTTAGCAAATAAACTAACTCCTAAAGAAGTATGAAAAGCGACATTTGTATCGAGGTTTTCACTTCCATAATCCAGCTGATTGGTTACCTCTGCATTATCATAGAAATATAAAAGCCCCATAACTCTGGCCAAAAACATTGCCTGCTTTAAATCATTGTCAGTAAATAACTCACCTTTTTCCTTATTTGAAAAATTTAAAATTCCAAAGATATTTTCGTTATGATCAAAAATAGGACACATCATATAAGTAGAAATTGTCGTATTATTTACAACTTCATACATATTAAAAAACTCATCACTTGATAAACTTTGAGAAAACTTAGATTTAATTCCACGTGGGTTATTGTAAAGTTCCTCAAGGATTCCAACAATTGGATACTCAAGCTCCATCACGTCACTTGTTTCAAAATCAAACTCACTAAAAGTCTGTTCATCATGGCCAACAATAAAAATACGAGCGTCTTTCGCCTTTACTATTCTTTGAACTTCAATAACAAAGAGTTTTATCAATTCAATTTTATTATTATAATTTTTAAAGATTTGAAATAGGTCTAAGATCATGGAAGTTGAAACTTGCTGATCTTTATCTGCTTCACTATCAGGTATCGTACTGGAATCAAAGTTTCCTGCAACGGCCTCGTTTAGAACCATATCATACATAAGGTCTCTAAGACGTAAACGACTCATGGATGCAACTAATTTAGTCATTAAGTCCATGATATTTTCAACTTCGTATTCAACAAACTCAAGGCCTAAATAATTATCACCACGATTATTAAAGTTAGGACGGTAACGCCTAAGCTTTACAGTTTGTAATAATCTAATATTTTTATAAATAATTTCAACCTTAAAGACAGTGCTATCAACGTATTCACCAATTAGAATACCAATTCCAGTTGTTGAAATATTATCTAGCTTTACCCTAAATGCATTAGAGGTAGAGTCTCCTACCATTTCATATAAGATACACTTTACCTTATCTGACTCTTTTAGTTTTATTCGATAATTACGTAATTTCTTCAATTTCTGACCTCGTGTACATATATTATCGACCTACAAAGTGGCCAACTTTAACGACTGAATAAGGAAATATCGAAATTTATAAATATTTAATAAGCTTTACTCATTAAAGCTATAAACTCTCTACTAATATGCCCGATAAGAAAGATATTACATTACTATCTATTTGAGGAAAAATTGCGTTACAACATCCAAAACTATAAGTTTTTTAAGTCTTATCGCTTCCCTATCCATGAAGGGGATAAAGTTAATGCTGAAGTAATTACTTTTGAAAGAGAGAATGTAAAGACTAATAATGTACAAATAGACTCCATCAATCTTTCAGGCCTAAACTTCATCAGCACTCAAAAGTACTCAATAGGTGAAAATGTAAAAATAAAAATTCAAACAAATAGAATATTTAATAACTGGGACTTTGAGCTAACAGGTAGAATTATTCGATCATTTATCTATTGTGAAGATGTAACAAAAACAATATATGGGATTTCGATCTCACCTGATTCACAAACAACGGTATTAAAATATTTTTTAAAAGATTTCTTATCACACTACAAGACTGCAAAGTTAAAAGATAAATTATTTCAAATATGTCAAAATAAAATCAAAATCTCAAAAGATGATGGCGTTGAACTCTTCTCTCTTTTTCAAAGCTTAATAGAAAGGGCCTTCAAGGGAAAACTAACAACAATCCTGTCTGAGCTACCAACGATATTTCATTGTGAAAATTATCATATCTATTTATTTAACTCTAAAACAAAAGACTTTGAGGTTGATCATACAAATAGTGATCACACACTACTTGGAAAAACATTCAATGGACTATTGAATGAGGCATATTTCAACAAAGTCATCATTAATAAATCATTCAATGATCAAAGTGCAACTGGCGTTGATTTTGATATTAAAAATATCCTACTGGCACCACTAGTGAATTATAACGGCGAAAGTATTGGAGCTCTTTGCCTTTCAAACACACTTTCAGGTGATAAGTTCAATATTACAATGCTTGAAAATATCAAGATTGTCTCGGGATTGATTTCATACTTTTATAATTCAAAAAATAACTCAGGTCTTGAAACAGTAAAGAACAAATTACCTAATCATTATATTTTCTCAGATCGTAGCCATACAGGACTTGCGATTATAAACACTTTAAACACGATAAAGAACACAAGAGAAAATCTCTATATTCACGGCGAGGCCGGAGTTGGAAAACTTGAATATGCAAAATATGTTTGTAGTGAGAACTCTTTGATAATTGATTTTGAAGAATCGGAGAATCAAAGTTTTGAATTTATTGAGCAAGTATCAAATAATGGAATTAACGACTTAATAGTAAAAAATATCGAAAAGCTCTCTTTAGAAAATCAGGCGATTTTTTATAATCTTATAAGTTCATTAAAACTTAGAATCATAACCATTGCATCAAATGACTTAAAAGCCTTGGAGAAGAATGACTATATCCTTACAGACTTATATAATCATATTACAACGGTGAAATTAAATATTCCTCCCCTAAGATTAAGAAGGGCCGAAATTGTTGAGATTGCTCAATACTATATTCAATTTGAATGCAAGAAAAGAGATATGGAAAATAAGAAAATATCTCAAGAAACAATTAATAAATTAGAATCTGCCAAGTGGGATATAAATAATCAAGAACTTCATGCACTAATCGTGAAGGCCATATTAAAGTTAAACAAAAAGGCCGACAACAGCGAACAAGTACTTCAAATACCTATTAAAGAGAGACAAAGTGACACTATCATTGACAGCGACAAAAATAGTCAACTACAAGAATATATTCTAAATACCTTAAATTCTTGTGATAAATCCGTAGCTTATAGCAAAACCGAAAAGATATTTGTTGAAAGTTTAATGACAAAAAAAGCATCTTAATTTGGAATTGAATTTGACAGACCGACTGCAGTCTTGAAATAATTTTATTATCAGATCACGGATCGATCTGAGAGCTAAAAGATTAGCGATGTATTTTTAAATTTAGCAAAAGACCAAGGAAGGTGACGAAATGAATAACTCTAATTCAAATCAAAGTATTCTCAATTACAACACCCTAAATGTTTCACTAACAAGACAAACAAGAACATGTTTTGTAACAATTGCTAATGACCAAAAGTTTTTTAATACATCGACATACCTAAAAGAACTCGAAGACTTATTTGACTGGCTTTCTAATAAAGTAGAAATCAACTCAGTCGTTTTTAAATTTGCAAGTGAAGATATTGAATTATTTAAAAAAGAAGAACTAAGGTTTTTTGATGAAAAAACTCTTGGTAATACTTTACAACTTCTTGCCCGCTTAAGCTGGGCCCAAGTTCTTCTACCACAAACAGTATTGTGGTCATTTCAAAAGTCTGCTTGTCCATTTAGCCTTGAGCTAGCAATGGGTGGTGATATTCGCTACTGTGCCCCATCATTTAGTGTAGCATTTGATCAATTAAACAAAGGCATCACACCAATGGGTGGTATGAACACATTAACAAATGAAAAAGGAAATAGCGCAAAGATTATGCAATTTCTTCTTTCATCTCAAAACGTTGGTGCAGACGCCCTAATTAGTGCAGGCCTAATCGGAAAAACACTTTTTGATGAAAACGAAATTGAAGATATTGTCTCAAGAATTGCGAAGCAATCTCCAATGGCAAGAATTCAAACAAAGCGTTCATTTAATAATGAGCTGATCAAAAAGATGGAAGAAGTACTTCTTGAAGAAATCACTTTTGCTAATTCAACAATAGCTACTGGCGACTTCAAAAATTATGCAAATGATAAGAAGTTCACTAATCCTAGAGAGTTTGCAAGAGTATTAAGAGACTCTCCTACAGTTGCAGAGGCCATGTAAGGCTTCTGCTGCAATTAAATCTTAATAAATTGTCTTAAACAGGACGAACTTCATTGCCTTTAAGCTCTTGTGGAAGATCATTTAAATTGGGGGCAAGTCCTAATAAGAAGCCACCGCCACCAGCTCCACAAAGCTTTAAATAGAAACGATCAGTTTCTAGGCCTTTAGTCCATAAGTCACGATAGAGAGCAGGAATCATTGGATTAAAATGTTCAAATTGAAATGCTGACAATTCCTTAAACTTCTTCCAAAGTGCCTCTTTATCATTATTAATATAGTGTTGGATACATTCATCTGAAATTGGCGTTAAAACGCGATCACATAGATAAGCAAAGTCTTTTGACGAGCATTTCTCCATAAAGAGATTAACAAGTGGCTCTGTTCTTCGAGCACGTCCTGTATTTAGTAGAAATACTCCTGGCCCATCTGTTTTCTTATCAAGAAATACTTCTGTAAGTTGTTTCTGACTATCAATTAACAGTGCTACATTTAAATAACTAATGAGTGGATCAACCCCTGAAGATGAACCATGAAAGTGAGATTCCATCTCCTTAAAACATTCTTTTAGAAAAGAAATATCATTCTTTTGATCATCCTGAATTTTAGCATAGCGATCAAATACAGCAGCACAAAGAGCACCTGAGCTTCCAACTCCATAGCCTTGTGGAATCGTACTTTTAAAACGTAGTCCACTTGAAATATCAAATGAGAAAGACTGATGATCAAAATCAAAGCTTAGATTGCCTTTGTCATGTTGTTGTTTAAGATATTGCGAAAAAGCAGTTAGCTCAGAATCAATTCCAGCGCCTTGCTCATCAGGAAAGTTTAGTTTTCCATCAAAAAGAGAATAAGGCATTGCCAAGGCCTTTGAAGATCTAATGATACTATATTCTCCAAAGAGTAGGATTTTAGCGTTAAAAGAATTTCCACCTTCCATAACTGATCCCTACTTATCTTTCTACGATCACACCATTACCCATATGATCATGGATAACAAGAGAGTCGGCACATAGAGACTTAACTTCTTGGTCGATGAACTCTTTGGCCTGTTTCTCATCTTTTTTAAGATACATAATATGTACATTAGGACCAGCATCTAAAGTAAAGCAGATTGCACAATTTGTTTGAGCTCGAAACTCTCTAATACGATTTATAATTTCTAAAGTATTAGGCTCCATTAAAATAAAAGATGGATCAGAATTCATCATAAGCCCATGAAGCTCTAGGGCCTCACTTTCAACAATTTTTGCAAAAGTATTAAAGTCACCTGTTTTAAGAGCAAATAGTAACTTATTAAAGTTATTACTAGCATTCATAAAACGTGTCTTAGCAAAAGGATGCTCATTCATAAGAGCATGACCAGCAGTTGAACTTACTGACTTTTCCTTGCTACTTACAATTGCGATTGAATCACAAATTCCTTCAAAGATTTCATCAAATTGATCGTGAACGATAGCGTAGTCTTGAGAGCTACCAAGAACTGACTTTCCCCAGATTGCCATCTTTGGGTATATTGATCGGCTCGCACTTCCTGAACCAAGACGGGCCATGAATGAGGCCTTCATTAAATAATATTCTTCATCATGGTCTTCATTTGTAACGACTTTTTCTATTTCACAAAGAGCACTTGCAAAGTTGGCCATTGATGCGGCCGAAGAAGCGATACCAGAAGAGTGAGGAAATGAGTTGTGAGAATCCATTTCAACTTTGATATTTTCTATAAAAGGAAAAACAACAGCGGCCCTTTTAAAAAACTTCTCTACCCTTTGCTTAAATTTATCATTTGGTTTTGATTCAAATTTAAAATCAAGTTCAAATTCCGAGGATCTTTGAATTTTATATGTCGTTTGAGTATAAGCATTATTTAAAGTTACACTTAAAGAAGGGTTTGAAGGTAATTGCTCACCGTACTTTCCCCAATACTTAATCAAGGCAATATTTGATGGACTCTTAACTGTAAATTCAAGTCCATTATCTAATTTATCAATATCAAAATCAATCAGAGTAAAATTAGTGGACATTTTTAATTTCACTTGGTGTTTGAGTTTCAACAATTAATTCACGATATGGAATACAAACTTTCAGACCTTTTTGATCGAAGTAGTTTTTCACATACTTGCGTGGTCCATTACTTGAAGCAAGAATAAAGTCCCCACCCCATGCACCTAGAGATTTAATTTCTCCATCAAAATCACTAAAGGCCTCTTTCTTAATTGGGCTAAGCTTTAAATGAGAACTCACGATATCTTCATGAGCACGGATTAAGAAATTAAATTCTTCTTGAGTATTTGCAGTGGCCATCTGCATAGATAGTTCACTGATTGTATTAATAATCTCTGGCGAATGTGGACGTAGTTCATTGTAATACTCAATAGCATCACGTGAATTCTTCTTGTGTCCAAGATAAATGAAGTAGAGGTTATTTTTAAAACTTGGATTAAATTCGATAGGAGACCAATTTGGTCCTTCTCCACCTTTTTGATAAATAATTGGCTCTTCACTTTGTGCACATGCAATATCATACCCAGAACCACCTAAAGTATTAAAGGCAAGTTCAAATGGCGAAATCATGGCCCAATCAGCAATATTATGAATTAAAGTAGAAGAAGACCCTAGTCCCCATTCAAGTGGGAAACCAAGTTGTGTTACAACATGAACATCAACACCATCTCTTAAGAAGTGCTTATTCTGTCTTCTTGCTTGTCTTAACATTTGTTGTAAGACAATCATCTCTTTTGTTGGGTTTTCATTTAAAATATTGAAATGCCAAAATTCAAAAGTTACTTCAAACCAAAGTTTTCCAGCTGGATCATAGGATTTCCAATATAACTTAGGATCAAATGAAGAAGAGTATTGAACTCTTAAAGACTGCCCTACTGTAGTAGGTAGGCCCAGTGCTTTAGCACCATCTAAAACAAAGTATTCCCCAGAAAGCAGAAGCTTTCCGTGGCCAAAATATAATTGGCCGTTTTTAGGAAGCTCAAGAAATTGCTCCCCTTCCAAATACTTAAGGATATTATTACTAGTGTGTGTTGTGTTCATAGTCCCCTAACTTCTTAAATTATTTAACTCTTCTCTTACTGCGCTAAATGAAACAACCTTATCAGCAAAATGATTAACAATTTGCTCTTTCTCAGTTGTTGTTGCTTCAAGTTGTCCCAGAATATTCATCAGGTGCATTTTCATATGCCCTTTTTGAATTCCACTTGTAACAAGACTTTTAAGGGCCGCAAAATTTTGGGCAAGGCCAACTGTTGCAGCAATCATCATTAGCTTATTAGCACTTGGTCGCTCTAAGATATCAAGAGACATCTTTGCTAGAGGATGAAGTTTTGTCAGTCCTCCAACCGTTCCAAGGGCCATTGGAATATCAATTTCAAAATAGAAGTTCCCGTTTTCTACTTTGCAATTTGTTAGTGATCGGTATTGTCCATCACGAGCTGCATATGTATGTCCACATGCTTCAACTGCTCTGAAGTCATTACCAGTTGCTATAACAACTCCATCAATCCCGTTAAAGATTCCTTTATTGTGAGTTGTGGCACGGTGTGGATCAATATGAGCAATTCTTACTGCTCGTGCAAATTTTGATGCGAAAGTAGCAGTATCCATACCAATCGATTTTTCAGCAAGATCCTCAATTGGACATTCAACCCATGCTCTCACACGACAATCAGGCGTATAATTTGAAAGTATACACATGACAACCTGTACATCTTCATCAAGCGAGTCTTCAAGGTACTTACCAACAGCTTCTAGAACTGAATTAATAAAATTAGCACCCATGGCATCGCATGTTTCAAACGACATTTTTATTTGATAATAATTTTCTTCTTTATCTGTTAGATCAACTAACTCAATAGATCGTACTCCACCACCACGCTTATCCATATTTACAGTGATTGGTGCAAGTGAATTTAGGATATCGATCTTCTTATCTTCAAAAAAAGATTTTAAGCTCTCTTTATCACCTTCGTAGATAAAGTGGACCTGGCCAATCTTTTCGCTTGCAATAACTTCGGCCTTAAAACCACCGCGAGTAGACCAAAACTTTGCGGCCTTTGATAAGGCTGCAACAACAGAACTCTCTTCAATAACCATTGGAACAGTATAAACTTCGTTATTAAGAACGAAATTAGGAACTAGGCCATACGGTAGATAGAAATTTGTAATTGTATTTTCTGAGAACTCATCAAAGGTAGATTGTAGCTTCTTATCAGAATGCCAAAATGAAAGTAATTGTTCTTTCACTTTTTGTGCATCGATATTCTGATCTTGGCCATCATTTGATAAGCGGTTTGCAATAAACTGGACCTTCTGTTCTTTTGATAGTTTTGAAAAACCTTGAATCAATTTCAATGTTCTCTCCTCACACTAAGAAATGAATTAGCAAAGTTAAGGCCTTTTTTAATTTCCCCAACTTGTTGCTGAACACTCTCATAATCTACCATAGCAGTTTTTAAAAACTCACTTGCCATGGCAAAAATAGCGCATCCTTTGGATAACTTACATAAATAATGGCCATCTAAATATGACTTAATCCCACCAGAGATTATAAAATTCTTACACTTAGCAGCACTACCTAACTCGTCAATTAAATCGTTGGTCATATGTACCATTTCAAGGGCAGTATGGCCAACATGACACAATGGTTCATGAACTGTTAAGTTGTTAGAATTTCTAAGATATTCTAATTTTGAGAAGTTTGTCCCACCAAATGAAGCAAACTCGATCGCACATAGGTCCATCATCATTAGGGCCTTTAGAGTACGTGGCCCCATCCCCTGTCCAACTTCTTTTACAATTATTGGAAACTTAAAATATTCAACACAAGTTTCAATTGTTTCAAGAGGAGCTCTTTTAATGATATCCCCTTCTGGTTGAAACCATTCTTGGGAAGGGTTTATATGAATGATCAATCCATCTGCATTTAATTTAGTGACGAGACGATCCACTTTTGAAAGTTCATTCTTATCAATTAACTCTTCTAATTGAGCAATACCTAGATTTGCAAAAACAGGTGAATTATTGGCCAAGGACTTAACGTGAAAATCATCAAGGAATTCATCGCTATCGAGTAACTTACGGCAAGAACCAAGGCCCATCCCAATACCGAACTCTCCACATGCACGGGCCAGATTCTCATTGATCTTACCTGCAATCCCAGTTCCGCCAGTCATGGAAGAAATCCACAGTGGAAGCTTTAAACTAAATCCTGCAAATTCAATTCCTAGATCAAGCTCCTGAGCATTACCACTGAAAAGAGGCTCATAATAGAATCTCTTATCACTTGTTGCCGCTAGAGTTTGTGATTTTGCAGTTAATTGAATGTGCTCAAGCTTACGGTCTTGAGTAGCCGATTTTGTGTTATTCATACTAGTAATTCTGGCAATTTAGCAGATTTTATCCAGAGCAACAAGAAAGGTTTTTATCAAAAGAAAAAACTATCTGATTTGTGCGCGGATTTAACATTTATTTAATGATAAGAATGAACTCTTTCTTTAAGCCGTTCACTTTCTTAAGTAATTTCGATAGCTTACCGTAGAGTAATTCTTCCTCTTCACCGTTAAGCTCCATCCCAATAAAGGCCGTTGTATCCCCAAAGATCTCTAAACTCTCCTCGATTAATCTTGTGAGACGATAGGGAGTATCCATCAAAACTTTAGGCATTTTCACCTTTTTCAGATTAGTTAAATAATTCTTTCGCTCATCAGGTTTACGTGGAGGAAAGCCAGCAAAAGTAAAATTAGAACAATCAATGCCACTTAGAGCAACGGCCAAAGAAATAGAATTACTATGAGGAGTACAAGTGACGCGCATGCCAAGCTCGTGACATTTCTTCACTAGTTTTTGACCTGGATCACAAAAGGCCGGAAGTCCTCCATCACTCATCAGGTATGCGTTCTTTCCATTTTGAATTTGTGAAATAATATCTTGCTCAATATCACGTTGGGTATGTTCATTAAAAAGAATAAAATCATCAATGAAAGAGCGATCTAAACCAAAGCGAATCCATCGTCTTCGACATGGCTTTAGGTCTTCAATTAAAAAAAGACTATTATCAGCATCATCACAGGCCTTAAGCATTAATGCCTTCGCCTCTGACTCAAGAGGATTAATTTCATCAATCGGTGTTGCAATTAAGTATAGAGTTCCATATTTCATGACTTTTATATAAATCCGATTGGTTATAAACACAAGTTCATGTATATATTTGATATGGATAAAATATATGAAATCTACCTGGTAGTGATACCTGGACTTGAAAAGAGTGCCCTTTTAGAGATTAAGGAGAAGCTTTGTCGAATAGAGGCCTTTCAAGAGATTTCAAATGATGGACTAAGCTTAAAATCAAAGAATCTCTTTATTCTACTAGAGTTTATCCTCGAATTGAGAATTCCAACAAAAGCACTTCTTCGAATCGATCACTTTATCGCAAGAGACCTTCCAAAATTATATAAGAAATTATCAAAGATTAATTGGAACGATTATATACCAACGAAAGAATTTGAAGTGAAAGTTAGCTCTCATAACTCACGTCTCTTTGATGATCGCAAGATAATAAAGACAGTTAAGGATGCAATTTCTAGCTATCAAACTGCTCAACCATATAAGAAAAAATACGATGAACTAAACTGGAGTGTCCCAGCGACAATTCACTTAAGGTTTGAAGAGGATAATTGTGGCCTATCAATTGATTGTTCAGGTGAAAGACTCGACAAACGAGGTATAAAAACTCTATCGGCAAAGGCACCAATGAGAGAGTCAATTGGAGCAGCTCTTATTAGATATATAAATTCATCTGATGTAAATTATGATGTACTCATCGATCCAATGGCAGGTAGTGGAACAATCATAAGCGAGTTCTTCAGACAAGATCAAAGAAATGAACAAAGAGAATTTAACTTTAGAAACTTTCCTCTTTATCGAAAATTTGCGGCCCAGAAAATAGAGAGGCCACAAGTAACTCCAAGAAAGGCCTTGGCCCGAGACATTGATGGTAAGAACTTAGCGGCAATCAAAGAAAATAATCTCGAATTCATTGAAAATGAATGGTTAACAATAGAGAAAATGGACTTCTTTAAAACAGAATCTCTACCTGAAAATTCGATAATTACCTGCAATCTACCTTATGGAAAAAGAATAAAAACAAAAGAGAAAGATATCCATCTTTTTATAGAGCGGTTTCTCAAAAAAGCAGAATCACTTAATACGAAGGCAGCCTTCTTTGTTATGCCTGAAACATTTAAAATCAATCAAAAGAAATACCAAGTCACAAGAAGTGAGAGAATTAATAATGGTGGTATTTGGGTGCAATTTATTAAGGTTCTATTTTAAGTAGGCCATTGTCTTAACGCTTATACCACTTACATGGGGTATAAGAATTAACTCACCTGTTTTAACGTCCTGAACTTCTTTGCCATTAGTCTGTGTAAGTTTATGAATCTTAGTAAACTTCTCTTTCCCATCTGGAGTAGAAAGTCTAAGTTCATCACCTACTTTTAGAGCAATATCCTCATTTCTCATACCTTTTACAAGAATAGCAATATGAGATTTCTTAACAACATCCACAACTTCACCAATAAAGCCTTGATCCTCACGTTGGACTCTCTTGTTCTTAAGCTTTTTAAAAAGTACATCTGATTTATTCACATGAAAGAAGCCACGAGTTGTACTGTTAGGATATTGATTCTTAAATTCCTTTGCTTCTTCCTTATTAAAGTTCTTACAAAGTGATATCGTTTTATCGACAACGGCCTTAGACTTCTGGTCGAGGTGTCTTACGTCAATTCTAATATCATCAACGCCACACTCTTCAATTTCATCTAAGTATTCAAGTAGGTACTGGTCTTTGGTGTTAAACATAAAAGTCCCATGTTGATTTTCAATAATTGGAAAACCTTTATGGGGTGATTCTTCACTAGAGCCAGCGACTTCTATATATTTACCATTATTTTCAAATTCTTCTAAATCTTCATCAGTGTATAAAGGAGAAACAAGATTTCGTGGTGTATAAAATAGTAGGATGCGCCCGAGAACAAGAAGTTCCGTTTTCACACCCCAACTCTTAATTTCCTGACAAAATTCTTTTACGACATCGCTTGATAATTCAATAGAAAGAATAATCTTTCTTAAACGATCACCAACTAGATTCTTCCAAACTTTGATGGCCTTAATATTGTGATGGCCACCAGTATCAAGTAAAAGATCAATACTTAAGTTCTCATAGGAATTTAGGATAAAATTAATGGCCCCAGGATCTCTTAAGCGAATACTCGAAAAACCTAAATCAGCATATTTTTTGAATTGTTCACGATACATCTTAAAACGGCTCTCCGTCATAAGAATATCCCACTCTAGAGTGTACTTAACTTTTTGGGCCTTACACTTTTCTATAATCTCAAGCATTTCATCTATTGTTAGCTTTCCAACCTGAGAGAATAATCGCGTGGCAAGAATAACCTCACTGAATTTACTAGTATCCAGTGATTCAAGTTCATCAATATGTGAAATATATGTAACGGCCTTCATTAATTAGTAACCCTTGCACGTACGAGATTATTAATATCAACCCCATCAACATATGGGATCTTAAATAAGGCACCAGGGCGAGTGCGATTAAAGTCCTGTCCTGCGAGATTTTTAATGTGATCAATATTTACTTCGACATGTGAATCATTAAACGGAAGAATCTCTAAGGACTCCCCTATTTCAAATGCACTCTTTACATCAACAACGATAAATTCATCTTTTACAACTTGAGCAACTTTTCCAATTGCTCGATATGTCTTCTCTTCGTGTTCACGATCATTATAAATAGAGCTCTCATCAGCTTCTTCAACTAAAGATGCTTGAGTATATGCTCGGTGAGTAACCTTAGTTAGCTCCTCTTCCCATTTTAAAAGGTCTTCACTTAAGAAGTTTCCATGCTCTTTATAGTAAGCAAGGGCCTGAGAGTAGACCATTGAAATGGTACCTGCATACATTGGTGATTTCATACGACCTTCGACTTTCAGAGAGTCGATTCCAGCATCAATAAAGTCTTGAAGAAGTCTAATCCCTTCCAAATCTTTTGAGCTCATAAAATAGCTATTAAGCTCTTTCTTCCCATCATCAATCTTATATTCAAAGCGACAACTATGGGCACAACCACCACGATTTGAATCACGGCCTTGCGTATAATTTGAGATAACACAATTTCCAGAGTAGGCCATGCACATTGATCCGTGTACGAACATTTCAATCTCAACACCGGCCTCTTCTTTGATCATCTTTGCATCAGCAATTGAGACTTCACGTCCGAGAACAATTCTCGTAACACCAAGCTTCTTCCAAAGCTTAGCACTTTCAACATTTAAGCAACTGGCCTGTGTTGATAAATGAATCTCTAGATTAGTATTTTCTGCGATATAATTAATAACACCAGGATCAGATACGATAACGGCATCAATTTTAACAGCGTCAAGCTCTTGAATAAAATCCAATAGCCCATCAAAGTCTTTATCGTGAAAGAAAGAATTTAGAACGACATAAACACATGAGCCATGCGCATGAGCAAACTCAACACCTTCTCGGATTTCTTCAATCGTAAAATTATCCGCGGCTTGGCGTAGTCCATATTTCTGCCCGCCTAAGTAGACGGCATCTGCACCATAACTAATGGCGACTTTTAATTTCTCAAGGCTTCCTGCTGGAGCTAAAAGCTCAGGTACCCATCTGGTGTTTTTTGCATCTTTCATAAGGTCTTCTATGTACCAGAAATTACGTATATAATAAAGGCATAGACAAAACTTATATAGATTTTATGAAAAAAGTATTCAACATTTTATTTTATTTGGCCTGTGTTCTAATTATCGCAATTCTAGGAGGGCTAACTTACCATTATTACGAGATGCCTCTTCGCGATGACCCGGCCCCCTATAAGTTAAGTGATTCTATTTATGGGCCAGATGATATCGCATCAAATACAGATGTTCTTGTAATTGGTGATGATCTGGGCAAGACCTTAAACCCATATATTGGAGAAATCACAACAAAGCTCTCGCAGAAATTGGCCAGGCCTCTAGCTATATATAATATATCAGCAAAGAACGAAAGTTTGTTTCGTACAATTGAGAAGGTCTCAAAGCTTACTAAGGTTCCTAAAATAATTATATTGGCCACTGGTTTTTCTGAGATGCAAGAAGAACTCTATCCAAAGTCAAACAAAGAATTAAATATTAATAATATTAACTTTAAGATATATCGAAATCTCTATATTCAAAGTTTCATTAAATTATATCCCAATTTATCTAAGTTATTCTATCTTAACGAAAATATAAAAGAGCTAGAAAAACAAGTAACGCCATTAGATTATTCTAAACTAAGCGCTGAAGCCTTTCGCTCAATTTTTGATAAAGAAGTTCTACTCTATCAACATCGATTAGAGAGCTTTCTTCGAGAACTTAGGAAAAAAGGCGTAAATGTACTAATGGTTTTACCGCCAATTAATATAGAAATAAGTAATCTTAAAGTTTGTGAAGATACGACAAATGATAAAATAGAAAAAGCACTCCAAAAACTTGATAACCTTTTAGAGCAAGGTAAAACAAAGGAAGGTCAGTTACTGGTGGAAAGTCTTGATAAGAAGATTGTGGCCAATACAAAATACCATCAGTTAAAACAAGAGCTCTACCGAAAACAAGGTCAGATAACAAAATCTTACGAGCAAGCTCTACTTAAACTCGCCTTTGCGTGTGAAGTGGAATCTTCTCATCCTGTTTTCACTAAAATTTTAGAAAGAACAGCTATTAATCAAAATATTGATATAGTCGACTTTCAACAAATCATAAAAGAAAATTATATGCGTAATCCACTTTTTGTTACTAAGAAGACGCCACAGGATATCTATTATCCAAAACTTGTTAATGAACTTGTTATTAAACTTAAACAACTTACTCAACTACAATAGAGAGGCCTTATGAGACTTACTCACGAAGCAAATAAAATCATCATTAAACAAGGCGATCAGTCAGATACGATCTATCTAGTTGAAGAAGGAGAATTACTTGTTTTTGTTGTAGATGGAAGCAAGGTAAGTCCAGTTGCAACAATAGGTCCAGGAGAAATGATAGGTGAAATGGCGTTCTTTGCTGGAACTCACCGCGCAGCCTACGTTATGACAAAAACACCGACAACTCTTATGGAGATCGACAGTGAAACAATAAAGGATCAAATTCCTGACTGGTTATTTAAAATGACTAAGAACGTGGTCGATCGTATTCACCACCTCGATAAGGTTATCGCAAAAAGTGGAATAAAAAGAAAAAAAGTCGACTCAGTAAAGCCACTTTCAATTGAAGAGCAAAGAAGTATTCTAGATTTAATCTGATTTAGAGGGCCAAAAAATATGACAACCTCTAAAAGCTTATCATATTCTAAAAAAACAATTGAAGACATCCTAAACGAATTAGAAAGTGATATTAAAAGCGGACTCTCTCAAGAAAAAGTCATAAAGAAGACTTCAAAATATGGCAAAAATATTTTAACGATTAAGCCACCTATCTCAAAACTTACAATCCTAATTCGACAATTAAAAAGTATCATCGTTTTACTTTTAGCTCTGGCCTGTGCAACTTCTTTTTTTATGGGTCATGTAATAGAAGGCCTAACAGTTGTGGCCGTTCTGATTATCAATACAGCACTTGGTTTCTTTACAGAACTTAAGGCCGTTCGATCAATGGAGGCATTAAAGAAGATAGGAATTTCAAAAACAGGAGCTATACGAAATGCACAAGCAATCAATCTCGATACTAAAGAACTAGTACCCGGGGATATTGTCATATTTGAAGCAGGAGATGTTGTTGGTGCAGATATTAGAATTATTGAAGCTAATAATATAAATGTGAATGAGTCGATACTTACTGGGGAATCTGCACCAGTAGATAAAACTCATGAAACACTTTCTAAAGATACAATTATAGCTGAAAGAAATAATATACTCTACAAAGGTACTTCAATAACAAGAGGCTCTGGTAAAGGTATTGTTATAGCCACAGCAATGATGACTGAAGTTGGACAAATTGCAAAAGCAACTCAACAAGAAAAAGAAGAAGTAACTCCTTTAGAAAAAAGGCTTGATAAACTTGGTGGTCAAATCGTTTGGTTTTCTTTGGCCATTGCTATCTTAATTGCAATTTCAGGTGTTATGGCCGGGAAAAGTTTTATACTCATGCTAGAGACTGCTATTGCACTAGCAATTGCCACAATCCCAGAAGGCCTTCCCATTGTTGCAACATTGGCCCTTGCAAAGGGCATGTGGAGAATGGCAGAAAATAATGCATTAGTTAATAAACTTGCCGCTGTAGAAACTCTAGGTGCAACATCAATCATCTTTACAGACAAGACAGGGACATTAACTGAAAATAGAATGAAAGTAAGGCTTATAAAAGGCCATGGTGATACATATAATTTGGACGATCATCACAATCTTCAAGAAGATACTGAATTAAAGAAATTAATAAAGGTCGGTCTTCTCTGTAATAATTCTAAAATCAATCATGAAAATAGTGACAAAAACATTGGCGATCCTATGGAGATTGCATTACTAAATGCCGCTAATAAGTTTGATATTAGAAGAGATGAAGTATTAAAAACAACACCAGAGCTAAAAGAAGTCCCCTTTGATAGTTCAACTCTTATGATGGCCACTTATCACCAAAGTGATAAGCAAATTATAGTGGCCGTAAAAGGGGCTCCTGAGGCCGTAATTGCAGCCTGTACTAATATTGAAACAGATGATGGAGCGCTAGATTTTTCTGATGATTTAAAATTAAAATGGAAGACAGAAAATGATTTATTGGCAGCAGATGGATTGCGAATTCTGGCCTTAGCAACTAAGACAGTCTCCTCTATAAATGAGCCACCATATGAAGGTCTAAGCTTTTTAGGACTTGTAGGGCTACTTGATCCAGCACGTTCAGACGTAAAAGATGCTATCACAAAATCAAAAGAAGCTGGAATTAGAACGATTATGGTTACTGGAGACCAAGAGGGCACTGCTTTAAAAATTGCAAAAGAAATAGGACTTATTGAAGAAAGTAATAATCTTTCGATTAATGGCAAAGTACTTGGACCTAAAGAAGAATGGAATGAAAGCCTAAGGGATAAAGTTAATCAAACACAAGTATTTAGCCGTGTAAGTCCTGCTCAAAAACTAGACTTAATCGAATATTTTCAAGCTAAGAACGCAGTCGTTGCAATGACAGGCGATGGTGTAAATGATGCACCAGCGCTTAAGAATGCAGATATAGGTATAGCCATGGGACAAAGAGGTACTCAAATCGCAAAAGAGGCCTCTGATATGGTATTACAAGATGACCGATTTAACACAATAATCTTGGCCATCAAACAGGGACGAATCATATATAGCAATATTCAACGTTTTGTGGTCTATCTGCTTTCTTGTAATATAAGTGAGATCTTAATTGTATCAATTGCATCCTTTATCAATGCTCCTCTTCCCCTACTACCTTTACAAATTCTATTTCTAAATCTTGTCACAGATGTTTTTCCGGCCCTTGCTCTGGGTATGGGTGAAGGCGATCATACCTATCTTGAAGAAAGACCAAGGCCTCGTAATGAACAAATTATAACAAAGAGAAAGTGGGGATTGATATCACTATATGGTGCTATTCTCACAGCATGTGTTCTAACAGGCTTTATCTATACTTTAAAAACAACAAATGATGACAAGGCCGCACTAACAGTATCATTTTTAAGTTTAGCATTTGGACAGGTCTTTCATGTCTTTAATATGAGGCTTGAAAAATCGAATTTATTTATTAATGAAATTACTAGAAATATTCATGTCTGGGGAGCAGTTGTACTTTGTACGATTATACTACTGGCCGCTGTCTTCATACCGGGCCTTAGAAGTATTTTAAGCTTGAAATTAATCGATAAACAGAGCTGGCTTATCGTAGGATACTCATCTCTTGCACCGCTTATTATCATTCAAATATTATCAAAATTTAGATTGGGAATTAGAATATAAGGCGTCTGCATACTGATACAGACGCCCTAATATAATTAAACTAGACCTAGTTCTTTTACAGTATTTCTTTCAGTGCGAAGTTCTTCAAGTGTTGCATTGAATTTTTCTTGACCAAATTCATTATGCTCTTGTCCTTCAACAACTTTTAGTTCACCGTTTTCAACACGACATGGGAAAGAGAAGATTAGACCTTCATCAACTCCGTACTCACCTTTTGAAGCAAGACACATAGAGAATGTCTCACCTGCTGGTGTATCGTGTGTAAGTGCGTAAACACCATTTACACAAGCATTAGCAGCAGAAGCAGCAGATGAAGCACCACGTGCTTTAATAATTGCAGCTCCACGCTTTTGAACAGTTGTGATGAACTCATCTTTTAAGTATGTTTCATCGCCAATAACTTCAGCAGCTGACTTTCCACCAATTTTTGCATTATAGAAGTCTGGGTATTGAGTTGCTGAGTGGTTCCCCCAGATTGTCATATTTGTAACTTCAGTTACATCAACTCCAGCTTTTTGAGCTAGTTGAGTTTTTGCTCTCTTCTCATCAAGAGTAGTCATAGCAAAGAAACGTGACTTATCAAGTCCTGAAGCTTCCATTGCGATATAACAATTTGTATTACATGGGTTACCAACAACAAATAGTTTTGAATCTGGCGCAGAGTGCTCTGCCATAGCTTTTCCAAGTGGACCAAAGATTCCACCATTAACTTTTAATAGATCCGCTCTTTCCATTCCGTCTTTTCTTGGAACAGCACCAATTGCTAGAATCCAGTTAGCATCTTTAAATGCAACTTCCATCTTATCTGTACAAACAATATTCTTTAGTAATGGAAAAGCACAGTCATCTAATTCCATCTTTACACCTTCAAGAGCACCTAGTGCTTGAGGTAGTTCAAGAAGTTGTAATTCAACTTCTGTATCTGGACCAAACATTTGTCCAGAAGCAATTCTAAAAAGAATTGCATAACCAATTTGTCCTGCAGCTCCTGTTACGGCAACTTTAACTCTGTTAGTCATATAAATTCCCCTTTTAAGTTAATAGAGAGTTGTTCGAATTGAAATTGGCCAATTTTAACATAGGAGTTAGACAAGTTGTAGCTTTACTTCGCAATATTAGGGGCTATAATTAAATTTAAATTAATAGAAGAAGGAATCATTAATGGAGCAAGGCAAAAAAGAGGCCAGCAACAATAAGGGTGATGCAAATAAGCCACGTCCAAATAATAAGAGAAGACGCAATAACCGTCGTCGCCCAAATAATAAGCAGCAGGCCAAGGGCACAAAAGGCCAAGAACAAAAACAAACAAAGTCTCAAGGTCCAAACAAGGGACAAAAAGCGGCCCCTAAGAAAAGTGGAAGTCGCTCAAATAATCGCAACCGTAGAAGGCGCCCTCAGGGACGCAATCGTCGCAGTGGAACAAGTCACTTAAAAGGTGAAGACTTTGTTATTGTGAAGTATTTAAATCTTCTCGAACAACACATCATGGCCAGAAAGAAATATTTTGAAAACTTTGATCGTGTTGGTGAAAAACAAAAAGAAAAACTTGAGAAAAATTTTATCGACACTCAAAAAACTTTCTTAGACTTCAAAGGTAGACTAAAGCCAGAGGAACTAGAAATATTTGAAAAGAAGTTTGAATCCCTAAAGATGGATACAACTTATGCAAAAAATCACGAGCTACCACTTGGGGAAGTTGCACCTGAAGTGAGTGTTGAAGAGATTGAAGATCCACATTATCTACAAACTCAAATTCAAGCCGACTACTCAGAAGATACTGAAGAATCTATGGGTAGCTTGGAAGATTACAAGGCCTATAAAGGTTTATAATTATAATTTAAATTTAATCTAAACATAAAAAAAGGGAGCTAAATTAGCTCCCTTTTTCTTTATCAACATTTTTGTCTAAATAACTTAACTATATCTTAGTAAACAAAGTTAGAAGATTGCGCAGCTTCTGTTGTTTCTGTTGTAGCACCTACTACACCAGAACCATCTTTAAGATAATTATCAAGTGTTTCTTCGTGATCTTTAATAATTGCTGTCTTTAATTCAGCTTCATCAATATCAAGAATTTCACAAACACGACGTAACATCTTTAAAGGAATGTTACATAATGCACGCTCAACGTTTGAAATGAATTGTCCGTTTTTGTAACCTAAAAGGTGAGACAGCTCTGATTGAGAATAGCCTTTTGGGTGTGCTGTTCTCTTGTCTTTAATTAATTTTGCGATGTGACTAAAACTTCTCATGTATTTACTCCTAACTATATATTCAAGCACTTACGATTCATATCTAAATATATTCTAAAGCAACAAAATATTTTTGTAAATACATTTACTAAATTGTTAGTAAAAAAGTTTAATTAATATAACTTTTTTTTGGTTTAACCAAACATCGTTAACTCAATTAATCATATTGCTTGTTATCTACCTGAAATCATGTGAGCGTTGTAATATGTCGATTCAATTAAATCAGCATAAAGTTCACGTAATTTGTTAGGTCTCTTAATCAACTTTTTTAATTTGTCTTCAACTGTTAAGTTGCCGCGGAAGTTTTTGCTTCCAAGTGAAACAAAATTGAGTTTCTTTCCTATTTCAAAGTTCCCACTCTCCTTGTCTAACTTAAGTGATTTTGCACCTGCAAGGGTTGCGCGATACAAGGCCTGAGTGTATGAAGCATCACGATGTCCTTTCTTATGATTTTGACAAACAAATGAATTCATCACATCAAGCATTGATAAGAATGGGCCACCACCAATATCACTAGCTAAGGCCCAATGCACTTTATAACGATTGGCCCTTTTATAATCGAAAAGGCCAGAGCCAAGACCTAACTCTTTAATAGGAGCATTACTTGTAGGACAATGTGCAATCATTGTTTGCTTTTGTGATAAGAGCTTTATTTCTTTTGGTGATAAATAGATACCATGGCCCATGATTGTCTTTGGTGTTAATAGACCTACTTTATCGTAAATTTCTGTATACGTTTTTACTTTTTCAAAGCCTTCGATATTTTTATAAATACTAAGAACAAAGTCGATTTCATTTTGTGTTTCACTTAAGTGTGTTTGAATAAATGAGCGATGCTTCTTTGCCGTTTTTGCTCCTGCACTCATTGTCTTAGGATCAGTAGTAATTGCAAAGCGTGGTGTTACGGCATATTTATTTTTATACTTACTTGCAAGCTCTTCTGTTTGAGCAATCGTATCTTCGATTCCCATTGTGAGATACTCAGGCGAGTTCATTGTCATTTGAACATTACCAAGAATATAATCACCTTCAAATTTTTCTAATGCCTCAGATACAGAATGAGAGTGAATAGATCCATAACAAGCACCACCAATTGTTCCATTATTAGCGATCTTCTTAGCGAACTCACGGGCCTTCTTTTTTGCATAAGAAACTTTTTTAAAATTAGCCTCATATGGCCACGTATAATTTTCAAGCCAAGATAATAGGTTTGCTTTTGGCATCGTTCTTACATCATCTTGTACCCAGTGAAAATGTGTATCATACATACCAGGAATGACATATTGACCAGACTTATCAATAATTTCCACAGACTTTTTTCTTTTAATATATTCATTTAATTTTGACTTGTGGCAGCGATGTACGATTTTATAGTCACCTTTAGCGTTGCGCTTAGCAACAATAGCGTAATCTTCTAAAAATTCACATATTTTATCATTTATAGGATTAAAAAAATGAGCGATAATTACTTTATAAGTAATATTATTTGATGACATGAAATCTCCTTCTAAAATAAGCAGGTCAAGATATATGAGAAATACTATCATTACAAGTTTTGTAACAATCATTACATTTTTATCAATGCACTTTTTTGGTAACGATGCAGTTGCTCAAACAAAAGAATATAAAATCAATAAATTTCTGATAGTAGAAGTAAATGAGGCCATCACACCGGTGACTCTAAATCATCTAAAGAAAGCACAAGAATCAATAAAGAATGAGCCAGGCTCAGCTCTTCTAATAAAAATGAATACACCAGGTGGACTGGTTAGTATTACTAAAGACATTATGCACTTGATCGCCAATAGTGAAAATCTCGTTATCGGATGGATTGGCCCATCTTCAGCATCCGCCACAAGTGCTGGTGCAATTATTTCAAGTAGTATCCCTACTTTATATATGGCCGACGGCACACGAATTGGAGCAGCAACACCAATTTCAGGTTCCTCAGATATTAAAGAGGGAGATATGAAAAACAAGATTATCAACGATCTTGTTGCCCTTGTTAAATCGCAAGCAGATGGAACAGGAAAGAATCCAAAGATTTACACAAAAATGATAACTGAAGCAACTAGCCTTACGGCCCAAGAAGCTTTAGAAGAAAATGCTCACAATGGAATCGTCGATAAAATCCAGGGTGAAGATGGTTTAATCGAACTTATTAACGGCAAAGAATATCAAAAGCATCATGAGAAATATAAAATTAGCGTTGAAAGCAATCACGTTGTTGTAACTTTTGAAAAAACCATCGGACAAAAAGTAATGGCCTTCTTTGCTTCACCCGATATGGCCTATATTCTCTTCTTAATAGGTGCTGCTTTAATTTATCTTGAGTTTCAAGCACCAGGCGGCTTTATTGCAGGAAGTGTTGGTGCTGTTTTAATACTAGTGGCCGGTATTTCTTTTGGAGTTCTATCATTAAATGTTGGAGCACTTCTACTTGTTATCGCTTCATTCGTTCTTTTTATTCTTGAAATTTATATCACCAGTTTTGGTATTCTTACCATAGCGGGAATTGCGAGTTTAATTATTGGCTCACTCTATCTTTTTCAAACAGAAGAGTCTTACTTACAAATATCAGCGACAGTGCTATTTTCTAGCATTGGTGCTATCTTATCCTTTATTGGACTGATTGCTTATATTTTCTATAAGTCACGTAAACGTATATTCTCAGAGCCTGATGATCCTTATTCAGGAAGCACTGTTGCCATCAGTGCAATTGATGGCGATAAGTATTACACTCAATTTAATGGGGAGCTTTGGCAACTGACGGCCAATGGAGATATGTCTCAGCTAAAGGTTGGAGATAAAGTTACCATTATAAAGAAAGATAATGTAAAATTACTAATAAATATATGAGGTTTAATATGAGTCAAAGAAAGTCTTTTCGCCAATTAATAAGCTTAATGATGTCAATGAGTACAAATGATCTGCCAACAAAGAGCGATATTAACTGGGTAAGAAGAGAGATTAGAAAGTTTTTTTGGTTATAAGAAAAAAAACTAAGGGGTATCGTTGAGGGACGATTGATTTTGACAAGGAAGAGAGAGTTTTTGTTAATCACCCCTTAGTTCTTGAATATATAATAGCTTTAGCTATTTTTTAAGAGTCATCTAATTGTAAAGTTTTTGTCAATTCACGGAGGATCTATATGATGCACATCGCCCCTTTTCTACCATTTGTCATTTTATTACTAATATTATTATTTAATACGATCAAGATCCTTAAGGAATATGAACGTGGGGTTATCTTCTTTCTAGGACGCTTTACAGCAGTTCGCGGGCCTGGACTTATCCTGCTAATCCCAGGGCTTGAAAAAATGCATAAAGTCGATTTACGTACAGTAACGATGGATATTCCATCACAAGATATTATCTCTAAGGATAACGTAACTCTTAAAGTAAATGGAGTTGTCTACTTTCGTGTAGAAGATCCCGAAAAGTCAGTCGTTGCAGTAGAAAATTACTTAGCAGCAACTGCGCAAATTGCACAAACGACACTTCGATCAGTAATTGGACAATTTGAACTTGATGAAATTCTTTCTATGCGAGATCAAATCAATGCACGTCTTCAATCTATTTTAGATGAGCATACTGAGCCATGGGGAATCAAGGTATCAACTGTTGAAGTTAAGGCCATTGACTTACCAATAGAGATGCAAAGAGCGATGGCAAAACAGGCCGAAGCTGAACGTGATAAAAGAGCAAAAGTAATTTCTGCTCAAGGTGAATTTGATGCGGCACTTAAGCTATCAGAAGCAGCTAAGGTTTTAAATGAAAGCCCTAATGCAATAACACTACGCTACCTTGATACAATGAAGGAAATCTCAAGTGGAGAAGGAAAATCAACGACGTTCTTCCCTTTACCAGTAGACTTCCTAACGAATATTATGGGTAATAATAAGTAAGAGCAACCAAGATATAAAAAATGATTTCAAAACAATTTGAGCTAATACCCTTTAATCAAGGCGACCCTAACCTACCAGAGCTTAGGCTTCTGGCAGAGGTTAAGGTCGTTGAAGATTATATGTACTTTCATTTTACGATGAAAGGTAATATCGACACTGTCTACTTCAGTAAGAATAATGAAAAATGTAATCGTGTTATTGGCCTTTGGACTCAAACTTGTTTTGAATTCTTTATCTTAAATAAGTTAGATGGTGAGTACTACGAATTTAACTTTGGAACAGACTCAAGTTGGAATTGTTTTGTCTTTAACTCGTACCGATCGGAACTAACAGAATATGAAGAGATCGATATTGATAATATTAACATAGATCATCATGATAATTCATTTAATCTAGACTGTCGTTTTCCACTAAAAGTTCTCGGCCATCAATTTGAGGACCTAGCAAATATAAAAGTAACTCCTACGTGTGTAATAAAAACAAGTGAAAATCAGACACTATACTACTCAAATAAGCACCCTGATTCGAAGCCGAATTTTCATCATCCAGAAAGTTTTGTTGATTTAGTTTAGTATTCAGTGAGATCGTCTTTGTCCTCTTTGACATCGACATTTTTTAAGATGTAATCAATTTTTGAGTCTTCATCCTTAAACTCAGTCTCGCCATCAATATTATAATCAGCAAGATCTCGCTCTTGTTTTTTCAGCTCTTGGGCCTTTTCCATCTCTATCTTTGACTTAAGGTCATTCTTTAAGATCTCATCACGGCCAGAGAAAGTCTTACCGTATTTTTGTTTGGCAAAATCATATAAACCAAAAAGTTGAGATGTTTTATAATCACCTTTTTCTAAATAATAGATCATCTCTTTATAAAATGATTGATTTTCAAGCTCATGTGACCACGCGGAATAAATTAGTAGCATACCTTGATAATCAAAGCGCTTTTGATACTTTAACTTTCTAAATTCATTATACATTGCTAGAGAACTTTCTTGATCTCTTGAGAGTTCAAGCTTTAAATTCTTCATCATTTTATCTTTAACAACATTATGATCTGGATGTTTTTCATTGTAGTGAATATCAAATTGATAAAGCCTTCCCTTTTCATAGAAGTAGCTGCGAGCAAGACCTTTTAAATCATCCTTTTTATACTCTTCGATAATATGAAATGGGCCATTTTGAACAATTCGTTTTGCATTATGTGCAAAGTATTTCTGCCTAAGCTTATAAATATAAAGATAATAACCTAATTTAGAAATTGGATAATCTTCTAAAAGGCTTTTTACATCTTTATAACTATAGAGATTATAATTTTTAATTTTAATATTTAAATTAAGCATATCTAACCAAACTTGTTGATTGGTCGCAGGCTTAATGAATTGAGTAATAATTGGTAAGTTGAATATTTCATCTATTGGAATAGATGGATTGAACTTTGAGACCTGAAAGCCAGAAACTGATGCTACTAACAAACCTTTATGGTCAAGAATATCAAAGTATGGATAAGTTCTACCTTTTATAATCTTAGGTCTAGGAAAAACCTGAAACGTAACATCTTGAAAAGGTACATCAAAAGAGTAATTAGAGAAGTGTATCTTCTTCCAAAACACAGTCTTTCCACGTTTAATTTCAGAAGGAAGCAGACCTGAATAAAGAATATTGCGTCTATCAGTGGCAATAAAGTAATCCGATTGTACCCCTTCACTCTGGAAGGTATAATAGAAACGGTAAGGCATTGTAATAACGAGATAAGCACTCAAAATTACAAGGCCAAAAATGGTGAAGGTGAAAATAATCTTCTTCATCAATCAACTTATCGGCTAAAAAGATAAGAAACTACATGAAAAATTAATATTTTTTCAGATTTGCCGATAAGAAGACTGTAAGAATACGGAGTAATAAATGAAAAACTTTATTTTTATCACAACAGTTTTAGCTCTAACCTCTTGTGTAGCACCACGAGAGACACGCTCAATCTATGACAATGGCACAGCGGCAACAGGGAGCACTTCAAATTCGACAGGCGGAACAATTGATATTGATGACTCTTCATCAAGCTCAAACAACGGAGCAAATATCCCAAGTGAAATTGCTCATTGTAAATGGTCCCTAGACGGCCAGACAGGCTTTGAAAACTCAAATAATCAACACCTCGGCCCAAGTACGGTATGTCAGTCTAGAACTAATGAAACAAATATTTACATACAAGTTAAGAACCCAGACTCAAATTCACGTGTCTGTGTTATCCCTACTTCAGAAGTTTCAGGAAATGCTATTTTCCTTGGAGCAGCTCAATGTAAGTATATTAGTAGTTCCGGAACAATCTCAAAATTTGTCCTATCTAAAAACCGAGACTACGGTCGCTACCAGAACTTTAGAATCAATAGTGTTATGATCATGAAGGAGAAAACTTATGACTTCCCTTCACCTTTTGATCGTGAGCTAATTTCTTATGATGCTTATTTTATGTGTTCAATTAATATCGATCTCTATAATGATCGAACTTATTGTGACGCCTTTAAGCAGCTTGGTGAGTACTACTACAAATCTTTTTAATAATTAGAATTTAATGGGCAAGCTTATTTCCATCAAGAAGCTTGCCTTGCTTATACGCATTAGACAAATCCCCATCAATTGTTGGAAATGAAAGCACTGGAATGATCAGTGTCTGATCTTCTTTTTCAAGTCTCATACAAAGTGCAATATAAAAGAAGCTTACTCCAGAGCGCTCAAAAGCCTTAAAATAGGCCAGTGCCTGATCTCCATCTTCATCATCAAACTCATAGAGTTCATCATAACTTTCAACTGTCTTTTGTAAATATTCCATATAAAGAGCAAAGTCTTCAAAAGGAATATCGAACTCTTTTCTTTGAGTCATCATCTCTGCCAAAAGCTTTGATTTTTTTAATTCAATTTCTTCCATATCGTCATTATCAATTAATGACTCTCCAGGAAGCTCTTTCTGATGATAATCTTCTAAAGAATCGACTTCTTCACCTATTTGAAAGTTTTGAATGAAGTATTCATTAGATGAGGCCGTTAAGGCCAGAACAAATGAAGGAGTATGATCAAAAACAAAGCACAAGGCCACAAGATAAGCCTCTTCACCTTCAAACTCTACTTTAGAAATAAAGCTAAAAATCTCTTCTTTTAGATCATTTTCAAGGCGCCATATTTCATCTGGACGATGAAGAACTCTATCCACATATGTTGGATTATCTAATAATGATAAACAGGCCTCTTCTTCAATATTTAGATCTTTTCTTTTCTTATCAATTTTTCCCGTAAAGTAATCGATTAACGGAGAATAGAATTTTTCAATACAGACTTCACTGCAAAAGCTTAAACTAGAACCGTCTTCTACAAAGAGTAGATCCTCGATATCCTTGACGACTTTCTTACAGTTCTTACAGTAGTAAATATTATCTGATATTAACAATGATCAATCCTTCGTTATTTTTTTATGATCTATTTAGATCGCAATATTTAGGCCAGCAAATAATGTATTCCCATAAGCTGCTGGCAGTCCCCAAATCTTTAGTGATGAGCTCATTAAAGATGAATCTGGGCGAGAAGCTTGAAAAACTGCCCCAAGGTTTAAGCGAACGGCGTTGGCCATCTTTAAAAACATTTGAGGTTTAATATAACTATATTTTAAATCACTAGAAAGGTAATTGGCACTTAAGAAATCACTAGCACCGACTTTAACCTCACCATAAGTTAAGAGAAATTGAATTTCTGAAGAAACCATTATTCCTAAGTCTGCACTCCATTGACTAATATCACCAATGCTCATTTCTTCATCATCAACGAGACCTTCAGTAAAAGTACGTTCATATGTCAGGCCCAAGGCCGCCGCACCAAATCTCTTCTCAGTCGTCACACCCACAAAGCGATCACTTCTCTTAGTTGAAAATTCACTCTTGCCACTAAAATTAGTACCGACAAAGATATCAAAAATTAACTTATTATAATCGTTTCCAATATCAAGCCAATTAAAGCCAAGTTTAGCGCTAGAATTACCTTGTTCATATTCAGATGTCTCAAGAGACTGAGCACCATTCATTCCAAGCTCAACAAAGATACCATGAGAAAAAGTTCCCTTGATCTTCATATTAAGCATATTTATATTCTCATCAGTATAAAAGGCTTTTGCTGATGTATAGCCTAGAGAAAAATCCACGGCCTGTGGAAGAAATCCCCAATCAAATCCAGAACTAGCAGGAGCAGAAGTCTTAGCTCTTGATTGTCTAACCACAGGAGCTGGACTTGTTGTCGTTGGATCATACTTAGTAGCACTTGAGCCACCAGAATAATCAACTAAAGCGTTGGCATTTAAAGTTAATGATAAAAATGAAATTGCAGCAATAGATTTTAATCCGTTCATTTTGATAACATTCCTTGTATTTTAGTTTTGCCATCATGGCATTCTCTTAATTTTATCTTTATTATTTCTTAAATACAATGGCCGCATATCTTACCTAGCGACTCAACTATTCTATAAATACAATAAGTTACTCAGATCCTGTTCGAAAAAACCTAAAATTGCTGCGAGGCTTCTGGAAATGTATTCCGTCTGCCATCTTGGCCCTAAAGTTTATAAAATAATGGAGACGAATTAAGGAGGATGAGTTGATCGAATTAGGATTTTTAAAACGCTATGATTCAATTAAAAGGTTAATCGATTTTGGGGCAAATGGTTATTACCCATTATTCGAGGACATTTCAATTCAGGAGCGTTTCGAAGAAGTAAGAATGACAAAGGCACAGCGCCTTAAAGCTAAAAGTCTTCTCAAGAAGATTTCAACTCATAATAACCTAGAGAAACAAAGAGTTCTATTTTCATCTTTTGAGGAAATGGATAAGTACATTGTTGCTCGTGCACTGATGGAAATGGTGGAAGGAAAGATTTTAGATGCTAATCCGCAGCTTCAATAAAATTCTTCTCGCATCACTGCTAACTCTCAGTATTCAAGCAGAATATCGAGTCTATCAGTATATGGTTTCTTCACGCCTACAGCCTCAAGGGCCAGCAAGTGTTATCGTCACTTCAACTCTTGATCCAAATTCATATGTAAAATATAACGGCGGAAATCGTTCAATTCGTGTAAACTTATTAAAAACATGGATGTGTAAGGGACATACTGGTAACAAGATGCCATGTAAGTCACCACTTGCACTAACAGCGCCAATTTTGGAAAGTGCTGAACAAGAAAGGCCAGGTGCTCAAAACTTATGAAGTTAGAAGACTCTACCCAATTCACAAAGGCCAACCTACGTCTTAAAGACCAAAGGGATCGCGTCATCAAGCAAAAGAAGCTTGAGATAGAAAATATAAAAAAGAATTACAATAAACAAGTTCAGGATCAACGTATAATTGGTGAAGAAAAACTCGATGCCGTACGAGATCAAAACCAAGTTGCTATTATCGAGTCACTTGGCCAAAAAGAAAATCGTCTTAATAATATAAAAGAGAGTCTAGATAAGACGACACAACAATTTAATAAGCAAGAAAAATTCAACAAGGCCCAATTTGACGCCAATATTGATGCTATTAGAGACAATTACCAAGAACAAATGGAATATGTACATCAAAGAGGTCAAGAAGAGCTCGAGGATACATCACAAAATGTAAATGAATTGGCCAAAAAGATAAAATATGACAATGAAGACTTTATCATTGAAGAAACTGCAAAAGCAAAAAATCGTGCAAACGAAATCGAAGTCAGAAATGATAACTTCATTATGGGTATCAATAAGAAATACGATCAAAGACTTGAAAGCCTATCTAAAGAAAATAAGAACGAAATTCATCAACTTGAAAAAGATCAAAGGCGTGAGTTTAGTAAATTAAGAAGTGATCACTTTCACAAGATGTCTCAGACAGACGCTTTTCAAAAAAATGAAGTGATAAGTCAGGAAGCTTTTCACAAAGACAATATAAAATCCAAACAAGAAAATTTTGAAAAGAGATATAAAGAGCTACAAAAAGAGCATAATGGGTTAATGGGCCGCTTAAAAGAAAAGATCGACCAAGAGCTTAATAGCCTAAAAGAATACTATACAAAGGCAAAGACCAATATTACGGAGAAGGCCTCTGATAAATTCTACAATATCTCTAAGCTTTCTCCTCAAGTGAGATCAGATGAGAAATTCTATTATTTCTCTATTGAAGTACCAGAGCATGAGGAATCAACAATTCATATCAATGCACAAGAAAGAGATATTACTGTTACTCAAAACCGTAAGTTTGATCAACGTGTCGAAGAAGGTGACAACGTTTTTAAATCAAAGAGATCTGAAAGCCTTGTAAAGCAATTTAAAGTTCCTGATATTCTTGACGGAACAGAAGTCACACGTAAGTACGATAAAGAGGCTTCTCTACTAACATATCGAATCGCTAAGAGATAATTTTCTTAATGATCGTGATCTCTTTGGTGAATCTCGACTTTATTAACACGAATAAGAGTTTTAATTTCACGTCTAATTTGCGGGATCCATCTCGGATGAAGGTGAACATTTAGAGTTAAAAGCCTTTCATCAGAAACAGCATCTAAAACCTCTTCGCTCACAATTTCTATATCTTCAACTCTTGAGTAAAGAATTTCTTTAACGTGACCGCGAATTCGTCCATTTGATAAGACTTCAATATAGAAGTTTTGCTTGGCACGATCTGATTCGAGAATTTTATACAGTGGATTAATTAATCTTAAGACTGCAAATAGAGAAATTGAGATTAAGCTGGCAATTACTGGATATCCAAAACCAACTGTCATTCCAATGGCGGCAACAACCCAAACGGTAGCTGCTGTCGTCATTCCAACAACATTGCCTCGACCTTGAATAATAGCACCAGCACCTAAGAAACCAATCCCACTTACAATCTGAGCGGCCATACGATTTGGATCCGCTACGGTTCCCATATGCTCTGTCATCGTTAAAACACTTAAGGCAGTATATGTAGCTGCTCCCAGGCAGATCAGCATATTTGTCTTAATTCCGGCCGATTTCATCTTTTGCTCACGGTCATAGCCTATAAATCCACCTAAAAGAATAGAACTAACTACTTTAATACCCATGGAAATATAAACCGGCTGCTCACCCAGGAATTCAATATACATATAACCTCTATTAGAATAAAATAACGTAAAGTCTATTTTAACAAGGAATTATAAGTTGAAAAGGGCCAAGGCCGTAAATTTTTTGGCCATCCAAACAAATAACTACCTAAATCTTAAAGCTGACTTCACAATGAGTGAAAATCTATACTCTGTAAATAAAGACTTCGAGAAGTTTGAGGCCCGCTTCCCTATTCAAGCATATAAGCTACTAAGGGCATATGAATTTGAGATCAAAGTAGTTGTTTTAGGAAAGAATAACGAAACGCTATTTACAAAAACTCTTGAAACGGACTCATATGGTGGACTTTTAGCTAAAATACCTCTGCCTAAAGATAGCAAAGAATCGATATCAAAGATCGAAATCTATGAAACTTCAAAATATCCAGGCCTAGAATTACTGCTAGGAACATATATACCACTAAAAATTACAGATAATAGAAAGATCATTATTTGTGACTTTGATAAGACTCTTGTTGAAACCAAGTATTCAAAACCGAGTGAGATTTATGACTCTTTAACAAGTCCTCTTAAAAATTATCCGACTTTAGAAAACTCAGTAAAAATCTTAAAAGAATATATAAATGATGGCTATCACCCGTTTATCCTCTCGGCCTCTCCACACTTCTACGAAGAAGCAATTAGAGATTGGTTATATGCTAATGAGATCTTTACTGCTGGTATTTTCTTAAAAGATTATCGTCGAATTCTATCAATTTTAGAAAATGATTTATCACCAAAAGATATTAAAACTCAGGGTATCTATAAACTTGGCCATCTACTAGATATTATAAATATGACTGATATCCCATCATCATTAGTCTTAATGGGTGATAATTTTGAGTCTGACCCTCTTATTTACTTAACATTTTCTGAGCTACTAACCGGTAGAGTTGAACCACGTCAATTATGGAATGAATTAAAACGAGTTGAAGACTTTAAGGTAACGGCAAGGCAAAATGGCCTATTCTTAAATAAAATCTTTCAAATCAAAGATAGTGTAAAACAACATGGCCTAGATAAAGAAATTAAAATCTACATTCGAAAAAAGGCCCAAGAAAAAGAATTAAGAGTCAAGGCCCCTTTTGATAGCTACTCTGGTAAGATTAGCCTATATGAGGGACACTTAGGCAAAGAGTAGCTCTGGTGCCCAAAGAATGATTTGACCAATACAAATATAGAGCCCAACTCGATGGAACCTCTCTGTAAAGTCCTGGCCAAAGGCCTTTGATATTTTTTTTGAGATTGGCCAATTTGCAGGTGAAAAACGTGTTAACTCAACAGCAACTCTTAATCCTGATAGAGCAACACATACGGCAATAAAAGTTTGATTGCTAGGATTAACAAGTGAACTTAAAATATTAGACATGAATACTCCTATGACTTCACAAAAACGTAAAAATGCCCACCATGAATTAATGGACATTGAACTCTTCGGAGAGGTCACAGATGGTATTTACCAATTAGCTTCAATCGATAAAGAAGACGTAAATCTTGCCTGGAAACAAATTCAAGAAAGTTCATTTTTTGGCCCCAAAGCATTGAAAACCCCAATACACAAGTTTTTCAGTCTCCTATTCAAAAGAAGACTCGAAAAGTCGAGCAAAGAATTAATAGAAGATGACTATTATCGATCAAGTTTTAATGAACTTATAAATCAATATGCACAAGGACTGGGGACTTCACAGGAGAATGCCTTATACCTTGTTTATATGAATGAATTCTTAAACAATCCTGGTGCTATCTTTGATGAGATTGATGACTTTCATTTAAGAGATGATAAGTATAAAGAATTTATCAACTCTCCTATTCAAGATTCATTCTTTGATAAACTTCGATTTGTTCATTTTAAATGTGAAGGAAGTCTTCAGGCTTATGTTTTACAAGACCTTCTATCTCCATTTGCACCTTATGGTGGCATAAATGAAGCAGGCCTAAGTATTGGCCTTGTTCAAAGAGAGGCCCTTACTTTAAACTATGAAGGAGAAAATGCTTCTTACCTTGCACTTGTCACTCTCTTAGGTTGTGACACTATTGAGTCGGCCTGTGATTTTTTAAAGCAAAGACAATTAGTCTTTCATTGGGAATTTCATTTAAAAGATGAAAGTGGAAATTATAAAATTGTAAAAATAGATGGTAAGAATACAAAGGTTTTAGATGGTGGTGAATTTGAAACTCTTGAAAGTAAGAGTGAGTTAAAGAGGCATATAAATATATACCAAAAGAGCTTTCTACCTATTAGTCATGCTTGTTTAAGCTTTGATGCAAATAGCTTGGCCTTAACACTATTTGATTCAAAAAATCTCTCTATTCATCACTACTTTAAGAAAAATGTCTTCACGCAAGATACAACAAAAATTTCTAAAGGCTCGAGGCCAACTAAGAAATTAGAGTCAATTCTAAAATTAAAAAGACTTTTAAATGATGCCCAACTGGCCTTTAACGAGAATGATGAAGAAAGATGCTATCATTATTTACAATTAGCAATTGATCACTCAAAGAAGAACTTCTCAAATGATAAAGAGTTAATAGCAAAACTTGAGCTTATCTTTTGCACTTGCCAATATATCTATGAATCTCATCCTGAAACCTATCAATTTATATTATCTAATATTTTAAAAATACACCCAAGTCTTCCTATAGAGCATCAGGAATTAGCAAATATTCTTATTCAAAGAATACAAATTCTTGCAAATCTTAAGAAGCAAACACCAACAGCAAATAAGCTGCTAAAGAGAATATTTTTTAATGAGTCACAGCTTGGAAAAGTAGCGCACTTGGCACTAAAGAAAACGACTCTTCTTAGGCCTAATCACCTCGATTTTAGGCCAATCTCTGGCCTGTAAGCTTGTTTACAATGTAAATAAAATTACAAGATATTTAAGCGCCTGATAGCATCAGCAAATTTCTTTTTCTTCTCTTTTGCTTTCTCTTTGGCCCGTTGATGCTTTTCATAGATTGATTCGAAAATATTCTTACGTGTCTCTTTATGCTTGTCTTTATACTTCTTTTTGGGACTCTTCTGGTCTTCGTGAATGGCCTCAACATAGCCTCTAATAAGCGATAAGCGCTTACTATCGTTAATATTGTCTTCGTAGTTTTTAGACCCTTCAGCACCACGACCTGGCTCTTCAACAGGTACCTGATCATTGCTTACCTGCTCTGTTGGATGTGGCAATCGTTCAAGTCTTTTGATGTTTAATGCCATGCGTATATTATAACCCTAATTCTTTTAAACAATATTTAAATATTATAAAAACTACTGCAATTAAGTTACTGTAATTACTCACTTTTTAAAGATAATTATAAATGTGATTAGGTTGACATTAAAAATCTGTCTCATTCATGTTAAAAGAGCGTAATTTCAAAATGTTAGATTTTTTTAGAACGCAAATATTACGTTTATATATGCATGCATTAGCAACATGCTTTAATAGAGGAGAACAACAAATGAAACACACAATCGTTGCTATTATGAGTATTGCTCTAGCGATCACAACAGGTATCTCATGTAAAAGAGATATGAAACTAGGAAGCAAAGACAATCCTGTAAAACTTTACTTCACTCCATCTGTAGACGCAGACACAATTGCATCGAACTCTGTTCACTTCATTAAATTCCTAGAAAAAGAAACTGGATACTTCTTTAAGACAGGTATCCCTACTAACTATATCTCTGTTGTTGAATCATTTGGTTCAAAGAGAGCTGACATTGCAGTTATGAACTCATTTGGTTATTTAATGGCCAATGAAAAATATGGTGCAAGTGCAAAGCTTAAAGTTCTTCGTTATGGACATGATTACTACCAAGGACAAATCATTGCTCACGTAGACAGTGGTATTAACTCAATTAAAGACTTAGAAGGTAAGAAATTTGCTTACACTGACCCATCGTCAACTTCAGGTTATATGTTCCCTTTAAAGATTATGATGGAAAATGATGTAAAACCAGGAAATACAACTTTTGCAATTAAGCACGACAACGTTGTAACAATGGTATACCAAAGACAAGTAGATGCTGGTGCAACTTACTACTCAGCACCTTCTGAAGACGGAACAATCCGTGATGCACGTTCACGTGTAAAAACTCAATTCCCAGATGTTGAAGATAAGGTAAAAATCGTTCAAATTACTGAGAAGATCCCAAATGACCCATTCGTATTCAGAAAAGGACTTCCACAAGAAGTTACTGATAAATTCATCGCAGCGGTAAAAAAATACATAGCTACACCAGAAGGTAAGGATGTATTCGAAAATATTTACAGTGTTGGTGGCCTAGTTGATACAACTGATGCAGATTATGATGGATTAAGAAACGTAATTAAAACACTAAATATTAACTTAGAAGAGCAACTTCAAAAGAAATAATATACAAAAATCTATAAAGTGAGAACAAACATGATTTTAGAAGTCAAAAATGTTAATAAAGTCTATCCAAATGGATGCCACGCCCTAAACAACGTAAGTTTCAACGTTGATAAAGGTGAATTCCTAGTAATTATCGGTCTATCAGGTTCTGGTAAATCGACAATGCTAAGATGTATGAACCGTCTTCACGATGTAACAAGTGGAGAAATCAACTTCGAAGGTAAAGACATTACAAAGTTAAAGGGTGCCTCAATGAGAGAAGCGCGTTCAAACATTGGAATGATCTTTCAACATTTTAACTTAATCCCAAGAAGAACTGTTATGACTAACGTTCTTTCAGGAACTCTATCTAAAACAGGTGTTATCAAGTCAATTTTTGGTATCTACTCAGAAGAAGATAAGAAAAAAGCACAAGATTACATCAAGATCGTAGGCCTTGAAGGTAAAGAAAACGTAAGAGCAGACAACCTTTCAGGTGGTCAACAGCAACGTGTTGCGATTGCACGTGCACTTATGCAAAACCCAAAGGTACTTCTTGCTGATGAGCCTGTAGCGTCTCTTGACCCTGCAACTTCACACTCGGTTATGCAATACCTGAAAAAGGTAAATGAAGAACTTGGAGTAACTGTAATTTGTAACCTACACTTCCTTTCACTTGTAAGAGAGTACGCTTCACGTGTTGTAGCTCTTAAAGGTGGAAAACTTATCTATGAAGGTCAACCTCTAGATATCAACGAAGAATGGTTCCAAACAATTTACGGTGAAGATGCCGTTGAAGTAACAATTAACTAATTACTTTGATTAAATAGGACAATATATAATGACAACGACAACTCAAACTGCAGACAATCAAGTTAATAACTTACCAAAGCGTAAGGAAGATAAAACTACTTGGAAGATGAAAATGAATTTTTATTCATTTGTAATCGACTTCCTAGTATGGTCATACCTTGCACTAGTTTCATGGAAAATCGTATGGGAGAAGCTAATCTTAGGTCTTCGTTACCCAGACTTTACTTGGAATCAACCACTAATAGCACTTGCTATCGGTTTTGCTATTTCAGCAATCCTTTATAAAACTAAAATGTCACTAGGACGTGGAATTACAGGTATCATGAAAAGAGATGAGAATACTCCTTTCATGAAAGAGCCATTTTCTTTCGTTCTTATTGCGACAGTAGTTTTAACATTCATTGCTAGTATTTATATTTCTCAAATTTCAATTTACGAATTCTTATCTGAATCGGGAATGACAGGAGCAAAGAGAATCTTTACAGCTCTTTTAACTCCAAACTTTGCAATTTTTGAAGAAGCACTATTTGCAGCAATTGAAACAATCTACATGGCCTTCATTGCAACAGCGGTAGCGCTACCAATTGCATTCTTACTAGCATTCTTTGCAGCAAGAAACCTAATGAATGGTTCACGTTTCACAATGACTATTTATACAATTGTACGTTTCTTCTTAAACGTATCACGTTCAATTGAGCCTCTAGTATGGGCGATTATCTTCTCTGTATGGGTTGGTATCGGGCCATTTGCTGGTATGATGGCACTTTGTCTTCACTCTGTATCATCTCTATCAAAGCTTTACTCAGAGCAAATTGAAAACGTATCTAATGGGCCAATTGAAGCAATGATGGCAACAGGTGCTCACCCTATCCAAGTTATTTGGTTTGGTGTTGTTCCACAAATCGTTCTTCCATACCTATCATTCACTATCTACCGTTGGGACATCAATGTTCGTATGGCCACAGTAATTGGTCTAGTTGGTGGTGGTGGTATTGGTACTATGCTAATGCAATACCAAGGTCTGGCAAAGTGGAATGAAGTTGGTCTTCTTGTAATCGTAATTGCAACGATTGTATGGGTAATGGACTGGCTATCTTCTAATATCCGTGAGGCTATAAAGTAGAAACTAAAATAAAAGCTTTATATAAGAAAAAGGCCCTCGAAATGAGGGCCTTTTTTATTGGTTAATATTTACCGTTTTTATAAACGTTTTCATATGAATCTTGAAATTTATATGAATCGAATTGTTTCTTAGAAGAAGGTCCTCTATCAGGAGTACTACTGCAAGATACTAAAGTTAGTCCTAGAATTGCTAATGTTATAATTTTTTTCATATTAATTTCCTTTAATTATTCAAATTTAAATCTATTCACACATTCCTTTCTTTACAAAAGAGTCCTTAATTTTCATGGCATCACCTTTCGTATACCAATATTGGCTATGGGGCTTTTCATGAATTAAGATACGATAATGATTCTTTGATGGGTGCTTTTGAAGAGCACAACTACCTTCTACTGAAGCAACTCCCCTGCTCGGCGAACTACCACAAGACACTAGCGTAACTCCCAAAGTTACAATTGCTAAAATTCTTTTCATTATTATCCTCCTACGTACATTTTCACGTACTATTTTTATCGGTTATTCAACTTCTTAACTTTAGTAAATGAGTCAAATATTATTGTATTTTAAAATTTCGACGAATCGTGTATGCTACTAAAAAGGAGAAAAAATGAAAGGAAATCAAGAAGTTATCGATATTTTTAATGAGTTACTAACACAAGAGCTATCGGCAATTGATCTGTACTTTCTCCACTCTCGTCTCTTCCAAGATATGGGACTTACAAAGCTCTATGAAAGAATTGATCATGAAAAAGATGATGAAACTATTCATGCAACAAAGCTAATCGAGAGAATTATCTTTTTAGAAGGAATGCCAGAGCTAGGAACTAGACTTCCGTATAGGCCATCTCGTGACGTTAAAAAGCTTATTAGTGATGAACTTGAATATGAGCTTGCTAATAGCAAAAAGCTAAAAGAGGCCATCGCACTTTGTGAGAAATATAGTGACTTCGTATCTCGCGATATCCTTTTAGAGCTATTATCAGATACTGAAAACGATCATATTGATTGGCTTGAAACTCAACTTTCTCTGATTGAAAAAGTCGGAATTGAGAATTATCTACAAACAGCTAGTGAATCCGTTTAAGAAATATTAAAAAACATTAAACATTCGTTGTTTTTTTACTTATAATTATGAAAACAATTTAAAGAACACGGATGTTTTATGAAATTTAATTATCTACTTATCTTAACTCTCCTATTGGGAGTTCACTTCAACAGTTACGCTAAATTTGCAAAAGTTGTCTCTATCAGAGGAAAAGTCTCTCAACTTCCTCCTGGAGCGATTCAAGCTTCTTGGGTCAAAAAAGGACAATTAATCAAAGAAGATACCTCGATTGTTACAAGAGTGCGCTCCTTTGTGAAAGTCCAAATTTTAGAAGATGGAAGTTATATTACTGTTGGCCCAAATACAAAGATTAAAATTGCAAAGATTGAAAAGAAAAGTGGAAGTATCATCCAGCTCTTAAACGGTAAGATGAGAGCAAAGATTAGGCCACAGGACAAGAAAGTAAAAGGACATAAGGCATTTAATAAAGTCTATATAAAGACGAAAACAATGGCATTAGGTGTTCGAGGTACTGAGTTTATCACTGTTGCTAGTCAAAAAAATAAAGCGACATCAGTTATTACATTAGAAGGTGAAGTTGCTGTAAAAAAAATCAACGAAGAAAGAGTTGATATCGAAGAAACAGTCAAAGAAAGTCTTGATCGTGATGATGTTACACTTGTAAAAAAAGGTAGCGCATCCACAACTTATGATCACCTCTACGATGAGACTCCAGCTCAAAAAGTTAACCCTAACCAGCTAATTGCCTTAGAGAAAAACGAAACACTTGAGACAGTATCTGCAAAAGAGATTCAAAAAGCTCCAGAAGCAAAACTAAATGAAACGCAAGTTTCATATCTTTATGGTAAGGATACAAAAGTAGATGAGATTCCAAATAATGGTGCCATCGTGGATCTCGACTCTGCCATCTTTATTCCTGAAATTAAAGATGAGTCTTTAAAAGTTGGTGATATTGACAAGAACACAGGACAATTCATTGCGGCCAATAATGTAAAGCTAGATGAGAAGAAAGGTTTTGTTGCTGCAAATGAGAAAGATGAACAAGCAAAAGAAGTAGCGAAAAAACTTAATGAAAAGATTGAATATAGAGAAGTTAAAGGTCACGAAGTTGTGGATCATGGCACTCCTCTTTCAAGAACGTCTTATTTAACAAATATGCACAATAGGTGGTCTGCAAGCTTTGGAATGGGTGCTCGCCGAATGGGCTATTACTCAATGGATAATAACGACAGCAAAAGTAACTACGTCGGTGCAGGAATAACGGCCGCTGTTTACTATCAACAAGTATTTAACAAACGTCTTTATGCTCGATATAAGATTGGCGTTGATTCAATCTATATGTTTCGTGATGATCAAAGACCAGAGAATAAAGATGATGACTTTATTTCACCTGAACTTGCTGCTGATATCTACTATCGTCTAAATTCTGAGTTAAGATTTAAAGTAGGATACCATCTACAAGATGAATTTTTCCTAACAGGACGTTTCGAAACAAGCTTAACTCCAGTATTAGATCAACGTACACAATTTATTCCTTATATGACTTTTGGAGTTGCATACGATTATAGTGACAATTGGACGTATCTTATTGACTATCGATCTTATATGCCAAGCTCTGATAGACCAAATATTAATGTCTATACAGGTAAAGGATTTGAAATTGGAGCAAGAAGAAAACTTTCTTCTACGACAGCTCTACTCTTTAATCTGATCCATAGAGAATTCCTAGCTCAAGATATTAAAGTTAAAAATCTTGATCTAAATGTAAACTATGAAATGGAGTTTTAAAATGAAATACATACTAATCTTAGCAGCATTAATCTCACTCACGTCATGCTTTAAAACTGATGTAGATGGAGATGTTTTTCTTTTTGAAAATGATAATTCAGCACAACTTACATTTAAAATGGATGGCCTAAACGGAAGCGCATACTTTGGTATAAATGGACAATACGGGCCCTCAACTGCTGATGTTACAGCTTTTAGTAATGATAATTACTGGTGTTTAAGACGTATTAATTATAATCTTCAATCTGGTACAGATGGAGCAACGGCCTCTTGGGATATTCTAATCAACGGAACAATTGCAGGTGCAGGCGCTTACACGGCCGGACAGGAACTTAATCTAACGATTCACCCAGGTGATAATTTAATGATGTACTATAGCTGTCCGTCTTGTTCGTTAGCAACGGGCTCATTTAGTTTAGAACTCGATAAGTGCGATAATTAAAGATAGATATCAAAGCAGGTATTGTCTTGGAAAGGACCTAATTTAATTCGTCCTCCAATCTTTTCAATATCTGCTTTCACTGATGCCAGACCAATTCCTCTATCGCATCCCTCTTTAGAACTATAACCATATTTAAAAGCATTCTGTGGCTTTTTAAAGTCACTATATAATCCACTATCAATATATTTGAGATGAACTTCATTAGAGGAGTTATTTACTTCTATTTTAATCCACTTCAAGTCTTCACCTAAGGCTTCAATTGAATTCTTAATAAGATTGATGAGAGTATTCTTTACGACCTGGCAATTAACATCGACTTCATGTTGTGGTGGAATATAATCAATATTTACGTCATCATACATCTTTACGACGTCACTAATGGCCAAAGAAATGGGACAGAAGTTTTCATCTTCTTGTCGATACTTATTTAGAATATCAATGGCGTTAGTTGTTGCCATATATAGTGAGTTTACATCTTTATCAATATCCAAGCTTCTTTGATTTGACTTGTCTTTTATAATCCTTCGTAGACGTGTCCAAGTATGCTGTAAAGGATTAGATATATCATGGAGAAGCTTCGCTTCTTTTTCTCTTTGCTCTTTGAAGTCATTATTTATTTGATTAATTTCAACTCTTTGAAGTCTTGTGTATTCTACAATATCTGTGAGGAAAAATAGTGGAATCCAATATTGGAAATCAAAAACAAAATAACTTAAAGTATAGAATACATTGGCAACACTTAGTCCTAGTCCAATCTTCATTGCCAAGTCGTTGGTCTTTAAGGCTTTATAGAAAAAACTAAAGTAAATCAACCAAACGACAATAATATAACCACTTTGAAAACCTTGAAGAAGACTACTTACTTTGAAAGGAACCTGTATTTTTAAAATCTCTGAAGTCGTCTCATTGATAACATTAGGGGCCAAGCAGCAGCTTCCTCCTCCTTCAATAAAATAAAATATGATGTGAGTAACTGATACAAAAATAGCAGAGAAAATCACTATTTTATAAAAAATACGAGGGCCACTAGATTCTTTAAAATAATAACTTAAATTATTCCAATAAAGTAACTTCGAAAAACAGCCAAAAGTAAAAAGAAGTAGGCTAACAAGAACTTTCTTATCAGAATATATTGGAAAGAAATACTTCGCTAAAACTAAAAAACATACTATGGACTGAGAAAACGCCATAAGATAAGTTTTTACTCGATGTTTTGACTGTCCTTGGCCTATGCGTTTTAAATGAAGACCTGTGATTGCTAGAGATAGATAGTAACAACCGGCGGCCATTGCCAAAAAAGCAAAGCCTATATTACTCCAAAATTGTGAATCTAAAATATCTAAATAACCAAACATCTTGTCGGATATTACTATTTGCCAAGCGATTAAACAATATCTTTTGAAGATTTAGTGCTTAAACTAATTTTTCTTTTTATGATTATTTAAAGCTTCTATAATGCGGCTATTTTGCGTTGATATATCATTAGCATCATCTAAAGATATAAGGGAATTTCTCTTTAATCGATTCAACTTCAAAGAAGAAAATTGTATCGGATTTGCAATATCATGAATAACCATTCGATATGATTCATCATGCGAGCGATATTGTTCTCGTGACTGAGAGAGCTCTAGCTGTTGTAGTCTAGTATACTCAATAAGATCGACGATAAAATAAAGAGGAATCCAATACTGAAAGCCAAAAGCATGAAAACTTGTCGTATATAAAATATTAAGGACACTTAAGAGCAGGCCAAAAATCATCAGACGATCACCTTGCTTTAGTGAGATTAAGAAAAACCTTATATAAACGACTGAAACTGCCAATGTGAAAAAAGCAACTAGGCCACTAAAGGACTTATTAAGAACAAAGGGGATCTGTACTTTTAAGATAAAGTTACTTGCATTACTTTTAATAAGCTTAGGTCCTAAGCAGCACGTATGCACATCATAAAAGGCCATCCACAACAAATGGACAAGACACAGAGAAATTGCACCAAAGACAATTGATTTATATACCCATCGCATCGCTTTTGGTTCATTAAATACTTTTGATAAGTTTTCCCAGTAATAATAGCGAGCTGTGTATGTGCAAATAAACATCAAAAGTGTCGTTGCAACTTTAGCTTTTGAATAGATAGGCATAAAAAAGTGAGCAATTATAAAGAAGCAAACAACAGCTTGAGCAAAACACATGATAGATGTTTGTATCTTTTTTACTGGTTCTTTATTCGATAGATTTTGTAATGATAGGCCAGAGATACCCATCGATATAAGATAGAAAGAAGCACCTACTGTGATGCAAATATAAATGATAGCTGACCAAAGTTCGGGAACACTAATATCTGTTCCCGCTAAGAATGTATTTAAATACTCGTACATACACTATAGAATATATGCGACGAGTAAAACTAGTCAACTATCATTATTGATATTTTCTATTTAACTATTTTTGTCACTACAAATTGCCCAATAAGCATTGAGGCAATAAATGCGAAGATTTGTGAATTTAATTGCACAATATTCACAAGAGCAGGTCCTGGACAAATCCCAGCGACTCCCCAACCAATTCCAAATAAAGCTGCACCACTTACAAGCTTCTTATCCACCAACTTATTAGTAGGCATATGAAATTGTGAATCACATACTGGATTCTGTCTCATTCTAATAAGGTGAGTTGCTGCAAGTCCTATTACAACTGCTCCTCCCATAACAAAAACAAGAGCTGCATCCCAAGGAGTTTGAGACCCTGCTATATCAAGGAAGCCGATAACCTTTTTAGGATTCACCATCCCTGAAACAGATAGTCCGATTCCAAAAACAGCACCAGATAATAAGGCCATTATATTTTTCATATCGTTGCTCCTAATTGTCCCATAATAAATACTGTTATTGCTCCAGTTAACATGAATGTAATTGTGGCAATAAAAGATCTCTTTGATAGTCTTGCTAGACCACAAACTCCATGACCTGAAGTACAACCAGAGCCTAGTTTTGTACCCACTCCTACCAATAGCCCAGCAATAATGGCCCTAGGAAAGCTAAGATTAATATCAAAACTAAAGAACTCGGGACTAATAAACTTAATTAGAACTCCTCCTACAATGAGCCCCACAATAAAGAAGACTCGCCATCCCTCTCCTACAAATGCCTTATGACAGTTAAAGAGAATCCCTGATATACCAGCGACACGTCCATTAAATAACAACAACATTGCCGCAGAGAGTCCAATTAATATCCCCCCTACTAAGGGCCATAAAAAAGTATCCATAAACCACCTTTATATTTTTGAAATCTACTTCATTTCAACATCTTAATTATATATAATAAATGAATACATACTTTGATGACCATCAAATAACACTTAAATTAATAAGTGCAGAAATTTAGGAATACGATGCTTGAAGAAATATTAAAACAACTTCCAAATAAATTAATCAAAGAATACTCAAAAGGAGATCCAGTCTATAGTGAAGGTGAAGCAGCAGACCTTCTCTATATTGTACAGGAAGGTATCTTTGGTCTTTACTTTAATACACCGAGTGGAAAAGAGAGTTTCTTAAGAGTATTCACCAAGGGTGATATATTTGGTCATCGCTCATACTTTAGTAATTCTCCCTATCATGCAAATGCTGTTTGCTTGAAGAAGGGAAAAGTTCTCATTATAAGCCGTGAACAATGTGACAATATTTGCTTAACAAGCCCAGCCCTTTTAAAGCAGATGACAAAGCTTATGGCCGAAGAACTAGGAGCAGCTGAAACAAGGCTTGCGGGAATGGCAGATAAGTCAGTTAAGCGAAGGATTGTTGAAGCACTAACCTATCTCAAGTTAAAAAATCCCGATCATACATGGACAAGAAAAGAAATCGCAGACTTTGCCATGAGCACATTTGAAAGTGTTGCCCGCGTCTTAACAGAACTAGAGGAGCAACAGCTTATACATAGAGATGGGAGAAGAATTGAAATACCAGATGAAGCAAAATTACTACAATTTGCAGTAGAAAATTATTAGTTTTTTGTTAAGTTACTCACTATAAGAGTAGATAGTTTACATACAATATTGACGAGTAAAAAACCTAAAGTTAGGATGCGGCCATTACTTCACTTTCCCACAATAGGAGCTAATAATGGCACACATCTTAAAAGCAACACTTATCACAACTACGATCCTCACATCATTTATGACAAATGCATGCTTAACTGAAGTGAGCAATGAACTTCGTTATGAATTAAGATCTGATAGACCCTTAGAAGTGACGTTAGAGACGACATTAGAGGCCGGAAAAAAATTACTTAATGATCGAGGCCATGAACTAAACTCATTTAAAGAAGACAAGTTAATCTATTCTGCAGTTGGAAGTTTCCACTCAGGCTGGTTTAATGCTGCCGTTGCAGTTAACCCAAAAACATGCGAAATCGATTATATTGGTTACTTCGCAGCTGAATAAAATGACAATATGACCTAGTTTCAAGACATTTTTGAGACTAGGTCAATAATATTTCCTCAAAAACGCTAATTCTTATTTAAAATATCAATAAATTCTTATTCTAAATAAATCACATCTATGAATTTGCTAATTAGCAAGTATCTGAATATTCATAAAATCTAAGCTAAACAACACAGATTATTGCCACAAAAATCAATGATAACTGTAGAAACAGCTACTAAGTATCTGTTTACACGTAAACAGGTTGATTATGTATAAAATGTTAAGAAATCAATAAAAAGAGACGAAAAGTATTGAGCAACAATTATCGTTAACTAAACAAACAAAATCAGTACGTTGGCGGAAAAAGGAAAGATAATTGAAGAAACTTAGTCTTGGTGTAGGAGTTATCCTCACTATAATATTCACTTTTTCTTATTGGATTTTTTCATCAGATGAAAAAACCCCAGGGAATTATAGTGACCTCGCAAAGAGGACAGGGCTAAAGTATGAACTCGTTAAACCTAAAGTAAAAAAGAAACTTTATAATAGTATTGGAAAAAGAGGACCTTCCTCAATACCTTCATTATATTCAAACACAGATGGTGCAAGTACATTAGAGGCCGATCTTGGTGATAGCAATATTTCAAAGCTGGCCCCTAAGAAGAAAAAAATTAAAATAAAAAAACGTAATCCATCTACATACACTGGATCATCTTATGCACCACAAGCTGATTACTTTGATCCAAATTATGCGCAAGCAATTAATGAACAAATAAAAGACAAAAAAAGTCCTTCAAAAGACGAAGAAGAAAAAACTTATACTTATGCAAAGTCTGTTCAAAGTACCGAAGAAGAATCATCCACTGAAAGTGAAGATGAAGCTTCTCAATCTTCAGGCTCTAATAATAACGTTGTCGTTATACCAAAGATTCAAGGTGAGATACCTCCTCTAAATGGACTTATCACAAAAACAGACAATGGCCTCTTTAGCAGTAACGTCTATGCAGCAGTAACATGTATCGATCCACGTATTGAATTATTCGACTTAGTAACAATGACTCCACTAGAAGATAATCCAATTACTTTCAATGGAGTTGATCAATCAACAGCTTTTACTTTTGATGTTAGAGAACTAGGACTAGAAAGTTCAACACCGGCCAGATACAAGGTAAAAATAACTGGATGTAGTGAAGAATTAGAAAAGGTTGTTACAAGTTATTATCGTCCACAAAATATTACGGCCGTATCAAGTCTATTAGCAAAAATAACTAATACAGATATTACTTATAATCCAACAGAGGAATTTGCTCTTTATCTTGAAGAAGCAGAAGATATTATTACAAATAAAATCGATCAGTCTACTCTAGACTATGCAACTGTATATTCAGAATTAGAAAATAGTACTGATGTAGCAACTGTTTTTGCAGAGATTACAGAAGGTGAAAATGTACAAATTCTAAAAGAAGCAGCCCCAAAGATCCAATCATTAACAATTCCTGAAATTCTTCACGAAGACCTAAATTCAGATCTAGCTAATGATGAAAGAAATGCGGGATTAAATCCAAATACATTTACAACAAGTGCAGTTCACTGGGATACTGATTATACATTAGCCTATCAATGGATTCTTAACGATGGAACAACAACACAAACTGTTTCAAACTCGAATACATGGCTTTATATCCCACCTGCTGATTCTGCTCCAAATGTTACAGTAACACTAAGAATCGGTAGAAAGAATGCTGGTGATGCTAATGTTGATACAACGATACCTCACCATGAGTTCAGTTATACTTTAGATGTTGTCTTATATAATGATGCACCAACACTTGCTGCAAACCAGGCAGTAAATGTTACAGAAGATACAGTCCATAATTTCACACTAACTGAAGGTTATGATGTAGATTCACCTAGCATAAACTATATTCTGACTTCGACACCAACAAATGGATCACTTAGTTGTGTAACGGACACTAATAACTGTACTTACACTCCTAACGCCGATTATGTTGGCCCTGACTCATTTACTTACAAAGTTAACGATGGTGAACTAGATTCTACTGAAGCAACGGTTGATCTTACAGTTTTAAATGTAAACGATGCTCCAGTGGTTGCTGCAAACCAGTCATTTACTACACCAGAAGACAATCCAATATCTTTTACTATTAGTCAGGCAAGCGACATTGATAATACTCAAGCTAGCCTATCTTATAAGATAACAAATTCAACAACAAATGGAACGATAACAAATTGTATTACAACTGGAACATATGGCCAAGATCTAACATGTGACTATACGCCAAATGCTAATTTCAATGGTAGTGACAGCTTCACATATGTGGCAAATGATGGAGCTCTTGATTCTGCTACAAGTGCAACGGTTTCATTCACAATCACTCCAGTTAACGATGCCCCAACACTTGCTGCAACTCAGGCCGAATCAACTGATGAAGATACACAATTAAGCTTCAACCTAAATGCAGGAAGCGATATTGAAGGAACGACATTAAATTATACAATTCTTTCTTCGACATCTAACGGAGTCCTTAGCTGTTCTCAAGGGACATTAAGAGATTGTACATACGATCCAAACACTAACTTCAACGGAACGGATTCTTTCACGTATAAAGTAGATGATGGTGAGCTAGACTCGACAACTGCAACAGTAACAATCACAGTAAACTCAATTAATGATGCACCTGTTATGGCAGCTGATCAGAGTATTACAACAGATGAAGATACGGCCATTAATTTTATTTTAAATGGAGCAACTGATGTTGATGGTGACACATTAACTTATAAGGTTGTAACACCTCCAGCAAATGGAGTACTTTCTAATTGTATTACAACAGGTAGTTACGCAAGTGATATTGATTGTACATACACGCCAAATGCAAACTATAATGGCAGTGATTCATTCACTTACATCGCATTTGATAGCATCACAGATGCAACGACTACTGCAACAATTTCGTTAACAATAAATCCTATTAACGATGCTCCAACATTAGCATTAACACAGACAGTAAGTACAAATGAAGATACACCACTTAACTTCACTTTAAATGCAGGGGCCGATATTGAATCTGATCCACTTGACTATATTATCGTTAGTGGCCCAGCTGATGGAACACTTTCTTGTACTGGTGGGACATCACGTGATTGTACATATACTCCAGACTTGAATTTCAATGGTTCCACTACATTTACTTACAAGGTAAATGATGGAGCACTTGATTCAACAACAGCAACAGTAACAATAAATGTTACATCTGAAAATGATGCTCCTGTAATGGTTGGTGACCAATCAGAAACAATTGCAGAAGATAACGTTCTAACATTAACTCTTAATGGTGCAACAGATGTCGATCTTCCGGCACAAACTCTACAGTATAAGTTAATTACTGCACCAGCTAATGGAACACTTACAAATTGTATTGCAACTGGCTCATACTCGACTGATGTGACTTGTACTTACACTCCAAATCTAAATTTCAATGGAGTTGATACCTTTACATATCGTGGTAATGACACATTAACAGATTCATCAACAGATTCTACAGTGACAATAAATGTAACACCTGTAAACGATGCTCCAACTCTTGCATCAACTCAATCTGTTACAACGGCCGAAGATACACCACTCAATTTTAACCTCAATACAGGATCTGACATTGAAGGTTCGACACTTTCATATATCATCGTTTCAAATCCTGCTGATGGTACACTTTCTTGTACAGGAGGAAATTCAACGGCCTGTACATATACACCAGATTTAAACTATAACGGCTCTACTACATTTACATATAAAGTAAATGACGGGGCACTAGATTCAAATATTGCAACAGTTACTGTAAATGTAACAGCTGTAAATGATGTTCCAGTAATGGGAGCTAATCAAAGTATTTCAACGAATGAGGATACAGCTGTTAATTTCACTTTAAATAATGCAACCGATGTAGATGGTGATGCATTAACTTATAAACTAGTAACAGCTCCAACAAATGGAAGCCTAACAAATTGTATTACAACAACTTATGGAACTGACTTAACATGTACATATACACCTAATGCTAACTACAACGGAAGTGATTCATTTACATATATCGCAACAGACGGTACAGGAACAGCTGTCACAAACGCTACAGTAAACCTAACAATCAATCCAGTTAATGATGCTCCAACATTAGCGGCTTCGCAATCAGTATCAACAAACGAAGATACTCCTCTGACATTTGATTTAACAGCTGGTGCAGATATTGATGGTGATACTTTAAGTTATATTAAAGTAACAAACCCTGCCTCTGGAACAGTAAGCTGTGTAGGTGGAACATCAAGATCATGTACATATACTCCTGCATTAAACTTTAATGGTACGACTTCATTTACATATAAAGTAAATGATGGAGCTCTTGATTCAACAACGGCAACAGTTAATATTACGATAAACTCAATTAACGATGCTCCTGTAATGGCCGCTGATCAATCGTTTACAACAGATGATAATACTGCTCTATCAATCACTTTAAGTAACGCAAGTGATGTAGATGGAGATCCTCTTACATATAAAATTGTTTCATCACCAAGTAATGGAACTCTGACAAACTGTATTACGACAGGATCATATGGAACAGACCTTACTTGTACTTATACAAGTAATGTGAATTTTAACGGGACAGATACATTTACTTTTATTGCAAATGATGGATCACTTGATGCAGTTACTCCGGAAACTGTTACAATCACAGTAAATGACAAAACTCCATCAGCGCCTCCAGCTATTGCTCTAACATCAGCTACATATACAAATTCAACTGCTAATACAATGACAGTAAGTAGCTGTAGTGATATTTCACAAGTTCTAATAAATGAAGGTACTCAACCTACTGCTGGTGATGCTGGCTGGGTAAGTTGTACAACAACAGCAAGTGCAACTACTTACACTCTTGCCTCTACAACACAAGGTTTACACATCTTAAAAGCATGGTCTAAAGATCCTAATGGTAACGTTTCAACGTCATCAAATGATCTGTATGTTTATTACGATACAATTAATCCAACTTTAGCATTAACAACACCTACTATTCAAAAAGGTGGTAATTCAATAAATTTAACTTGGGATACGACAGATGCAAGTACATCTTCAAGTCAAAACTTTAGCGTTGATTTTTACAATGGATCTACTTGGTCTAGTCTTGGGACAACAGCAGCTATTAATGGCCCAATATCAAGTCAAACTTTTACAAAGGCATGGACTGTTCCATCAATAAATACATCCACTGCACGCTTTAGAGTTAGCTTTACTGACCTAGCAGGAAATTCATCAACAGTGCAATCGAATGTCTTTACAATTGACTCTATTGCTCCTGCTCTAAGTTATAGCTCACCAGCTAATAACTCTTATCACCTATCAAGTACAACCATCACTGGTAATTGTGAAACTGGTAGAGATATTAATATATCAGGAGATATTCAAGCTAACTTTACAATAGCATGTTCAGCTGGAACGTTTTCACAAACTGTTAACTTCTCTGATGGAGACGGTTCAAAGGTTGTAACGCTAAATCAAGTTGATGCTGCTGGAAATTCTACAACTATTTCACGTACTTTCATTAGAGATGAAGTTGCACCAGTTATGACAAAAACAGCTGGTATATCACCAGACTTCACGAATCAGAACACGCCTAATGCATGGTCTGGTACATGTGAAGGTAATTATACAATCTATGTTACAGGTGATGAAACAACATCATTTAATTGTTCATCTGGAACTTGGTCATGGACACCATCTCCAAAAACAGCAGATGGTACATATGTATATAACCTTGTTCAAACAGATGCTGCTGGTAACACGTCATCGCCTGCACTATCTCTAGCATGGGAAAGAGATGCGACACCACCAGCATTTCAAGCGACTGTACCTTTTGAAATCAATATTGGTCAGAACCCGACTGAAATTAGATATACTGATAGCATTACTGTTTCAGGTTCATGTGAAGGAAATAATACAATTGCAATATCAAATCAAGAAACAGATACGATCAGTTGTTCTGCTGCGAACTGGAGCTGGACTTCTCAAACGTATACGACAGATGCAACAAGAACTTTCACATTTACACAATCTGATTCGGCAGGAAATACATCAACTCTTTCTTATACTTGGACAAGAGACTCTAACTTCCCTGCTCTTGCAATTGATACTGCTACAATCAAAAATAACGGATCAACAGCAACTTTCACAGGTACATGTGAAAATGGCCTAACAATAAATATCTCTGGGGCACAAACGACGACAACGACTTGTTCTTCAGGAGTATGGTCTTGGACGACAGCAACGACAGCTGCTGACTTATCAAATAATTATAACTTTGCACAAACAAACGCATCAAGTAATACGACGAATGTAAGTGGTACTTGGATTAGAGAAACTGGCCTTCCAGTTGTAACATCAATCTCAACGACGGAGCCAGATCCTTCACCAACTAACTTTATTCCTTATACTATTAATGCGAACTCACAGAATTCAAACGTCTACATCACTGAATTATGTCTAAAGACAAATGATACAACAGCACCGGCAGCTGGAGATGAATGTTGGTTAGGGCTTAACTCTCCATCAATAGGTATGTCACCTGCTGCAAATGTAACGATCGTAGATTTTTCACATTTACTTGGATGGCAACCAGCAAATTATAATGTCTATGCATGGGTAAAAGATGAAGCTGGAAATATTTCAACAAATACAACAACATTAAATACTGATTATAATGCGATTGGATATACAAAATTTGATCCACCATCAATCTGGGACGTTGCAGCCGCAAACTCAGATACAACATCAATCCCTCCTACTCGTTTAGACTCATCAGTTCCAACAGGTTCTGACGTTTATATTAGATGGAAAGTTGATGATATTCTGGGACTAGATTCAACAGCAATAAACTTATACTATACTCAAGATGAAAAAACTTTCACGGCCATTGCTGGAGCACAAGGGATTGCTCCTCATACTAATCACGGCTGTCCAAGTATTACCCTAGATACAAATGAGGGTTGTTATAAATGGACAGGTGGTTCACCACTAGCAACGTCTTATAAAATACGTGTTAAAGTAACAAATACTTCAGCAATTAGTACCCAACTAATTTCAACACCTCTTAATGCTGATAAGATTAAAATTATCGCTGGTAATACTGAAGCCGGACTTGGTGGTGATGCTCGTACAGCACTTTTCTTCAATAAAACGGTTGGAGACTCAGTTGATATCAATTCACTTGTCTTCACAGATGATGGAAATATCTATTTTGCAGACTACAAAAGAGGGATTCTTACAGTTGATCCAGCAGATGGTAAGCAAAAACTATTCATTACAACAACAGGAACGAGTACAGGAGACGGTGGTCCAGCTGAAAGTGCAACACTTAGATACCCATTAAAAATTGCGCTGGATTATCAAGGTCGACTTCTAATTTATGACTATAACAGAATTCGTCGAGTTGATTTAAATATGGATAACCCGACAATTGAAACTATAATTGGTGGTGGCTCAAATACAGCAGACACTGTAACAAATCCACTTGATCTGCAATTAACTCATAATGGAACATGGGAATATCGTACAAACGCGATGTTATTCACTCCTCTTCCAAATGGTGACATCTGGTTTAATTCTGAACGAGCTGAAAGTATTGAGACTGCTGGAAGTTTCAGAGTTAGAGTCTATAAGGCATCTACTGGACAAGTAGAATCACTATATCTTGGAGGTACTGGTGATGGTTGGCAAGCGACTCAAGACTTATCAAAATGTCGAATTGGTTACATTGGTTTAAAATATAATACTAGTACTTCAGTAATTGAAGGAATGACTGGTCACGCGTATCACCATAAGAACTTCCCTGGATGTGATATGTACACATCGACTTCAGATTATACATACGCTAGAGTTTACTTTGACCCTACAACTGGTCAGGCAATTACTCCATTTGATAATAGTTACCGTTGGTATCACTACTACAACTACACAGGAATGGATGGTAATTCATATGTTACTGTAGCAAGAAGTTATGTTAACAGAAACAACTTTGATGGTACATATACAAGAATACTTGGTTCTGGTACACGAGGAGAATGTACAGATGGGACGCCGGCCACATCTTGTAACATGGACATCTATTCTGTCTTTGTTACTAAAACTGGAAAAATATACTTTAACGATCGTGGTAGAATTAGAACACTTGATGGTGATGGAAATGTTGTCACAATCTTTGGTCAAGGTTATGGATACGGAGATGGAGTCAATGCCGTTAACGCACGATTTGCAGACATATCAAGAGTTGTAAGACTTAATACTGGTGATATTGTCGTTAACGATACAAGATCTTATTATATTAAACAATTCACACCAGACGGGAATATCAATATTGTTGCTGGTAACGGTACAATTGCTTCACAAGATACGACGACTCAGGCTGATGTTCAGCCAGTTAGAAACGCATACTGGATGATGGTTGATCGTGCTACTGGAAATATCTATTCAGATAGAGATACTCACTATGGACGTATGGCCATGCTTAATCGAAGCACTGGCTTGTGGGAAGACATCTTAAATAATACTAGCGGAACTCCTTATTACGATCCAACAGCTGATGGTATGATTGGGGCAAATATTGATACTGGTGGTAGTAACAACCGCGGTCTTCCACTCGGTTTTGCTAATGGACAACTCTTTATGAACCGTATGAGTTACAACCCAACAACTCAACGCTATGAAGACTTCATGCTTAAGAAATATGACTCAACAGACAGCTACCGCCAATCTCATATCATGGGTAAAATTGGATATGAGAATTCAGGTGAAAGTTGTTCGGCATTACAATCAGGGCCAGTAGATGGATCAACTTGTTTCTATGAATACTGGGATGACTTTAGAAATATTTTCTACGATAGCAATGCCAACCGCTATATCATGGCAAAAATGTATCGTGGTGCCCAACGTCGTGTTATTGCACTTAACAGTAATGGAACAGTTGAGCAGATTGCCTACACACCTAGAAATATCGATGATGGATTCACATACGCAAGAAGATCGGGTGTAGACTATATGTACTACTGCTATGGCTCACGTCTATATGCTCACAACCTGACGACAAATACAGACCTCGGAGCGCTGCCTTGGACAATGACAGGGTTTAATTGTCGTGGTGTTCAGTTTGACTATAACCCAGTGAATGATTCAGTCATCTTCCCATTTGAACAGAATGGCTTATATGGAGTTGCTGAATACTTCCTAGACTAGTCCCACTTATGATTTACATCAACTAAGTCTTTAACTGAGTAACCTAGCTCACTTACCTTTCTCGTGACTTTCTTGATAATAGGTTCAGGATTACGCCAATCTCTGGCCATTATCCAAAGATACTTCTCATCAGGTACACCAATAGCAACCCACTGATAATCAGGATCCATTGCAATCACAAGATAATCAAAATAAAGTGGCCAAAATGGAGAGACTTCCCAATGAGCATTCGTTTCCTTATTAATAATCCAAGCTTTTTGAGGAATCTCTTTTAACTCACCTTCAAATGAATCTTCATTAAATGAGAAATCGATATCAATACGTTGTTTCTCTTTATTCCATGTATAAATCTCAAGAGAGTTATGGGCCCCTTCTTCAAGAAATGTGGCACGGGCACTTAGAACATACCATTTTCCCATAAAACGATTAATATCCACGTAATCAACAGTCTTGTTATATGTTGTTGAACTACATGAGACTAAAAAAAGAAAAGAGATGAGAGTAAATAATTTCATAAGTTATTCTATCCATTGATAACAGCAATAATCAACTTAATATTATCAATGAGTTATACAGTTATTTTATTAAGTATTTACACCTGTTTGACATATCAAACAAACTAGAATATTTGAGTCTAATTAAATTAAAAACAACGAGGTAATATATGAAAAACTTAGTTATGGCATTAGTTTGCGCATTCTCACTAAACGCAAATGCAGGAATTACTATTGGCTTCCCTGGAGATATTAGTTTCCCTGATATGAGAGATATTGAAGAGTCACAAAGAATATTTCAAGAAGCAGTTGAAACACTTATTGAAAGCGAAGAAGTCGCTTCTGTAGTTTCCAAAGTAGAACAAGGACATCGTTCAACTTGTGTTGCATTAGAAGATAAGGCTTCAAGAGGACTTATTTGGTTTAAGCTAAGGTACCGCTGTGAAGGTGAAAGAGATTTTACTCTAACTGTAAAGTCACGCCTTAAAAAAGATAGTATTATTGTAAAAGAATATAAGATTAAACTATAGACAAAGAAGCGCACTAGTATCTAGTGCGCTTTTTTTATTATTTTAAAGAAACACTTTTAACTTTTTTTGGATTGAAAATCCCGAGAAACTTATTAAGAACCTCACCTGCAAACGACTCAATATTGTCCACAAATGTGGCCTTTTTAACCTTATCGTAACAAACAGTATTATCAACAGACGCTGAGTCGTAAATAGATTCGGCCTTATCCGTATCCTTTTTCTTAATTGGGAAAGGAACTCTCTCATCCTTTAATTCGATAGAAAAATCCTTTGCCACTTGGGCCATTTTAGCAATAGCAGTATCAAATTCTGAATTATTCAAACTATCATTAATATCCACTCGGTTATGAATATCATCCATTACATCTGCAATGACTTTATCACTATCCTTACAATGTGAAAGACCTAGTTTTATTTGAGAGTGAAATTGACTAACGTAAGAGTCAACCTTATCAAGGCCAAGCTGAACATCGTACTTATAAAAAGTTTTTGCTCTTCTTGATAAGCTCTGACATTCCTGATTACTTCTTTGACCTGGTCCACATTTTTCAGCGAAGTGCTTTCTTGTATCCTTTAAAAATACAATATAATTACTAACTCCACTAGAAAGCTGCTTCTTATCATGATCAGTCATCATAGAAAAGGCAGTGGCCATAACCTCGTTCTTTTCCTTCTTTGATAGTGAGCTATAATTACAAACTTTTTTGTAACTATTAAGTTTTGAGAAGGCTGCTTTATAAGAATCAAAGTTTGATGCATAGGAACTACTTCCAACAAATAAAGCTGCGGTTAATAAGAAATGTCTCGTGTATTTTATTGTTTTTCTTTCCATAGTTAACGTATCGTTAAATTTTATTAATAACTTTAATAAAGTTTATTGTAATATCAGCCGAATAGTTCATTATGAAAAACTTCAAGATTTTAATGAATATGACATTTTTAGTACTACTATCAACTATGATTGCCTCATGTAATGGAGGTGGTGGTAGCGGCAATGAGCAGGAAAATACTGGCACAAAGCGGATATCACTAAAGTTGAATTGGACTCCTCCATCAGAGCGAGCCGATGGTTCACGTCTTTATCCATATGAAATTGGTGGATATGAGATTCTATATCGCAAGAATAGTAGTCCTGATTGGAACTCAATTGTTATCTACGACGATCAAAGTTGGGTTTTAGACAAATACGAAATAAAAGATCTTTCAACTGGAACATATGAAATAAAAATGGCCACCTTTGATATTGATGGCCGATTTAGTACCTACTCAGACCCAGTCAAAGTAGATAAGTATTAATATTATTTTAGATAATCTGTATTAATACCATAAGCATTAATAATATGCTCATCAGGAGTGTCGCGATAAAGTTTTAATTTATTCTTATCAACATGCTCCTGCACATAATCCTCATAACAATCACTTACTTTTAGTACTTCATTCGTAAAAATACCTTGCTCATCAAAAGCATATCGTTCAGCACGATATATATGCTGATTACGATTCTTTTCTTTGATTTCATATATCTCATACATCTTTTGAGTTTCATATTCACTTAACTCTTTCATTGGCTCTACATCTAATCCAAATAGTTTTTGAAAGTTCTTAAAAGCGTTATAATAAATCATATCCACTTCGTATTCTTGTGGAATTAATTTATCAAGAGCATGAGTTGCTTCATGTACGAAGAAATGGGCCACTAGGCCAAGTTCATCTTCAAATCCGATATAGATTGTAGGTACTGTTGTTGTGAAATCAAAAAGTGCAGATGTTCTAGAACCTAATCCCCTTCTTTGTCTTTCAAAACTTGTAAGATTTGAAATTTTTAATTTACCTTGATCTAACAAAGGCATTAATTGATCAATAACACTCTTACCTTTTTGAGTTGTTGCAACGAGTGCAAAAAGCTCATCTAAAGAATAATTTCTCTTATTTAAATGAAAAACTTGGGCATTGCGTTTTATCTCACACTTGGCCACTTCAACCTTATTATCCTGTGGGCGATGGCGATATCGTGGATCATGGTCCAAATCTGGTCCACCGAAACCTCCAAGGCCACCAAAATTACCAAAACTAGCAAATGTTGAAAGATTTAACGCCATTAATAATAGATATTTATTCATTGATTCCCCCTATGTATGTTCCAAATTACCAGTACTTATCAAATATTTCAGTGAGTTTGAAAGATCTACTAGGCCTGCATAGAGAATCGACAATCTAATTTGATGGAGGCCAAAAACTAGACGAATCGTGGCCTTTTGACTAAAACTATAGGGTAATAAAAATTAACTACTTAAGAAGGATTTTATGGGAAGAAAATCAGCAAAAATCGCGGCAAAAAAAGGTGCAGCAGACAAGGCCCGTGGGCAAGTCTTCACTAGAGCTCTAAAAGACGTATTCTTAGCTTCAAAAAGTGGAAGTGGTGACCCTGACACAAACTTTTTACTAAAAGTAGCTATTGACCGTTGTAAGAAGTTTAACGTACCAAAAGACAATATCGACCGGGCCATTAAAAAAGGCCAAGGTGGAGATGGTGTTGGCTACACAGATATAAATTATGAAGGATATGGCCCAGGCGGAGTTGCCGTATTCGTTGAAGCTTCAACAGATAATAATACGAGAACAGTTGCAAATGTACGTAGCTATTTCAATAAGGTTCAAGGATCTCTAGGACAAACTGGCTCATTAGAATTCGTTTTCAAAAGAGAAGCAAACTTTCTAGTAAATGAAGAAAATGTAAGTGATCAAGATGAATTCGAATTAGAAGTTATTGATGCTGGTGCAGAAGATATAACTTTAGAAGATGGAGTTTATGAAATTATCGCTCCTGTTGAATCATTTGGTGATATTCAAAAGAAATTACAAGAAATTAATATCACACCAGAAGAAGCAAGACTTGAGAGAGTTCCTCTTAACCATAAAGCTATTGATGACGAAGATACATTAAAGCAATTTGAAAGACTTATTGATTTATTAGAAGAAGACGATGATGTCGTCACTGTTTATCATAATCTTGAAGAAGAAGAGTAAGATATAAAGGGATCATTTTGATCCCTTTTTTTATATAGAATTTATCCATATAATGTATTTATGGATATAAAATTAATTACACAGCTAGTGCCCCTCTTCTTTTTAGGTGCAATGACATTTTTTGGAATCACATTTTTCTATTTCATAAATTCAATTAATGCCTATTACAAAAAACACGCTAAATTAATCAAAGGTAAAATTATTGCTTTCAAAGAAGAGTCTAAAACTTATCGAAGCAATAGAAGAACAACAAGAACCACTACAATTTGTCCTGTTATTGAATATTATCAAGATGGACAAAGAAAGCTCTTCTTAGGAACAAATCAAAGCTTTTTAAAGAATCGAATTGGAAAAAGTGTTGATGTATACATCATTGACGGGAAAGATGATTACGTTCTTCAAAAAGAGAATGTGTACAAAATATTCTCTCTAGCTTCACTGGCCTTCATTCTAGCTCCAATTCTAATCATCTCTACTATGAATGTCGATTTGATCTATAAAGTGGTTATCCCATTCTTTGGTATTCTACTTCTTTTACCTCCAGCAATAGGCATTAGAAAAAAAATGATTAAAAACTTAAAAGAAAGTGGAGATAACAGAAGCCTAATACAAGTAATACAAGAAAGCTTTTTAAAAAATAAGTCAATTATTGACATCAAAGATTATGAAACTAGTGACGAGTATATTAAATCAGCAGCAAAATTTAATAAAAAAGTTTCTAATACTCATTTCTATGGAATTGTTCTCACTACGATATTCGGTTGTGGCCTGTACTACTTAATTAAACACGTTTATCACACTAAACTTCATAGTCGAGATAAAGTCTTATTTACCAATTTCCTAAATGATTTTAATAATTATCATCCAATTATAGACGAGCTTGGAAAAAATGATGATGTGACAGTCTTTTGTATACTAATCGCATTTTCAATTATCATCACTTATGGATTTATCATAAATCTTAGTGGGTGGATAAAGAGTCGTTAATATCAGAGCTTGATATCGCATGATCACTAATAAGATTATGATAATGGACTAGTTTATCCTTTAAACGCTGACTATAAGTTATCATATGCATAATAACACTAGCATCACGTCGATCAGGTGCGGCCATAAGTTTAAGAATCCTCTTATTATATTCAATGATATTAAATTGAAATTCATTTACTTCTTTTTTTAGCTCTCGCTTTTGTTCTTCATCCAAATGGGGATTAGACATTGTTTCAAAAAAACTTAAAGTTCGAGTTGCCAGTGAGCGAATGATAATAATGAGATCACTTTTTAATTCAATATAATTCTTATCCATAGAGTCTTTTAAGTCTGATAAGTCTTTTACGGAGTCATGAATTTGAAAGATATATTCATAAATCGACATTATACGAACAATAGAATTAATCTCTTCTTCACTAGTACAAGTAGCAATATAATTTGAGAAGAAGGAGACTAACTCATCTTCTACATAATCGACATAATCCATTCTTCTCTTGGCCGCATTGAAAACACCTTTATAATTTGTTTCAATACTCAAGGTAATAAGATTGTAATTTTCTTGGACAAAATCATATGTTTTGGGAACGTTTAAATAGAGATTTCTTTCAATTTCACTAAAGTCATTATCAGGAGAGAACATACTCAAATCGAAACGTTCAAAATCCATCTTCCCCTCACCTAGGACCTTATCAACAAAACGGATAAAAGGATCAATAGCGATAATGAAAATGATGGTTGTTGTTACATTAAAAATGAGATGGAAGTTTGCTAAGGCTATGGCCGGATCATCAGCTAATAATTTAAACTTATCCCCCCATATAAAAACGATGGGCAAGAAAAGGACAACACCACCAAAATTGAATAAGAAGTGAGATAAAGCAGTTTTCTTTGCAGCGATATCCATATTCACAATCGAGATAAGGGCCGTTACAGTTGTTCCGATATTGGCCCCCATTAGAATTGGGACCGCATTACCTACTGATAGGATTCCCTGCTGAGTTAGAATGATGGCCAAACCAGTCGTAACAGATGAAGATTGAACGACTGCTGTTATAATCATACCAACCAGAACTCCTAAGAATGGATTATGAGGTTTTGATAAAAATGAGATGAGTCTTTCATCACTTTGTAGAGGTACAAGAGTTGAAGAAATAAGATGTAGGGCAAAGAAAACAAAACCAAAATAAAATAATGATTTAGCAAATACAGAGTACTTCGTCTTTATTAATGATAAAAAGAAACTCAATATAATAAAAACAGGACCAAAAGCTGTTAATTTAAAAGCAACCAATTGTGCTGTAATAGTCGTACCAACATTTGAACCAAAGATAATACCCACAGAGTTTTTAAAAGACAGTACACCAGCATTAACTAAACTGATAGCTATAACAGATGTTGCTGAACTTGATTGAACAACTGCTGTAACAAATGCACCAATGAGAACACCAATACTTGTATAATTAGTTACCTTTCCGATAAATTTTCTGAACTGGTCTCCAGTAACTTTTTGAACCTCTTTTGAAAAATTCTCTAGTCCAAAAATAAATAAGATAACACTGGAAGTTGCAGCAATGAATATATTGAAATCACCCATATTTTCGTACCGTGTTTAGAAAATTATTAAGATAAATAATAAATAATTATAGTACAAAAACAACTAAAGAACATACAATATTGTCAGTAAAATCAGATAGAAATAAAACTAGTTAATCAGCTAAAATAGTTCTCTCGATTATCAAGTATATGGCCAAAAACCCTTCAACACTGGCCATAGGAAGGCCTCTTTTTTGAAGAGGTCTTTTTTTATTATTGGTAAAATTTTAGTTAAAGAAGTCCACATATCTTTTAAACCATTTTGTATCTCCAAAACGATCGACAACAGCTTCAAAGAATATTTCAACAGAGGATTCTTGAAGTCCCATTTGATCGTAGGACAACTCCTCATATAAATTCATAATGAGGCTTGGTGAAAATTCATTCATAAGGCGATCTAAGTAATCACGGCCCTGCTTTGGACTTCTAGTAATAAGATAATCGAAAATAGATAGACGTTTTATATCACTTGCCTCAGGGGATCTCTTTTGAATACTTAAGCCATTATCAAAATGATGCCACTGTGGTGACTTATCATTTACAGTTCTAATACAAAGAGTGACTGTAGGGTTATGTTCATGGAGGACACGATGTGAAAACTCAAGTCCCCTCTTAATTTCTCTAATATCATTTGTAACAAGCGTCTCATCTACAATACACTCTAAATTAGATAAGAAAATATCATCAAAGAATTCTTCATCTTTAGTTACTTTAAAAACTTCATGTCTTGACTCTCCATATAGGACTTGAAAAGCGCCACTAAAAGAATGTGAATGAATCGAAGTATCTAATGTTTGCCAAAAATAGAGATCAACAACAAAGTGCCCGTTATTGTACAAAGTAATTGGAGGCTGGCCAAAACCATTATAAACATTTACCTGTTCTGGAAGAACTTTTGTTTCAAGACTCCATTTTGCAATAAAATCCTCTAATTCATGGATATCCACTTTAATAGACTTATTTTTAAGATATTCATAACAAGCATGAGAAAAATTCTCATTATTAAGCTTTAAGTCTTCAATCTCTTTACCTATATTTAAAATCTCATTCATTTTGGCCCGCTTTAAAATAAAAAAGCCGGTCAAAGACCCGCCATTAGAATATATATTAAATCATATATCTTACTCATCACAAGCTTTTTAATATTTTATATAATTCATTTTATAATGAATAAAGATAGCTCTCTAAATCCTTAATATCTTGTTTTGACAGAGGACTTTTCCATCCTGGCATTGATTCCTTAGAACGCGAAACAAGAAGATAGAAATTAAAATTAGGTACTTCTTTAGAGAGATTGGATAAGTCAACATTATCAATCATATTTCCATCTTGGCCATGACAACTCATACAATTCTTTGAATAAATCTTTTTACCGCGTACTACAGAATTTGCATCAAGCACTCTTTTAATATTCTCTGAAGTTCGAGTCGTATCTTTTGGAATGATACCATGTCTCATCTTTTGTCCATGATAGTACTCACGTGAGTCAGTGTTTATACTAGAACATGAACTTACAAATACAAGTATCAAACAAATATAGATATACTTCATTAGTCATTTTCTCTAAGTATCATTAAACGACATGGAGCATGCCCAACCATATATTCAGCAAATGAGCTTGAAAATAATCCGCTAAAACCGTGCTTACCTCGAGTCTCAATTATCATTTCATCAATTGAATTCTCTTGTGCATATTCTTTTAGTGCAATTTTAGAAGAGTTTGCAAAAAGGCATTTACCAATAACTTTCCCCTTATAATCAGAAGGTATAAGCTCTTTAGATAGGCCCTGAAGTAAAGTAGCAACAGACTTTTCAATATCATCCATTTGGCTTTCTAAAGGATATGAAGCAAAGTAGAAAGTATCAGCATAGACCTGTGTCTCAAACCCATGAACGAAGTGAACTTCATCCCAACGACTCCAGTCATAATTTTTTAATTGTCCTTTAAAAGAATTAATTGATTCATTAGTGACATCGACACAAATCATTAATTTACTCATAGCTATCCCCTTGTGGATCTTTACTTCACTATAGAGTATCTGTTTATTTATGTGAGTTAAATATGACTTATATCAGGTAAAACAAAATTTAAGCAATAAAGATTAAAATCTTATACCTGCACCAATATAGAAGTTCATACCACTTTGATCAATTTGTTGATTAAATCCACTTTCATGCTCCATTGGGGCCAAAACATAGTTCCGCTGTTCTGCTCCAACCGAAACAAAGAAGCGATCCCAAAAGATTGCCTTGGCCTCAAGAGAGACACCATAAGAATAACCACCAATATCATCATAGTGATTATCCTCATATTTTTGACCATTATAGTATGTATTAGTATCTGATTTAACATGGACAAGCCCAGCACTTACACCAGGACTTAAATCTAACTTAAGTTCAGGTGTATTAACTAGACGGATTGCATATTTCATTCCAAGTTGAATATCATTTAAAACGGTTATATTTTCGGCTTCGTATACATCATAGCGATCGTCATTGAAAAGATCTCCTTGTGTATAACCAACATGTCGGCCATTCATTTGATACTTTCTATATGTATCTGCTAATTCGATACTAAAATTATCTGTGACAAGATACTCAATCGATATTTTGTGTCCTTCTTTAAATTCAATATTTTCATCAAACATCTTATTAAAGTCTTCACCACCAAAGTTATAAATATCATCTTCATCGTGACCAACATTATAAGAAGAGTCCACAGCTGAATAGTTTATCTGGGAATAAGTGATGACAAAGCGTTTGCGAATCCCATCAAGAATATCTTCTTCATCGACCTTACCTTCCTCAACTTCAACTGGCTCAAAGATAGCATCATTATTTCTCACTAATTCGTTAAGATGCGAATGCTCAATATTATAGTCATTAGCTAAAACCTGAGCTCCTAACAGCAGAGCGAAAGTTGTTTTCTTCATAATTATCCTTATTTTGATTTAAGTTCTAACTTAATTAAAAAGTATCACAATATTTAATACGCAAAGGCCTATACAAGAGAATTCATGTACTATTTGCATGTTAAAGTTTTATACAAAGCTTAATATTCAAAATATCAATTTGAACCTTTAAATGTGACTAAAGATTGGACAATTCCTAAAATCCTAAACAACAAAAATACTTTCAATATTATAAGAGCTTAATATTTCTAAATTAGAATTGGCATCTGATGTGCATTTAATCACGAAACGTTAGAATTATTTTGGAGCTTATCTTGAAGATAAAATCATTTATTGTAAGTACAATGCTATTAACGACGTCTGCTGTCTCTGGGAGAATAGCAATAAATGTAGAAGGCGCTTATCTTAATCAAGACCTAAACCAATACAACACAAGTGACTTAATTAAAACAGACGAATTTGCGTCAAACTCATACTGGCGAGACACTGTTAAAAGAGAAGCAGTCATTAAATCTATTGTTAAATGTTTGGATAATAAATGCGCTCGATTTGGCTCTATGGATATTCAAGATATCTATAGTGAGTCTGTTAAGAAGTTCGGTAAAAAAGACGGTGATATTTATTTTGCTAACGTTGTAGCAGGTCTCATGATTGGCTCACCTGAGATTAAAAGAAATGAAATTCTATCTGCTTCAAAGCTTATGATGAGTTTTGAACAAAAGATCTATCTAGCCCACATCATGGGCCATATAATGAATAACCACTACGACTTCACTCGTGCCACAAGTGGTGAATCTGGAATAGTTACAGAACAAGATATTTTTAATGCCATAAAAAGTAATTCCAGAGCTGGAATCTGTCGTGACATTGCAGTTGTTCAAGCAAATATTTTAAAACGTCTTGATGTAGAAGATGCTTATGTAGTTGCCTATAACTCAAGACGTGTTGGCCATGCCACAGTAATTGCACAAGACCCTGAAAATCCAGATCGTATTGTAAACTTTAATTACGGTGAAACTAGAATTAATAATAGAACAGGAGCAGCAGGCCTTTCTCAAGATAATTATATTCCAGAATTTGGTATCAATTACCGTATTTTCGATAGTGAAGGAAATCCTGTTGATCGAGTCCCTAGTGAAATGGGCTATATTCTAAATCAGGCGGCAGGCCTTGATATCGAAGTTTCATCAAACGGTGTTCAATACGATGGCATCAATATGATCAATCTCGACTATAAAACCGGAAATATTTCCACAAGAGCATTTTACGCAACAAGTGACAGCGGCATCGAAGCAATGGGTGGCGTATTTAAATATGAAAATTACTCAAAGCATATCGACACTGTATTAGGTGTTGGGATGCAGACTTCAAGAAAGGAAATTCAAGAAAGAGAATTCTATAAAGAATCCACAAGCGCTTTTATGGGAATGGACGTAAAGCTTAAAACTGGAAAGGTCGATATTGGCCCTGTAAGAAACCTCTACGCAGACATTCAAGGAAATATAAGCATAGATGTTGGTCACGGAAGTGCCACATTAAATGATTATGAAACAGAAGATATGTATAGCGACAACTTAAATTCAATTAAGTCATCTCTATACGCTGATACAAGTTTTTTAGGAGCTAATTGGAAAAGTATCGTATCAGTTCATGCCTCGATTATGAAAGCCGACGTAAGAGATGAAGGAAAGTACACTGTCGCCATCCTAGGCGGTAAGATTGAAAACGTTATCAAGAAACAAGTATTTGAACAATATGGTGTAGGTATTCACAATATTGTCTATATCAAGCAAAACGGCGCAACCACAGATCTTAAAGTCTCTGTTTATTCTCAAGATGGCAAGTATGCCTTTGAAGTTGGAATCAAAAAACCTATCGCTGGAAAAGTTGGTTTTTGGGTAAAAGGAAGCGAGCCTTCGACTTATGCTACAGCAAAAACCAAAGTCTTAGATGAAAACCTAGAACTAAGCATTCAGTACATTAAAAAGAAAAATAATGAGAGTACGTATAACTTTAAAGGTGAATATAAGTTTTAAACTTAGGCTAACTCAATTACTAGGTTTGTCACAGCTATAAGCATAAGATTGATATGTTGAAATATCACATTTGTCAGAGAAATTATTTATAAATAGAACATTGCCACCTGCTTTTAATACTTCATCAGTTAGAGGCTTATAATCTATTTCGCAATATACATTATTACTAAACAAGGGCTTTCTTGAATACGATGAGTATTTTTTTACAAGTTTTAACTTCTTGCATTTATTAACCCTTTCTATATTAAAGGTGATATCAATCTTACCATTTAATTCTTTTTTATTTCTCGACTTTAATTCTTTAACAAATTTAGAATCTGGCTTGATCTCAGGGCCAATTAATGTTTGTAGGCCATAATTTAGAAATTCAAAAGCAGCTTCTTTTCCGGCATATACGTTATATGAAGATAGCAATAAGTTACAGGCCACAGAGTGAATGATAAATGTATGTTTATAATATTTTAAATTCATTTAACGCGTACAATCCTGAGTGATTTTTATTAAATTAGAATTTGAGTTCCATGTACTTTTTCATTACGTATAATCTACATAAAATCAACGAATACTACTTGTTAACTCTAATGAAGCAGAAACAACAGGTAAAAACACAAACCAGAACCATCCCCATTTATTCAAATCTTTATATAATGATTTGATTGCAACAAAGAATATACATGCTTCAACAAGAGAAAAGATTATAAAAATAGATTTTAAAATATTTAGATTTTTTGTGGCTTCTATAGGATCACTAAATAACAATATATAAAAAGCTAATGCAATTAAAAGTGGTAAGCTAAAATATGTAAAGGATAGAATAAGTACAGGTCTTATCTCTTTAGACTTAATATCCTTAACACCTGACCAATGTAAATTCTTTTTAAACCACCATGTAACTAAGAACCAGAAAATAAAATAAGTAACAAGACCCCATAAACAAATATAAACAATGAAGCTTTGCCAAGTTGTATCTACATAATAGCTATATAAAAAACTATCCTTTGCTAAACCAAATGGTATTTCTAAGTCACGTAAATTATGAATGTGATTATAGAACACTAAAGAAACACAAATTAAATAATTTAAGAAATACAAAATAATCTTATTAATATTATTAGAATGTTTTTTTATAAACTCAATCGGCTTGAAGAAGCTTATTAAAAATGAAGAAAGTTTTGAAAACATAAATTAATAATCCTAAGTTATTTTAACTTTAACGTATCATCCGCACTACCTGTTCGAGCAAAGCGCACCTTCTCACCTTCTTTAGAGTATATTGCTTGATAACCGACATACCTCTCGACATAACCCAAATCAGAAGAATCTCTTAGCCGGTACCCTGCTCCAAGCAGTTTTCTTATTTTTATATTGTTCCCATTACTAGCTAAGTAATACGCATAAACCCCAAGCGTTCCTATCGCTAATAGAAGAAATAATGTTCTTTCTACTCTATTATTAAAATATGAAGAAAAGGGTCCCTTAAAGAAAAGCTCACTATTAAAACCAACAGGACAATGAATTTCTTTATCAAATCGCGGAGATAGAAGTACTATAAATCTCTTTTTCATAGTGACTCCGGACATCGATACGCAAAAGTTTTAGTTGTTGAAATATCACAGTAAACAGAATTGCTAACTAACGGCTTATTTGAATATGAAGATTTATCCATATACGACAACAACTTCACAACACTTATAAGAAAAAATACATTTAAAAGAACACCTAAGGCACTAAAAGAGAAGCTTAACAAAATTGCTGTTAATAAGATCCTAACAAATTTTAAATTACTATAATCCTGTCCAATGGATGCAAAAAGATCTGAATAACCAGGGAATGTCCCCATACTAAAAACCATAAATCCGACAAATGAATATAGATATTTATTTTTAAGATACATAAATGAATTATAACTTATATCTGAAAATGTTCACTGAATTTTATTTTGATTAAAAAGAGATATGTATAAACTAGGTGGTATGCGATGGATTTGCCCTCTCTCCCTCGCATCATGCTCGGTCGTCAGGGATGCTCGGCTTCAAATGCCGTCGTGGCATTTGCCGCCTCAACAACCGGAACAAAACATGAATCGAATCTGGACTTATCTTCAGGTTAAAAAAGAAAACCCAGGACAAGCCTGGGTTTTTCTTTTTTATTTTGGAGGACGAGACCGGATTTGAACCGGTGAAAAACAGTTTTGCAAACTGCCCTATTAGACCACTCTAGCACCCGTCCGCATGAATGATTTTAGATTTTCTATAATATGGATATTTTTTGATAAGTCAATCTAAATACTTAAGAATATTGACCTGCCACTAATGCAGCAGGCCTATATTAAGTATTGAAAATTAACTTGGAAGACGTAATTAAGCTTCGCGAATTACGTATTTGTCCTTACCTTCATCAACCATTTCACGTAGCTGCTTTCCAACTTTGAAGAAAGGTACTTTCTTAGGTGGAACCTTAACAACCTTACCAGTCTTAGGGTTACGCCCTTCATAAGCTTTGTAATTACGATTAGCAAATGAACCAAAACCTCTGATTTCGATTCTTTCGTCGTTAAATAAAGCATTGATCATGTCATCAAAACAAATATTTACAACTGTTTCGGCCTGCTTGTGAGTTACATTGGCCTGCTTTTCAATTGCTGCGATCAAATCTGCTTTTGTCATTTTTATCTCCTCTCTAACGTTACGAGAACTTATTTTACTTCTAAACTTAATTCCACGATATTTAGTTACCTACTTATCGTCCAAGTCTCTAAAAACATTAGATATATTTATAATGCCACAAAATATTTACTGCTACTTAGTGCCTGCTAAATCTTCCACATATTATAACATATTGAAATTACATAAAAACGGACAAAAACACGAGGAAATGTAAGAAATTAACCTAAAATTAAAGAAGTAATAGAAAAATGGCGATTAAGTACTTAGATATTTGAGGGATTTAAGCCAATGAAGGTAATTTATCTAATTCTATTCATGTTTATAACTAGTTCATGTGTTCCACAGGTTGCACGTCCAGACGGATTCTTTGACGATGTGGAATTCTCAGATACATGTGAAGGACTATACTTTCTCCTAAACGAAGGAAATGTCTGTGCTTCTTCATGTAATGACGGTGAAGTTGTTGCTGATGAAGAACAATTAGAAAAAATACTTGTCGATAATGATTTTGAAGAATTTATCCTAGATAATATCGAAATTTCTGAAGGTGTTTGTATTACTCCTCCTGAGGTTATTGAAAGACCAAGTGATTCAATTTTTATCGATGATGACTTTTGTATTTGTAAGAATCAAAAAGTGGCCTCAGTAACAAGTGGACCAGATTGTGCAGCGACATGTCTTGAAAAAGAAGTTACTGTTGCAACGATTTTTGGAAGTGTTACTCCAGGTGCAAAAGTAAAAGATGATGAACAGCTACAGAACCTATTTGGTTTTTGTAATAATGCTTTAGATAATACTCCAGACGGACAAGATGCGAACCCTCCATCATGTGAGCTCATTGCTACAGATATTGATGGAAGACGATTTGCAACGAACCTTAAAACTTATCAAGGAACAAACCTCTTTGAAGCGAATTTAGAATCAACTGGTGCGCGTTTTGGGGAAGCTTATACTTTTCATATCGAAGAGACAGGCTCAGGAATTGAAAACGCACAAAGTGATTACGAACAATTTAAATTATTTGAGCCAGGTGATGACGATGAGTACGAAGGAAACTTAAAGATTAAACTCGTTTCTCAATACACTTGTATGATTCGTGCAACGGCCACAAGCCCAAATTACGATGCATCACAATCAATTTATCTTGATACAATTAGAAAGCACTTCTATATGCCAATTGACTACCCTACACCTTACTTACCACCAGGTGTGAGTGATACAATCTTTTGTCATGACTATATTAAAGAAGGTCAAACTGATGATGCTCCACAGTTTTCAAGACTTGAGCTTACGCCAGGTCACTTCTCATTATGGGATGTAAATGATGTGCGCTTTATAAAAGATGGTGAGATTAGAACTGTTGATTACTTAATCAAACAGAGAATGATTGATATGGGTGCTAATGTTAGTGGAAATAAAGAATACTTTGCTCCGCTTGAAACATGTGTCGCTCCAAACGTAAGTGTTGAAGATGGTGGCATGCCAGAGGCCTGTACTTCAGCAGACTCAGGCTTAATCTCTTCAGGATTAGCAATGATTCCATTCTTTACTGACAATTCTGGAAATGCAATCTGTCCTGGTGAAGCTGAATATAATTCAAGCACAATTGAATTTAGAGCTATTGGAGAGATCGTTGGTGTCCCAACAGAGGGCCTCTACTTTGCCAAAGGGCCGAGAGAAGTTATCGATCTTGGTGACGGAAACAAACAAGAAGTAAAACCAGCAGACGTTATGTTCATTCGTGAGTCACAACTTAAAAAGATTTGGTTCCACCTAACAAGTAATGGTGTTCACTATAAACCAACAGCAGATACTGTATCGCAGCCAACGTATTTCTATTGGCCAGCAGATGAAGATGCCCCATACGTTCAAAAACGTGGATATCAGAAACTATATCAAGTTATGCACTCAAGTGAGTTAACAAGTAGTGGATACACAACATCTATTCCTACAACGATCAAACCACTTGATAGAAAAATGGCCTGTATTCCAATTACCCAACAGTAATCTTAGAAGGCCTTAAAGAAATTTAGAGAACACGTTCGACAAAAATGTCCACCGTTGGACCTAAGTAGTCTTTATATAAGAAATAAAGAATCCCTACTTTTAGACCTGTTGAGATTACAAAGAATAAGAGTCCTTTAACAAAACGGGTGAGGATAAAATCATCTTTTTTAATGATCTTACGTCTTAGAAAGAAGTTAATAATAATTAAGCCTATAATCGTAAAGAATGCCAGCTTCATAACCTTCTTATCTTGAGTTAATTCAAAAAGGTATAGTAAGGCCTTTTCATCCTTTACCATTCCAATGAGAAAGCTTGTAAGCCTCTCTGAGTTGATAAGAAAGCCGGCCATAGGCTTGCCTTCAAGAGATGAATGAATCATTTGAGCGATTTCATCATCAGGCATGTATTTGAATTGAGAATTAATCATTTTGATGGCCATACGCATTTGAGCAGGATTTGTTTTAGAAATACCTGTCGTGCCTAGGCCTTGGGGTAAAGCCTTAGAACCATTTGTCGATAGCTCACTGGCCTTTAATTTCTGACTCAAATCTTTTAGATTTGGTGTATCACCACTTTCGTCTTGGTCACTATTTTCGATTTGCTTTGAAAGAGTATTAATCGACTCTTGTAGCTCCTCTATTTTATTTTCATTTGATTGGTGATGCTGGCCACGATCGTAGTCCTCACCATAAGCAAAAACCCCATGCGTCCAAAAAAGAACGCATAGGGATAATATAAGAAAATTAAAATTAATTAATGTCTTAAGCTTGTGCATTTACTGTATTTGAACTCTTTCCATCTCTTAGACGATCAAATAATAAAACAACAGGTGCTGCAACGAAAACAGATGAGTAAGTACCAACAACAACACCAAGAGTGATTGCCATAAAGAAATCACGGATAGCGAGACCACCGATAAAGAACATTGTTGCTGATACAAATAGCGTTGTACCAGAAGTTAGAATTGTTCTTGAAAGTGTTTCGTTAATTGCATTGTTGATATGCTCTTTAATATCACGGCCGACAAACTTTGCCTCGTGCTCACGAACACGGTCATAAACAATAACCGTATCGTTTACTGAGTAACCAATAACCGCAAGAATGGCAGCAACAGTTTGAAGTGTGAATTCAGTTCCAGTAAGAGCAAAAACACCTAGGATGATTGAAACATCGTGGAATAGAGCAACAATTGCACCTGGTGAGTATTTAAAGTCAAAGCGAAGACCTACATAGACCATAATCGCTAGAAGTGCCCATAGCATCGCTAGGAAACCGGACTTTCTAAGCTCAGCACCGGCCTTTGGACCAACGATATCAACCTTTCTAATCTCAACACCGTCAGCTGCATACTTAGACGTTAAAGTCTTTGAAACCTTATCTGTTACTTCATTAAGGTTTTCTTCATTTGCCGAAACCTTAAGTAGGTATTCATTTTCAGATGCTTCACCAATTGTCTGCATTGTGATTCCAGAGAATCCTGCATCCTTCATGGACTTTCTTAATTCATTTAGGTTTTCAGATTTTTGAAACTTAACTTGAATTTCAGCACCACCACGGAAATCTACCCCATACTTCATTTTAGTTGCGATAAGGAAGACAGATCCGATTACTAATATTGCTGAGATAATTGATGTTATCCCAAACTTTTTTACAAAATTGATATTTGTATTACTTCTAATTATTTCAAACATTAATTACTCCAACCTTAAATACTTAAATCCTGACCTTCAACTTTATTCATATAGAATTCGAAGAAGATTTTAGAAACAAAGTAAGATGTATAAACTGTTGCAAAGATACCGATAAGTAGTGTTACCGCAAAACCTCTAATTGGACCTGTACCAAAGTTTAGTAGACAGATACCTGCAAGTGCAGTTGTGATATTGGCATCAATAATTGTCCAGAATGCAGAGTTAAAACCATTTTCAACGGCTTTATAGAAGCCTACATTCTTACGTATCTCCTCTCGAATACGCTCGTAGATAATGATATTAGCATCAATTGCCATACCAACAGTAAGAGCGATCCCAGCAATACCAGGAAGAGTAAGAGTAGCACCTAGCCCAACTAACATCGCAAGGATAATTAGAACGTTTAGTGCAAGAGTTGTAATAGCAAACATCCCAGAAACTCTGTAGTAAACTAAGATAAATCCAAATACAAGAACACACCCGATGATGGCAGCAAATCTTGCCTTATCAATTGAGTCAGCCCCAAGAGATGGACCAACTGTTCTTTGCTCTAAGAAATCAAGTTGAACAGGAAGAGCACCAGCTCTAAGAACTAAAGCAAGGTCTCTTGCTTCTTTCAGTTGCTCGTTGTAGCTCTTTCCACCAAGTGAAATCGTTGCACGTCCACCAGCAATTTTACCGTTGATACGCGGAGCTGAGTAAACATTTCCATCAAGTGTAATTGCCATTAAACGGCCAACATTTTCTCCCGTAACTTCAGCAAAGATCTTTGCTCCACGAGACTTAAAGTTTAGACCAACTTCTGGTTGATTATTTTGTTGTGGATTAAATTGAACTCTTGCATCTTCAAGGTCTTCACCTGTAAGACGTGGAGTTGCTTCAATAAGGTATGGTACAAGTTGTAAAATATCACCCTTAGCATTAGTCACACGCTCAAAAGCAAGAACATGGCCCTTAGGTAGGTCTTGTCTTACTAATTCATTAACCTTTGATACATAAGTTGAGAAACGCTCACCTTTTTTGTACTCAAGCCCTTCTTCTTTTGCCTTTGATACCCAACCCTGGATAGTTGCAGGAGCAATTTCAGAATTTACCATTTTGAACTCAAGCTTAGCTGTTTTACCAATAAGCTCTTTTGCTCTTTCAATATCCTTAACACCAGGAAGTTGAACAACGATACGATCTGTCCCTTGTGAAACGATTTCTGGCTCTGTTACACCAAATTCGTCAATACGGTTACGGATAACTTCAATCGATCTTTTTACTGACTGTTCTTCGATATCAGTTTTAACTTTCTTAGTTAGAGCGATTGAAATAGTACTTCCTGTATCACCTGTGATTCTGATTAAACCATTATAAGTGTCATGAATAACACTTTTTACAGCTTCATTATCAGCAGCTGAATTCAGAAGAATCTCAAGCTTTGGATCAAGAGGATCTGATGCATCGATATCACCTAGCTTGAATCCACTTCCCGTTTCATCTTTAAAGCTAAATTCTACACGACGTGCATAACCCTTTACTTCATCTTTATAAACTTTCTTAAAGTCGATCCCTAGGATCATATAAAGACCACCTTGAAGGTCTAGACCTAGGTTAATCTTGGACTTTACAGGAAAGTTATCTGTTTCTTTAAAATTAAATGCAGTAGGTACTATTGAAATACCTGAAATGATCGCTACGATAAGTAAAAATACGAAGCGATACCACCAGCCTCTTCTCATTAGATTCTCCTAATCCTTGGGTTTTCTTAGATTTTCTCAATATCTGAGTTAAATAAACTACAAAAATTATATGAGAATAACTACTTAAAAACAATATGAAGAATAGATTAATTTCAGAAACTTACGAGTCTTTTGATTTTGGGTTTTCTGCTTCGACTTTATCTTGTGATGCATCAACGACTTCATCCTGCCCAGACTCGAGCTGCGCATCGTTTTGTGTTGATTGATCGGCGACTTTTTCAGTTGCTGCTGAGTTTTGCTCAGCAGCATCATTTACGTGATCCATTAAGTCATCTTTGGCCTTTTGGAACTCTCTTAGTCCTTTTCCTAAACCTTTTGCAAGTTCAGGTAGTTTCTTAGGCCCGATAAAAATCAGGGCAAAAACTAAAACAATGAGTAACTCTCCAGCTCCAAAGCCACCAAACATACTTAACTCTCTTTAAGAATAAGACTATTTGTCTTGTTTATTAGAAAGGATTGCTTCTTCTAATCCACCAAGTTGTGAACGAAGAACCTTAATTTTAACACCTTCTGCAATTTCAAGGTCAACAATCTTTTCAGTCATCCCAACAATTGTACCAAAAATTCCAGACTTTGTGTAAACACGATTACCTTTTTCAAGAGTATCAAGCATTTTCTTTTCTGCTTCGATCTGTTTTTTCTGAGGTCTAAAAACTAGAAAATAAAAAATAGCGACAACAGCAATGATTGGAACAAAATTCATAGCAGTACTTGGCTGTCCAGCAGCTGCACCTTGTGCATATGCGTTTGAGATAAATAAATCTAACATTAATTTCTCCTAATAGAGTTTTAAATTATTGGCCTGCGGCCCATTTTCGTGAAGTGTATCTGTTATAAAATTCTTTATAATAATCGTCAAACCTATCATCAAGAATCGCTTGTCGTGCATCTTGAGTCATCTTAATCATGAAATAGAGATTATGATAAGTAATAAGGTTCCCAGCTAGAAACTCTCCAGTTGTATAAAGATGACGAATATATGAGCGTGAATAAGTCTTACAAACCTTACAATCACAACTAGGATCAGCTGGAAGAGTGTCTTCTCTAAAGCGAAGGTTTTTAATATTAAGTGGCCCATCATGTGTTAAGAACTGGCCGTTACGAGCGTTTCTTGTAGGAAGAACGCAATCAAACATATCAATACCAGCGCGAATCCCGTTAAGAATATCAAGCGGCTTACCAACTCCCATTAGGTATCTTGGTTTTTGATCAGGCATCGTGTGAACAAAGTCATTTAGGAAATCCACCATCTCTTCATTCTTTTCTCCAACAGAAAGTCCCCCAAGAGCAAGGCCTGGAAAGTCCATCTCTTCAAGTCGTTGCATACATTCCGTACGAAGGTCTTTATGGAGTCCTCCTTGAACAATTCCAAAAAGTTTTTGATAGTCGCGAAGCTTATAATCAATACAACGCTTGGCCCATCTTAAAGTTAGCTCCATACTTTCACGAAGAGTATCTTTTGTAGCAGGAAGTTTTGGGCATTCATCAAATGCCATAACAATATCTGAGCCTAGGCCCTTTTGAATCTCCATACTTTTTTCTGGAGAGATGAGATGCTTTGACCCATCGATATGTGAAGAGAAAGTCACCCCTTCTTCTGTAATTTTATTGATATCTGAAAGTGAGAATACTTGGAATCCACCTGAGTCAGTAAGGATTGGTTTATCCCAATTCATGAAGCCATGAAGGCCACCACCAACTTTTTCAATGAGCTCATGCCCTGGCCTTAAGTATAAGTGATAAGTATTTCCAAGAATAATTTGTGCATTCATTTCATACAAATCTTCTTGCCACATACACTTAACAGATGCACGAGTTCCAACAGGCATAAAGATAGGTGTTTTAATCTCACCGTGCTCAGTTGTAATTGTTGTTGCGCGGGCCTTACCGCTATATCCTTCAACTTTAATCATATTCAATTACCTCAATATCAACATCGCATCACCATAAGAGAAAAAGCGGTACTTCTCTTTCACAGCAATGTCATATAATTCAAGAGTCTTTTCACGACCGATTAACGCACTAACAAGCATAAGTAGTGTCGATTTTGGTAGGTGAAAATTCGTTATTAAACCATCAATACTTTTCACATCCACACCTGGATGAAGAAAAATATCTGTGTCCTTAAGTTCACCAGGAGTATAGTTATCAACTCCCGCCTGCCATATCGTCTCAAGTGTTCTTAAACTTGTTGTCCCAACAGCAAATCGTTTTTTTGCATTTTTAATCTTTTCAAAATCACTCTTATCAACGCAATAATTTTCACTATGCATTTTATGATCTTCTAGATTATCGACTTTAACAGGAGCAAATGTTCCAAGCCCAACATGTAATGTTACCTTGGCAATATCGTGACCTTCTTCTTTTATTTTTGATAGAAGTTCATCTGTGAAGTGTAGGCCAGCAGTTGGTGCAGCAACACTTCCCAACTCATTAGCAAAAACTGTTTGATAATCTTTCTTATCTTGCTCATCAGACTCTCCTCCTCGAATATAAGGAGGAATTGGAACAAGAGCATGTGCGTTTAAATAATTAATAAGATCATTACCAATGAGAGAAGGTCGAATCAAAAACTCCCCTTCTATATTTCCATTGATTTCAATCGTAAGTCCGTCTTCAAAATGATAGATATCACCAGCTTTCTTTTTCCCATTGGCCTTAACAAGAGCGCGATAAAGGCCATCTTTATTTGGATCAACAGTTAGAAAAAAGACCTCAATACTTCCACCAGTTTCTTTCTTACCTTTTAGACGACATGGAAACACCTTGCTCTGATTTAAAACAAGAGTTGTCTCCTGCGGTAGAAAATTAACTAACTCATTAAAAGTGTGATGAGAAACTGTATCAGTCTGACAGTTATAGACGAGAAGACGCGAATGATGACGTCCCTCAACTGGCCTTGTCGCAATTAGCTCCTTAGGCAAATCGTAGTCATATGCAGACAGTTGCAAATCTTCTTTATTTATAGGCTTATCCATAGGGCGGATAGTAGCGTGAAATTAGGTAATCGTCATCATGTAAGTTTTTCAAATTACAACTTTCTTATGTTCAATATTAGAGAAAACTGCAAAAACTTACAAAAATTAAAAGAGAGGGAATCTTGAAGCACAAATTATTTAAAATCGCTGCACTTTCATTAGTTATTTCAACAAATGCTATGGCCATGAATAAAGTAATCTACGGCCAGGATAATCGCGTTAGTATTGAAGAATCTGACAAAGGATTTCTTGTTGATAGTGTTGCAGCAATGGTACCAAGTTATATTTTTGCGAGATCAGAATCAGGTGAAGTTCTGGACTCGATTTTTAAGAGTTTTCCTACTCTAAAATCTCATAGAGGTTACCCAACGTGTTCAGATATGAAATTCAGATCTGAACCAACAATATCTAGCTGTACTGGTTTTTTAATTGGTGAAAACCTTCTTATGACAGCAGGTCACTGCATGATTAAGGGCGGGACTCAAGTAGCAGACACAGTATCAGAAAGCTGTAAGAATAATAAATGGGTCTTTAACTACAAGGCAACTTCTGTAAACTCAGATGGAAAATTAGTCATTGAAAAGAATGAAGTATATGGATGTAAGAGAGTTGTTGCAGCATCTTACACTGGTCTTCTAGACTATGCAGTCGTTGAACTGGATCGTCGCGCAGCAGATAAGAAGCCACTAAAGCTAAATCTTAAATCAACTGCAGTAAAAGAAGGTACTGATATTTATGTTGCTGGCCACCCTACTGGACTACCACTTAAGGTATCTGGTGATGCAAAAATTGTAACAAATAAACCATATCGAAATGATGTCACAACAGATCTTGATACATTTGCAGGAAATTCAGGTTCTCCTGTTCTAAATTCGAAAGATGAAGTTGTAGGAATTCTTGTTGCAGGTGAAATCGACTATGTTTTTGACTACGATAAAATGTGTTACCGCGTAAATAAGTGTGAAGGACAAGGTAAGAAATGTGACCGTATGTCTTATCCATCAAAAGGCGCAATGGGTGAAACTGTAACGAAAATCGCAGCAGCGAACCACGACTATGTTTTAAAGAAGGTTTTAGGTCCACTTTTCATAAACCAAAATGTTTACGAAGAAGAAGATGAAGAAGAAATCGTTGAAGAAGTTGAAGAGATCTTAAATGCAGGATTCTAAAACAAAGAAAGTCCAAAATGGACGTATCAGTAAAGAAGAAATTAATAAGCTTGAGCTTATTGATTTTGATGGAAAGATCCACCTAATTGATACGGAAGAGAAGTCGCAACATGCGCAAGAGAGTTTTCAAAAACATTTAGAAGATAATTCAATTACAGGCCTTGATACAGAATCAAGGCCTTCTTTTAAAAAGAGCGATAATTTTCAAATCAGTCTTGTTCAGGTTTCTTTTGAAGATGAGTGCTATCTTTTTCGCCTTAATCTAATTCAATGCCCAGATTACTTAAGAGAGTATCTCGAAAATCCTGATATTATTAAGACAGGTGTTGCCATTAAAGATGACTGTCGTGATTTAAAGAAACACTTTCAGATAACGGCTAAAGGCGTGATTGATGTTCAGGATCTGGCCAAGAAAGCTGGGTATGTCACACTTGGGCTGAGGTCACTAACGGGACTTCTAATGAATCGCAAGATCTCCAAGGCAGCAAAGCTTACTAACTGGGAAAATCCAAAGTTGACGCCACCACAGATACGTTATGCGGCCACTGATGCTTGGATTTCACTAAAGCTTTATCAGGCCCTAAAGTTGAAAGAATCGTAAACTTTATTCATTAAATCCCAACATTCTTTATCAAAAATATGCTTATGGATATGAAGTATTTAAAGTATATTTTTGCAATTCTTCTCACATTGGCGGCCATTGACGTCTTAGGGGCCCCAAGCAATCAACCCGGTCCTTATCAATTCAATAGTTTTGAAATGGATAATCCTTACGAAGAGGCGGCCAAGGATGACGATAAGAAAATCAGAAGGCCATCATCTGAAGAAGAGTATAAATTTAAGTATGAATTAGAGCAGAGACCGAAGTGGCAGGACATAGAAGAGCACTGCGGGGACCGATGTATCTATCCTGACTCAAGAGGAAACTAATTTCAATAACTTAGATTAGGAAAAAAATTTCCTAAATCATATTTTTGAACATTGTTCTATAATTTTTGTAGAACAAATTATGTTTAAATACGCCATTTTACCTATATTTATACTCTTTTTTACCTCTTGTTCAGGAGGGGTTGATGGAGCGTCTGGAATCTCAGTGACTCCAGTAACACAAGAAGCACCAACTGGTGCTGCAATTGTCAGCACAGTCATTACTGGGGGCCTTCCACAAGATGCCCCTCAAGTAACTTGGACTAACCCAGCATCTTTTAGTCATATCGAATACGCAATAGGAACAACAGCTGGTGGAGCTGAACTTGTGCCATGGAAAAATATCGCCACAGCAACATCACATACAGAAGTCTCTCTAACTGGCCTAACTGAATGCACTCCTTATTATCCATCTGTTAAAGCAGTTGGCACTACAGCAGTTGAATCAGCAACAGTTACAACACCTAGCTTTTATTGGGATAATACTGCCCCCACTTCTCTTGGCGTTCCCGATGTTTCAGCAGATGATGCAACAGTTAGTTCATCAACGACAACAACCTGGAGCGCTGCAGTTGATAATTGCCAAATCGATCATTACGAAATTGCTATTGGAACAAACCCAGGTCTTACAAATGTCCAAGGCTGGATCGATATCGGAAATGTTACAAGTTATAAATTACGTGACGGTGTGGACGGAGCAAGCTTTACACTAACAGAGGGCTCTAATTACTATATTACATTAACTGCTTATGATGGTGCTGGTTTTAGCATAAGTCAGGACTCTGTAGCTTTTCAGGTTTTTAATCCAGCAACTTCTCTTCCAAATATGGTCGTTAGACTGGATGCTAATGACTTATCTTCTATGCTAGATAACACTGGAAAGAATGCGGCCAATGGTGCTTTTAACGGGTTTGTTCAGGATTGGCTTGATACATCTGGCTCAGCTAATGTTCATGATTTCTATACAGGCAATGCATCCCCTTCATTTGATAATCTTGATAACCACGTTGTCTTTAATGGTAGTACTCAAAACCTATCTGTTGCAAACCATGCTGACCTAAATACTGCCACGACAAATCAACGAAACATCACCGCTTCTTTTGAGACTTCGGCCGATACAAATACGTTCCAAGTTATCTATGAAGAAGGTGGCTCATCACGAGGAATGAATATTTATATTAGTGGCAATAATCTCTATTGTGGATTCTGGAATTTGACTGACGATGGCGATGGTATCCAACCATTTACCTTTGTCTCAGCGCCAATCTCAACAAATACCATCTACCACGTAACTTGGGTCTTTGATTACACAAATTACACTGGGCCAGCGGGGCCTGACGGCGACCTTACTTGCTACGTCAACGGAAGTTCAATAGGATCGACAACCTCAACGTCACTTCTCTACGCCCATTCAGGGACAATATCCCTTGGTTCTTACTCAGGTGATACAAACGACCACAACGGCACTCTCAGTGGTGACGGAGGCTATTTAAACGCTGATATTATGGAGCTTATGCTCTTTAATGATCCACCTGATGCCACTACTGTGAACACTATTCATACATACCTTGAAGATAAGTGGAACTAATCTAGCGAGATTAGTAATCATCTGCTATAAATCCCACATGAATTTAAGTGTTTTTGATATTTACTCAGTTGGAATTGGGCCAAGTAGCTCACATACAGTTGGACCAATGAAGGCCGCTAAGGACTTTATGGATCGTCTCATGGAACATGGACTCTATGAGCAAACTCAACTTGTATCAACAGCACTCTATGGCTCTTTAGCTCTTACAGGTAAAGGCCATGGAACAGATACGGCAATAATTCTAGGCCTAAGTGGACACACTCCAGAAGAAATTTGTCCAGATCGTGTCGATGGAATCCTCGAACGCGCTAATAAGGCACATAAACTAGAATTTTATGAAGATCATAAGCACGCCAAAATTGTCGACTTTAATCCTCGTGAGCATATCTTATTTCATCGCAGTCAAACACTAGATTTTCATTCGAACGGAATGTGCTTTCAAGCAATTGATAAAAATGGAAAAGAGCTTTTTAAGAAAGTTTATTACTCAATCGGTGGTGGATTTATAATAGCTGAGGGTGAAAATAATAAAGGCGACATATTCTCACAACACGAAAGCAAAGTTAAATATCCATTCACTTGTGGAGATGAATTACTATCTCAAGCAAAGAAGAATAATCTTACGATTTGCGAACTCATTAAGGCCAATGAAAAAAGCTGGCGCACTGAAGATGAGATCAATACAGGAATGCTTGCCATTTGGGATGCAATGAATAGTTGTATTAAAAGGGGCCTAAAAGCAGAAGGCCAACTTCCAGGCGGTCTAAAGGTAAACAAAAGAGCAAAGAAGCTCCATGCAGCTCTACTGAAGAAAGACTGCCAGAAAAACCTTGATCCTCTTACTATTATGGACTGGGTAAACCTATTTGCAATCTCAGTTAACGAAGAAAATGCATCAGGCGGAAAAGTTGTGACAGCTCCAACAAATGGTGCAGCAGGAATTATCCCGGCCGTTGTGAAGTATTATTTAAAGTTTGTTAAAGACGCTACAATTGATAAGGTTATCGACTTCTTACTCGTTGCAGGAGCAATCGGCGTTCTCTACAAGAAGAATGCATCTATTTCTGGTGCTGAAGTGGGTTGCCAAGGTGAAGTTGGCGTTGCTTGCTCAATGGCAGCAGCAGGTCTTGCCCAAGTTCTTGGTGGAACTAACGAACAGATAGAAAACGCAGCAGAGATAGCAATGGAGCATAACCTAGGGCTAACTTGTGATCCAATTGGTGGCCTTGTGCAAATCCCATGTATTGAAAGAAATGCAATGGGTGCAGTAAAAGCAATAAATGCTGCAAGAATGGCAATGCGCGGAGACGGAAGTCACTACGTTAGCCTCGATAAAGTTATCAAAACCATGAAAGATACAGGTGCTGATATGCAAACCAAGTATAAAGAAACTAGTCGTGGCGGTTTAGCTGTTAATGTCACTGAATGTTAAATCAGTCACTTAGACACGTTACTTATTTCATACGTTAATTCAAAGGCTTTCAATTTCCTTCTAGCTATCATAGAAAAACATATTTTATAGAACAATTGATTAGAGAAAGTTAGGGAGAGAATATGAAGAAGCTGCTACTTATGTGCGCGATGACGATGTGTTTTGTGTCATGTTCAAAAGTTAAAGATAAAATCAAACAAATTGAAAATAACCTTGAGACAACGGCCCAAGGAGCACGCTCTGGTATGGCATCTGGTGCTAGAGATAACCAGATGGAAAAAGTTAGAGACCCTAAAATTGATATTGCTGGAAAGATCACAGCAGCAGCAAAATTTTATAAAGCACTAGAATTCAACTCTTGGAATCCAGGAACATCATATGATGATAGTTTTTCAAGAAGAGAGATGCTTCTTGATGCTTCAAAAGAATTTATTAGAAACTTAACAGATATCTACTCACAAGTTGAAGATAAGATTGAAGATGGAAAGCTTACTCCAATACATCTAGACTGGAACAAACCGAAGAAATTCGAAAAATACAATTACGACAAGGCCTTTTATGCAATGGCCGTAGCAATGCATGAGAAACACTTCTTACAAGAAAAGAATGCAAGCAAGAACAAATTCACTGCAGTTTCATTCTACGATATTTTAAAGTCAACTTTAAAAAGAGAATATGCGGGAGCAAACCTAACAGAAGCTGAAAGAGAGCTTATGACATACTCAAATCGTAAAATGATTATCGCACTTCTTAATGCAAGAATTGATATGATCTTAGCACTTGCAATTAAAGACTCAATGGATAGCTCTGATGTAAAGATAATGTCAGCAGGCCTATACCTAATGACAGGAAAACTTGGAAAGCTTGCCTTCCCATCGATTCTTGAAAAGTCGACACTGACAAATAAGCAGAAAACAAATGAAAAATACGAAGAGGCCCTTGCAACGTATGACTTCATGCTAGAAATCGGTGAGAGACCAGAGATTGACAAGCGTGTAAAAAATATTCTTGATAACGTTATTCTTCCTGAGCTTACTTATGAGCAAGAAAGTGATGGCGAGGTTCAAAAGTATCATGGATACCTAGAACAATTTCAAAAGATGTAATATAGCTTTATATAAACAAGAAAGAAGGCCTCATTTAAGAGGCCTTTTTTATTTCTTAAAATGATCTAAAAACTCTTGCGGCGCCTTACTTAATTTACGGGTTTCATAATCAAAGAATACGATTCCATTCTTAGCAAAGGCAATAGTTTTACTTCCACAGCTAAACTTATATAAGAGATCATATCCGTACTCATTGATATCTTCGACATACATTTCCACCTCGAGGAGATCACCGTAAAAAGCTTCACCACGATACATATAAGCAGCATCGGCCTGGATAAGAGACTTACCAAAGCAATCAAGTTCTGTATGTCCAATAGACTTTAGGAAACGTAGACGACCTTCGTGACAAAGAGTTGCCACTGCATCATTTCCCATATGGTTTCCATAGTTGATGAAATTAACAGTTAATTCAATTTGAGTTCTATAGTCTGGTTCCCTATTTGGAACACTTAATTTGATTCTTGCCATACAAGTATTAAATGACAGAAGTTCTAATTCTTCAAGTGTTGCTTTAAAAGATCTCGCATGGCAACCTTGCACTTGCCTGTAGAATTATAAGTAAGAATATCAACAACCTCTGTCCTAATCGCTTCTGTATCTTTTGATATTACATTAGAATCCATAATTGCAGCAATTGAACGTCCATTACATTCCTTGGCTGCTTTAACTACAGCATCATTAAAATCAAAACCATCAATCTTATAATTTTTATTATTTAATAGATATCCTAAAATCTTTTTCGAATTATTAGCAATTGCATGAATCAAGAGAGAATTATCAGGACATTCTTTATAATCAAATACCTGACAGACTTTTTTATCATACTCTGATTCACTAACACTGATAATGTCCTTTAGTATTTCTAAACGGTCATACTTAATAATATTTTTATAAATAAACTTATCATTCAACCATTCTAAATTTGAATCTTCTCTCATGCCACTTTTGTAATAAGAAATAAATTTAGACTTATCTCCTTTAATAAGCTGAATAGCCTTTGGTGATTCCTGTAAGTGATAAAGTCTCATTATTCCATAAGCAGACTCATTTTCATGGGAGATTTGAAAAACAAAAAATAAAATAACAATATGTATTGTTGCTAAAGCTCCTATAAACTTTAAATTCTGAAACAATTGATCTCTGAAGTTAAGTTTAATTAATCTTGTAATTTCGTGTTCATTTTCAGTCTTATCCCCAATCAATATTCTTCTAATAAACATCAAGTCAAAAAAGATAACAAAGAGAACGATTGGAAAATCAGGGGCCTTACTATTATCAAAGATCGATTCAAGAATAGTTACAACTAGTAAAAGATTTGTACCAACAAGAGTTATTATCAAAAGAAATGAGGGGATATTAATTAACAATATTCTTATATCACCTTTTGTTTTAAAAATTGCGACCTTATCAATAAAGTTCACTGTAGGTAGTATTGAATACAGAAACGGAATTTGAGCCAAAGCTAAAGCATAAAACAGAATACGTTCTGTTAAAGAATAGCCAATAAAAATATCGTCAAAGATATAGCTCGCTAAATACAGAAGGCTTATAGAAGTATAAGGATTTCCTAAAAGTTTTTGAGCAATATTAATTACAACTTTTTCTTTATAACTCAGAGGAAGCGCAAAGCTATAGAAATCGACTCCCTGGGGACCTTTCCAAAAAAAGAATCTCGACTTTGACTTATTTAAGTAAAGGCAGAAACCTAAAAGACTTATGAAATATGTTGGTAATGCATAAATATCAAAGAATAGATTTACGCCATAGATGACAAATGCCAGTAAGACAGCACACAGTGTTTTAATGAGAAATAATTTATTATTTTCAGCAAAGTGAGAAAGGATAATTCTTTTTACAATACTAGGCTGCTTCATCACAAAGCTCCATATCTTGAATCATCACAACACGATTACTATTAAAAGTAGTGTCTTCAGGAATATTTGTTGCCATCAAAACACTTCTACCGCGTTTACACTCTTTTGCTAGTTCTTCACCTAGTAACTTCCTAGCATCTCTATCTAGGACAGCGGTAATTTCATCCATTAAAATAAACTCAACTTCAGAGCATATCGCTGCAATAAATTGTATTCGGGCCTTCATACCAGTAGAAAGTTCATAAACATACTTATCTCGATCTAGGCCAAACTTAATTAATAAATCTTCTTCTCTTTGAGAGTTATAATTTGGATACAAGATCTTATAATTATCAAGAATATATCCAACACGTGAATTCTCATCGAAATTCAAGTCATGAGAATTGAAAAAAAGAGACTTAAATAACTTATGCCTTTTATTATTATATGGAGATTGACCAAGAACACTGACACTTCCTTGCAAAGGATGTCTTAGGCCAAGAAGCAAATTCAAAAGAGTACTCTTACCTGACCCGTTCTTTCCGAGAAGAATAACAAATTCTCCTTTATTGATTTGAAGATTTAGATTTTTGAAAATAACTTCACCACTGGGATAAGTATAAGCAAGGTTTCTGATATCGAGGATACAATTTGAATTCATAAGAACTGCCTTAATGAATATATGATTAACTTTAAACAGCAATCATAACAGCAGTATAAAAATATCCAAAAATCAGAGTCTTATGTGTCGACTAAATAAAGACTGGTGCAATTATTTGAGGCGGCCCTAACCTATCAATTCATCAATATAAGAAATGACATCGTCAAGGTTCTTCTTAATTCCCTTGTATGTGAGAGTATCGTCAGTCATTGAGAAAATGGCCTCTTTTAAAAGTTTAAGCTCGCCTGCAGGAATCTGCGCAACATCAAGAAAGTATGTTCGAATTGTAAATAAGCAAATATTCTCTTCTGCAAGGCCTACCATATGCTGGCGTTCAACTCTCATATAGAGCTTGTGATTACCGTCATTTTTAAAGCTTCGGCCATACCATAACTCATCAGAAATACCCTTAGGAGCTTCAGGATGATGGTTTAGTCTCGTATCAGTTGAGAGTCCCCATGCAAACCTCTTAAATGGCCCTCGCTCGATTAGAGATCGCGAAAGCCTTGTTGCATTCTTAGCAATTTGGCCAAAGTCAGCAACAGGTATGTGGATATGATTGAAGTCTTGAGAGATCTTCTCTCTAGGGTCCCAGTGGTTTGGAAAACATAGAGAAATAGCAATGGCCTTCTCACCTTTCATAAGAGCAAAGTCTTCTTGTGTATTAAGTGTCATCTGCGCAATAGAGGAATAGTCTTTACTTGCGCATTTATTTAAAAAGTCTTGATAAACGCTTTCGTTACTTAAAAACTCTTCATCTAAGCAGAGATACTTATCTTTATTCTCTTTAAAACAAATATTTTTTTGCTCAATATAATCATTAAAGTTTTGGTCTTTTAAAAAGACATCGCTATCAAGTGGAGAAAGGCCAGGAGAGACTTCATACTTACCTTTTCTTAAAGGAAATAGCTCTTCTTTAAAATCGAGCGGTTTTACTGGCGCATACATTACTTTATAGCCCTAATACTTTTTGTAAACGATCACCAATTTGAGGATGAGTTAACTGGCCAGAAAACTCTTTGGCCCAATCAACATCTCCTTTTGTATAAACGTGTACTGGAGCAGCAGTGTGCCCACTTGTTGCCCAAACAACATTCTGCTCACTTGCGATAGCCTTAGCAATTAGTGATGTTCTGATATTTTTAAGATCATAATAATAATGATCATGATATCCTCTAAACTTAGGCACCTCACCTTTGTATAATTTTAAATTCTTTCTCCTGCGTTTTTCTTCAATGGCCTTAGCTAAGATTTCGCTACACTTACTAACACTTAAACGAACTGTAGTAGTCTCTTCAATAAGATCACATAGCGTTGAAGAAGTTTGCTGTGACTTTTCTAAATCTAAGAAGTCATCCCAAAGCTTAATTAAATTTGTCTTTTGAGAATATAAAAGATCTAAGACTCGATATGGGCCATAGTTTATAGATGTTTTAAACTTACGGTCTTTAAAAACTGAACCAGATAATTCAATCTCATCTTCTATTTTTCCAATATTATAACCAAATCCAAATCCACCTGTTTCATGATCCGCTGTAATAACTAAAAGTGTATCAGGGTTCTTACTAACCCAATCACTGATCCAATTAACTGTTTCATTAAATGAAAGCATCTCATGGAGCATACTTCCAGCATCATTTTGGTGACCGGCCCAATCAATTTGGCCACCTTCAATCATAAGAAAGAAGCCATCTTTATTTTTGGAAAGAGTTTCAACAGCACTCTTTGACATCTCAAGAAGAGTTGGAATCTCACGTGACTCATCTTCTTTTTTATCACGAAACCATAAAGCTTCTGGCATATTGTGATTCGTGAAAAGACCTAAGACTTTTTTAGATGAATCGATATTAGTAAGCTCACTTCTTTTATGAATTACTTGAAAGCCTTTATCTTTTGCCTCTTGTAATAGGTTGCGATCATCCTTTCGTTTAGACTTAAGTGTGAAGTGACCTTCTATAGCACTCTTCGTTCCCTTAGGAACAAAGCGGTTGGCCCCACCAGAAAACATAAGATCAGGTGCAACTTCAATCATACTTTGAGCAATTCTATCTTCAGACCATCGATTTGCAACATGAGCAGCAAAAGAGGCCGGTGTCGCATGAGTAAGTCTTGTATCTGATACCAGTCCAGTTTTGAGTCCTTTCTTTTGTGCCTTTTCTAAAATAGTTTTTGCAATCTCTCCTTCTTTATCCAATCCAATCATTTCAGACCTTGAAGGTGTACCAGTTGCTAATTGTGTAGCAGAACAAGCAGAGTCTACAACAATGCTCCCATACGGTTGAGTTGCAGAAACTCCTATTTGATTAGAGTTCATATTTGCAAAGGCATAACGAACATTCTTCATCTTCGGATTTGAATTATGTTTTAAGTAGTAATTTAATAATGAGATCTGACCTGGCCCCATTCCATCACCTATCATTAAAATAAGATTTTTTGGCCCTTTATTTGATGAGCTATTCATACAACTAGAAAGCAATAAAAGAGCACTTAAAAAGAAAGTAGAAGATATAGACCTATTAATCATTTATTATCCTTTAATATTTCGTTGAATATATTATTTTTTGCGTAATTGAGTAGTTCATCACATTCTAACACGTAATTTGTCCAAGCATGGAAACCTGATGAAAATTCCTTAAAGCTTACTTGTACACCTTCACGCATAAGTTTCTCATAAAACATAATACTATCGTCATAGAGAACATCATACTTTGCGACATAGATATTTGTCCTTGGAAGTAGAGATAAATCATCTGAGTAGAGTGGGAAAATATCAGGATCTTGAAGATGAATATCGCGATCAGAAATTGCATAATCAAGTAACTTTAAAAGCATTGATTTCGATAGGCCTGACTCCTCACCACTTTCATAACGATTAGCAGAGTCCGAGTCAAAATCACTTTGATAATGACCGGTAATAAGATGAATCTCTTTAATATCTAATTGATCGCTACGTTTTGCATTTTCAAGAGCACAAAGTGTAACGAGATTTGCCCCGGCAGAAGTTCCAGTTAAGATAAACCTTTTAACTCCGCGTTTTTTTAAGTCTAATAGCAGCTTCAAGGACCAATCCACAATCTCTGGAATCGTCACTTCTGGACAAAGAGGATAATCAGGACACAGGATTGTTCTTCCAGATTCATTATAGAGGGCCTGACAAAATTGGGCCCCAGTTAACTCATCACCTGTTACATATCCACCAGAATGAAAGTGTAAAATACACTCTTGTTCGATTTTACTCTTATCTTTTGTCCATACAAGTATGCGTCGATCATCAAAAGAAAACTCGTCTTCTACATATTGAGTGTTCTCTTTTTCTACAATGGCCATAGCGCGACGTAATTCTTCGAGAGTAATTTTTGAAAATCGCTTTATTCCAGCATCAAAGAAAGCTTGCATAGATGCAAGTCTCTTTGTTGTTAGAAAGTCACGTATTGTTTCATTCATAGTTAAATCTTATTAAGTTCATAATAGTAAAGCCAGCTAAGTATATAAATAAACGCCTGATATTTAAAGATACTTCAGCTCACATTTTCCGACTAAAACAGTATGAATTTATTTCAACAGAAATTTCATAATAATCTGTTATTACACCGCAATAATTAACCTAAACAGATTCAACAGAGGTGATAAATATGAAACGAATTTTAGCTGCAACTTTTATCTTTATACTTACTTCAAACCCTGCATATGGTGCACAAGGTGAACAAGAAAAGAAAGAAATGAAAGATAAACAATCGAAATCACAAAAATCAAAAGTAGACAAAAAGAAAACAAGTGATCGCGATCCTGCAAGTATAAGTGGAAAAGAAGTGAGTTTAACGGAGAAGCATTACTTAATATATGAATAATTTTTTAGTAACAAAAACTAGGAACTGGAGACTATGAGCATTAAACAGAAAAATACATTCAACCCTAAGGCCATTATCTATGCTGGTATTGGTGCAATTATTATTCTTCTGATCATAGCTGGCGTTAGTCGTGTTCAAGGTGCTGTTGTAAGTCAAGATAGTGGTGCAGTAGAAGATGTCACATTTTCTGAAGAAAATAAGAATATGTCTAAAGAAAAGGATTATGCAGACCAAAAAAGCATGCCTCAGGAAGACTCAAAGCGTACCCCTGCTTCATATGATGAAAAAGAACAGAAGATAGAAAGAAATATGGAGTATCACGATAAAGAGTACTTATATGATAGAAAATATAAGTAGTCCAAAATTAGATTGTGCACAACTTAAATTTATGATAGTGTCTCCTTAGGATATAAACTAAGGAGACCATTATGAGTATTTATGATTACAAAGCAATCGATATCAAAGGGAATGAGCGCTCTTTAAGTGAATTTAAAGGAAAGAGTTTACTTATTGTAAACACTGCAAGTAAGTGTGGTTTTACTCCTCAATATGAAGGTCTTCAAAAGATCTATGATAAATATAAAGACAAATTAGAAGTCTTAGCATTTCCTTGTAATCAATTTGGAAAGCAAGAACCTGGTAATTCAGAAGACATTCAGTCTTTTTGTGATTTAACTTTTAAAACATCATTTCCACTTTTTGAAAAAGTTGAAGTCAATGGTGAAAATACTCATCCACTATTTCAATATTTAAAATCAGAACTTCCAGGTCTTCTAGGTAGCGAGAAGATCAAATGGAATTTTACAAAATTTCTTATCGACAGCGAAGGCAATCCAGTAAAAAGATATGCTCCTATTGATAAACCTGAGAGCATTGAAAACGATATAAAAAAGAGTTTTAAATAATGAGTGATGAAATCCTCTACATTGAAAACCAAGTTTGCTTTAGCCTATATCGATTAAGTAAATTGATAACAAGTCAGTACAGGCCTTATCTTGAAGAGATAAACCTTACTTATCCTCAATATCTTGTCATGCTTGTTCTATGGGAAGATGAAAGAGTTAATATGTCTGAGCTGGGAGATAAGTTATCACTTGATACTGGAACACTCTCCCCTCTTGTAAAGAGACTTATTGAAAAGAAACTTGTTGAGAAGAAAAGATGTGAGGATGACGAGAGAATTGTCTATATAACAACAACGACACAGGGAAAGAAGTTAAAGAAAAAGGCAAAATCAATACCTCAAAAACTACTTTGTTCAAAAGAAATAGATATTAGTGAAATACAAAAGCTAAAAGCTGAAGCAGATAAAGTATATAACCTATGGAGCACACATGAATAATGAAGAAATTTTAAAAGCACTTAATTGGCGATACGCTACAAAGGTCTTTGATAAAGACAAGAAGATATCAGACGAAGATTTACACGTATTAAATGAATCCTTGAGACTCGCTGCGAGCTCGTTCGGTCTACAACCATGGAAGTTCATACTTGTTAATGACAAAGAGACACGTGAGAAACTAAGAGAATATTCTTGGGGACAAGCTCAAGTTACAGATGCTTCTCATTATGTAGTACTTGCATATATGACAGAACTTAATGAAGAGTATATTGAAAAATTTGTTCAATCAATTGCTGATCAAAGAAAAGTTGAGCGCGAAGGACTACAAGGTTACTACGATGTAATGAAAGCGGCACTTATTGACGGGCCACGATCAAAGACTATTTCAGAATGGGCACAGAGACAGACTTATATCGCAATGGGACAACTACTTATGACAGCTGCGATACAAGGCATTGATACTTGTGCAATTGAAGGAATCGTACCTGAAGAATATGATAAAATTTTAGGTCTAGAAGGAACTAAGTACAAAACTCTAGGTACAGTGGCACTTGGTTACCGCTCTGATGAAGATAAGTACAAAGACCTTGAAAAGGTTCGATTTAGTTTTGATGAAGTATTCAAAGTTATCTAATTGGTAAAGGCGGCCTTTGGTCGCCTTTTTATTAATTATAAGTTAAACTCCATTTATGATTTTTATTCCATTTATTATTTTCTTTGCTCTATTATTTGGTTATTTCTTCTACAAGCATTATTCACAAAAACTTGCTCGTAATTTGGCATTAAAGAAGTTGTCTGAAAAAAAGCCTGCCTGGAAAGAATTCTTAAGGGATGAAACGAAGCTATTTTCTCAATTATCACAACAGGAACAAGAAAGACTCCTAGACTCTATTCTTATTTTCTATAGTGAAAAAAAATGGTCAACAGAGCTAAGTGAAAATGAATGTTTAAAAACTTCATATTATGCATGCCTACCAATCTTTAAAAGAAAAACTAATTACTATCCAAATATTAAAGAGATAAATTCAATGTGGAGCTTTCAAGAATGGCTTTCTCAAAACGAGAAACAATTCGAAATCGACTTTGGAAAGATGGCCTTAAAAGAATTGCGAGGAAATTTCTCCTACTATTCTGAGCTATTTTTTGAATCTCCAAACAAGCTACAAACTGATCATCCAGCAGTTTACGACAAACTACTTAAGTTTTATCAAGTGGAAGTTTAATAGAAGTCTGAATCATCATCGCTATATGGATGGACTTGTTTGTAATTGCTTCCTTGTTCAATATGGGCCTTTATATTTTGAAGATTCCACTTAAAAGTATTTGTCACACTTCTTTTTGTGATAAAACGAAATATCTGCTTCCACATAAAGTAATTGAAACTTGATGTTTCTTTCTCTAATTCATCGCGCTCTATATAGCCAGATCGAAATGTCAGAGAAGTTTTATTTTCGCCAAGCTTCTTATAGATTTGCTCCACAAGAAACTCTCCCTTTTCGTTATAGTTGAAAATATCCATGAATTCGTTGAAGTTATAGGCCCTGATTTGCTTATAATACAGATCCTTATTCTTTTCTATTTTGGTCGTTGTTTCGTCCCAGAAAGTCCCTTTTTCATCTGCACGTCTAAAACATCGCCTAGTAAAACCGATATCACTTTGTTTAAGATTGGCATTCCAAGGGCATTCACTAATTGGGCAGCTGACTATCTTATAAAAGTAGGTTGACCACTTTCTTGCATTCTCATTTTTTGAATTATATGCCCATACATCATCAATAGATGCGTCAATCACAACAGTAAACTCTGCATAATCGCTTGGCCTTGTATACTCAGAGGCAACGATACTGAACGATAAGATAATGAGGAGAATATACTTTATCATTTGCATAACGTATCTCGACACGACGCACACGACAAGAGACTATATAAATTTACCATTGCCATCTAATTCATAAATGATTAATATATCTTGGCAAATCAAGTGATTTCAATGTGCCTAGGTGGTGAAATTGGTAAACACGCACGGTTGAGGGCCGTGTGCCGCAAGGCTTGCTGGTTCAAGTCCAGTTCTAGGCACCATTCATTCAAATCCCAATACAACATTTTCAATACATAGCTTGCTTAAATACAAGTAAGCCGAAAGTCGGCCAAGTCCATCGCGTACCTACCAGTTAGCTACCAACGACCTGCAAACTCCCCACTAAATACCTACCAAAAACCCGACAACTGACCGAAATAACTAAAACATGTTCCGATATTATACGGCCCTGTAATCACTTCAATAAAACATAAATTATCGACAACCAATGATAAATTGTTAATCAAACAAACAAATAAAACTTAGGGAGATTAGAGATGAATAAGATTAAAATGACCTCATTAGCATTGCTCTTAGTTTCGTCAACAACAGCAACTGCCGGAATTACAGACTTCTTTTCAACTAAAGATAAAGTTATCAAAGGCTCAGCACAACACTTCTATGATGACTCACGCTCAGACGCTCTAACAGAATTCGTACAAGATATTCATAGTGAATATGGGCTATTTATTGCTCGTTTTAAGGAGCATAGTGAAACATATATCGGTGCTCATAACAAAGATAAGATGAAGCGCTTTGGAACAGATGTAACAGCATATAGTGACTTAACGTTTTCTAAGCACGGTGATTCATATCGTTTATATTATACGACATATGCTACTGGAAGACCTGTCATCATCAAGTTAGATAAGACTCACAATGATCAAATTGATGGCCTATTTAAAGATATGGCCAAGAAAGCTGATCATGTGAAAATTGAAGGTACAAGAAGCTTTTCAAGAGGTGGAATCTCACTAACAGCAAAGAACCTTAAAGATGTTAAAAGTATTACGCTATCTTGTAAGGAAGAAATACACTCAGATAACAGCGGTGGAAATCGTTGTCTAACAAAGACTGGCGGTATCGACTTTGGAAACAAGGAAACAAAAGTTGAAATCAAAGGTGCAAGAAGAAATACAGAAGTTCCAAAGAAGAACTTGAAAACTTGGGCGCAAGATTACTGGAATAACAAAATATAAAAAGCATGAAGGCCCTTAGTTAAGGGCCTTTTTTTATTTCTGAAATACAACCTCATAAAATTCTGTAACAACGTCTTCATCGTCTAAATCAACAATACCCCAATCATTTAAATATGGTGTAAAGAAGTCACGATGGGCCTTTTTCCAGTGTTCCACTGACAGATCCCCTTCGCCTTCGGCCTCAGCTATCTTCTTAGAGATATCACTGAACTTATTAATTTCAACAGCAATAGTCTTAACAATGCAGCGAGGATTATTCTTAGAATCTAGTATTATCCAGAAATTATCAACTTCAGGTAAAGGATCTCCTGCTAGCTCATAGTCCTTAACAAGACCACTTCCGGCACTTTTCTTACCTGATAAATACAAAGCAAGAAGCTCATCTGCAATTTCAGCATTACCTGCAATTGATATCTCAATATGGGGATGATCTAACTTCTCATCGAGTGTTTCTTCATATAAGTCCCAAAATTCCTCTGGAGTTAAGCTGCTCATCTTTAAAGTCCTTTCTAAATCCTTATTCAATTCTTTATCGTTATATAAAAAGAAAAAGGTGCTCTAGGGCACCTTCTTTTATTTAAGCATACATTCAAGTTCGATCGTATATTTAATTCTAAATACTACGCTTGGATGTACCCATATCTTCAAGATAGAATTTTAGGCGTTTTTCAATTTCTTCAAGAGCAGCAAGACGGATTTCCATTGCTGTTTGGCATGAACGTGTTGATCTAATGGCCTTGATACTTTCCTTAGATGGAATGGCCATAACTGGACGTCTCTCTTCTTTTACCTTTGCAACCTCAGCTTCAAATTCGTTAACGAGCTCAGAAAGTGGCTTCACTTCTTTAGAAGCACTCTGCTCTTGCTTCACATCATCGCCAATTGGAAAATGCTTAGAAGCAGGAAACATCACTAAGACGTCATTATTAGGTGTTGAATTTGAATCTGTAAGTTTCATTAATTTATAATCCTCGGTAAATTAAGCATAGTGCTTATTAATAAGTCACTATATATAAAGCATAACTCAGGCCAAGATATTTTGGGATGCCCCATGTAATATTGGTAGGTTGTTAAAAATGAACGTCAACTTTTTGGTCAATAGTGCTTTAGATAGACAATTATAAATGAATAATTCCAAACACTTAAGCGTTTTTTATTTAGTTAAAATAGTGATCAATCTCTAGGGCGAAAGAACTTCCTCTAATTTTACCTAAATAAGGAGCATGGTAAAATTAAAGAGTGAAAAGAGTCAATTGTATGCAATGCAAACATTACTATAGTACTTGGGACAAATACGCCCCTCGTGGATGCCGAAAATTCGACATGAAATCTACTACTATGCCTTCAATACTCGTAAAACAAGAAAGCGGTAACGACTGCCAATTCTATGAACAAAAAGACCATTTTAAAAATCGTGGAAAAAAAGGAAAGTTAGATAATTTGAATGACCCTAAACTATGGTAATTCTTTATTTTGCTCAAAGTAACTTGGGCCAGCTTCTTTAATCATTCCACCGCCAAGACAGACCTCTTCCCCATTCATTTGAGTATAGAAAACAATCGACTGTCTCTGAGCTATTGCGCGTTGAGGTTCATCGAACTCAACTTTTACAAAATCATCAGCGACCTCAGTGATTGTACAGGCTTGATCTTTTTGACGGTAGCGAATCTTGGCCTTAACTCTTTGGCCTACACTTGGCACGAAGTCTTTATCAACCCAAGAAAGCTCTGTTGCTGTTAAGTAATCAGCATATAAAGCACCGTGCTTTTCACCACGCTCAACTAATACAACATTTCTTTGAGTGTCTTTACCAACGACAAACCAAGGCTCACCAGGTCCACCAAGGCCTAGTCCCTTTCTTTGTCCAATTGTGTAAAATGCTGATCCAGAATGGCGCCCAACTTTCGTTCCATCAAGAAGCTCGAAGTCACCTTCTTTGATTTGAATATAATTAGAAAGGAAGTTCTTGAAGTTACGCTCACCAATGAAGCAGATCCCTGTTGAATCCTTCTTATCATGAGTTATGAGGTCATATTTCTTTGCAATTTCACGAACCTGTGGCTTTTCAATATTTCCAACAGGAAAGAGAACCTTATCAAGAACATCTGACTTGATAGTATAAAGAAAATAAGTCTGATCCTTATTATTATCTAGGCCCTTAATTAAGCGTGATTGGCCGTCAATTTTCTTCGTTTGACAGTAGTGGCCAGTTGCAAGATAGTCTGCACCTAGCTCCATTGCTTTATTGAAGAAGACCTTAAATTTAATTTCACGATTACAAAGGATATCTGGATTAGGAGTGTAACCTTGTTCATATTCTTCGAGAAAATTTGCGAATACATTATCACGATACTCTTTTACAAAATCGACTGAGTAATATGGAATATCTAGTTTTTCACAAACTTTGATAACATCTTCAAATTCTAGAGAGGCCTTACAATTCCCATTTTCGTCCTGCTCTTCCCAGTTTTTCATGAACATACCAATAACGTTGTAGCCTTGCTCCTTAAGCAAAGCTGCACACACTGAAGAGTCAACACCTCCAGACATACCAACGATTACTGTTTTTCCATTTCCGATACTTGTCATGTGCCTCTTTTAGCACATTTAGCGCCTAGAGGTCTAGTGCCCATGAAGCAATGGCCATGGCAATATTGGTAGTTGAGTGATGTAAAGTCTTTATATTTATTGAGGAAACATGATCGGCCCTCGAATGGATGCGGTTTCCATTGAAATCACTCTCCCAATTTTGAGTGTAGACTACACTTGGGATCTCCATTTTTTGAAATGAGACATTATCACCATTAAGGAAATTCTTTGAATGAGTTTGAAAGGTTACACGAAAAGTTCCCTCAGAAGAGGCGGCATAAAAACTTTGTGCGATAGACTTTTCAAGATTATGTAGACTTGAAGAAGGTGTAGAATAATAGAGTTTCATATTGCCAAGCTTCTCTTCCTTATCAAGAGTTTTTGTATCGTATCCAAGCATTAATAATTCAACATATGAATAAACTCTTATTCCTTTTTCTAAGGTAAGGTTCTTTGCATAATCGTACGAGCCAAGAAATCCAAGTTCTCCAAAATCAAAGAAAACTACCCTTACTGTTTTCTCTAGTTCTAATTCAGATAGAATATCAATAAGAGCAAGAGCGGCCACAACACCAGAAGCATTATTGTCAGCTCCAGGCTGTACACCACCCTCAATCATTTCTAATTTCTTCTTATTATATGCAGCGGTATCGAAGTGAGCACCCACGACAATGACTTCATTAGGCTTTTTTATGCCCTTCTTCTCCCATACAATATTATGGCCATTTGTTGATTTTAATTTATCAAGATGGGCCTCACGTTCTTTAGTGAACCTCTCCCACTTTACAAGCTGAGATTTTGTCAACTTCCCCTTTGTTGCATCAAGATCACTCTGATACATCTTCTTGGCATATTCGATATCTGGAACAAATTTTATACTCTTAACGCTAGTATTCTTTTTACGAACATTCTTATTAATGTAGTCTAGAATAAACTTCTGTGCTTTTTTATTTCCCTCAGTTCCCACGTAGCGATTAGGTCTTGTTTGCTTAACAAAGCTTGTAAGAATATTTTCGATATAATCTTCTTTAAATTTAGATACAGAATAATATAGCTTTCTTGCACGCTCTGGTGAGCGTTTTGACTTATTAAGCTTATAGCTTTGTGAATAACTATTTGATGTAATGATAAAAATAATCGATAAAATAAAATACTTCATTAAAACCCTATTTCTCTTTTCTTTGGTAGTGCCTGAGTTTCCTCAAGCTCTTCTTTTTCTCTTTTTGAAAGTGGTAACATATAGAATTGGCCATCAACAAAATGACCGCTTTGATAAACTTTAGCATGGCCGATGGCCTTTGCAGAAGGAGCATCTTTTAAGAAGAACATAATCGTATCTCCTCTAAATACAATGCCATTCTTTTTATCTTCTAAATCAAAGAAGATATTTCCATTGTTTAGAAGATATAAAGTCCCTTTGAAAGTATTTCCATTTGATAGGAGACTTCCATAACATTCTAAAGGCTTTGCTGTATCGACAACATTAAAATTTTCAAAATGATGACAGACTATTCTTTCAAACTCTAATTCTTTATTCTTAGCAATAAAAATATGTCCTCTAGACATACTGATAACGACAATTTGTGAGTCGGGAACTCGGGGATTTCCCTCTTTTGTTTTATAATGAGTCTGGCCGAGATGATATCTGAAGTGAGCATCGTGTGCGCCAACAACATTATCATTTGAATGATCATAGATATTACTTTCCCTAATAAACTTAGGGGCCACATAACGAGGATATAAATCACATAGCTCATCTGACTGGTATGTCTGTGCACGAGCTTTTTTCTTGGCCTTAAGTTTTGCGCGAGTAAACGAATTAGCACTTACCAGTGCTCCAATTCGATCAACTTCTGAAGTATTAAGATCAGCAATAGGCAGAAGTAATCTTGAAAGACTCTCTTGAGATAGATTACTTAAGAGATGGCAATCATTTTCATTTGGATCATTTGGTCGCACAAGTCCAAATTGGCCATGATTTGCAATTACCTTGCAGTAATGGCCAGTAGCAATCTTAGTTGCTTTTAAGGCCTCAAGCTTTGAATTTAGAATATCAAAAATCAATGTCGCGCGATCTAGACTTGGATTTTGCCAAATCCCAGCAAATCGTGATTTTAACATTAATGAAATGACTCGATCTTCAAATTCAGAACTAGCATTTGTTACATAGAAAGGAATCCCAATTAAGCGACAAATATCCTTTATCTGCTCTTGAGGTGCACAAAACCAATCCTTAAAAATATGATTAATTCTTCTGACCCATTTAATCTTTTCAAAACGACGAAGTCCTTCTTTCATTTCTTCATCATCAGCGAGTTCATCAGGAATGCGCCCTTCGGGAGTAAGTTTCGTTTTAAAATTAGTAACGAAGTCTTCATCTTCCTGCGTCACACGCTCAAAGAATGAGATATTAACACCGATACAATCGTATCCTTGTTTCTTTAATAATAAGGCCGTGACAGCAGAATCAATTCCACCATCCATACCGATGATAACTCTTTCACGTTTGGATTTTTGCATACTTATATTATATGTGATTTTGAAAATTTATGTAGTGTGGATGTATTTTCAAGGCATCATTCCAAACCAAAAAGCTCATATATTTCATTGACATAACTCAGCGCAAAAACGGATAATATTTCTCTAAGGGATACAACAACACACAAGGAATTAAAAAAGTAGTTATGAGCACTAATAACAAATCAAGGAAGAATAAAAAGCTTAAGTTTATTGATATTTTCTCAGGTGCCGGTGGCTTTAGCTGCGGACTAGAAATGGCCGGACTCGAATGTGTACTTGGAATTGACTTCAATAAACACGCAATGGATACATTTGCCCTAAATCACAAGAAGGCCTATCCATATTGTGGTGATATATCAAAACTTACAAACAAGAGAATTAAAGAAATTCTAGGTGATACTGATGTAAACCTAGTTGTTGGTGGCCCTCCTTGCCAAGGTTTTTCAACTGTTGGCCCAGGAAACCCAGATGATATTCGTAATAAACTTTTTTTAGAATTCGTAAGAATTGTGAAGTTGGCCAAACCAGAATTTATTGTTATTGAAAACGTAACTGGTCTTCTGGCAAAGAAAAACGAGATGACTTTACAGGCAATCTTTAGAAGATTTAATCGTCTCGGTTATAATCTCGACGTAAAAGTTCTAAGCTCTCAGCATTACGGAGTCCCAGAAAAGCGTCGTCGTACAATTTTCATAGGATCTCGAATTAATGAAAAGGTTGAGTTTCCAAAAATTACACATGACACAGTTGTTGCAAAAACATATCGTCCACCAGTTACAGTAGGAGAGGCCTTAAGTGACCTTACCGATAAAAATGGTGAAATTCATAATCATGATCTAGACAGTGCAAAAATAAAATCAAAATTAGATTTAAAAAGAATTAAGAGAATTCCTGAAGGAAAAGGAATTCGTTATGAAAAAGATGAGAAAGCATATTTAACACCAACAACGAAACTGGGAGTTGATTGGAAAAATATGCGCGAAGGTCGCTTTAGACAAACGAAGTATCAAAGACTTGATTCAAAAAGTGTTTCTCCAACGATAATGACTCATCGTCATAGCTACTACCATCCAACAGAGCACCGCTACCTAACACAAAGAGAAGCTGCAAAGATTCAAAGCTTCCCTAATCACTTTGTTTTTAGTGGCCCAATCTCTGCTCAGTGGAGACAAATTGGTAATGCTGTTCCACCTCTTATGGGTAAGGCCATTGGTACTGCCATTAAGAAAATGCATAAGGCCCACCTAAAGGCCAAGCATGACGGTAAAGTAAATAAGAAGACAAAGGTTAAAAGTATCATTAATGATGTTCGAGGAGGAGCATTTGTTTACCGCTAAGAACATCCTATTTAGTACACTACTTCTTGTCATCGTATCCTGTGGAAGCTTTCAAAGAAGTAGTGAAAAATATCATGACATTGCCGAGAGCTCTAAATGTCATACTAAGAGAGCTGCAATTGATCTAGGCTCAGGTTCCACAAAACTCGTGGTAGGTCTCGTTAATACTTGTAAAGGACTTGTTGAAGGAATTCTTTTTGAAGCACAAAGAGCAGTTCCTCTTAAAGAGGCCCTACAAGCATCAAAAGAAAATGAAATTACACCTTCAATGATTCAAAAACTAAGTGCAGTTTTTGAAGAGTTTAAATACATGGCCGATCATCAGGGTGCAAGTGACATCAAGGCTGTAGCAACATCTGCATTTCGAACGGCCGATAATGGTGAAGAAGCAGCTGAGACAATTACCAATAACAGTGGCATACCTCTTACAATTATCTCTCAAAAAGATGAAGCTCGTTTTGCATATTATGCGGCCTTATCAAAAACTAAAACAATGAAACTTCCTAAGAAGTCTCCAGTTGCTGTTTGGGATATTGGTGGCGGAAGCATGCAAATAACAAAGCCGCTTGCAGATGGAAGTACAAAGGTTGCCCTTTTAAAAGTCGCTTCTGTTCCATTTAAAAATCTTGTTTTAAAAGAGTTATATCCAGATGGTACGAAAACTCCTAATCCACTAACAGAGGAAAGAGCACTTCGCTCAATGGATCTAGCACGATTTATTTCAAAACAAGAATTTAGTCGTTTTGGTAATTTAAAAGGATATCAAGTCATTGGTGTTGGTGGTGTTCATTACTATAGTATTGGTGAACAATTTAAAAAGACGAATCGAATTTATAACCAATCGACTCTCCTATCAAAACTACTTGAAAGATCAAAACTCAGTGATAAAGAAATCGACAGTAAATACGCTGTAACAGATGTGACAAATCTCGCACTTGTTCTTGGCTTCATGCAAACACTAAAAGTCGATCAAGTTAGGCCACTAAAGATCAATATGGCCCACGGACTTCTCATTAATAAAGACTTTTGGAATTAACCAAACTTACCGTCTGGTCGCTTTGTTACAAGTGGCCAGAAAAACTTTACAAGATAAATGATAAAGCCTAATGTCCAAAACCCACTAGCATAATGCAGTGAAGTCTCATAAAACTCATTCCATATAATCGGCACAAATACTCGTATCAATGCCCCAATTATAACGAAGACAAAAGAGATAATTATATACTTATCTGCCTTAATAATTCGCCCTGTGTGACCAAGAGAAACACGAGTCATCATTCCGATAGCAACACTACCTAAACCGAAGGCCAATAGCATATGCAGTGGTGCTTGAGAGAATCCAATGGAGCCATTAAAGAATCCAATTAGCTCCATAACTAGTCCGAAAACAAGTGCAAATGAGCCAATATATAAGACTGCAATCATTGGCTCTTTCATACCGATAAGAGGCTTCCAGTATAGAACTCGTAAAGTATTAAATATAATACAAATTAGATAGACAATAATTATCGCCGAAGGACTTAAAAAGAGAGAAAGAGGCAATGCTAATATAATTAATGTTAAGATAGAAAAACGTTGTACGAATTTTGGAACATTAATTTTCAAATCTAAATCTTTAAAACGAGACTTTGTAAAAAATGGAATGACCCGACCAAGAATTAATAAAATTAACAATCGAATAATGGCACTAGCAGAGTTCTTTGAAATGTCTTGGAGACTTAAGCTATCACTCATATATCCATAGGTGTGAAGAATAGATAGTATCCATAAGGTGCTAAGTAGAGGAATAAAAATATAGACTTGTTTATTCTTTCTTAGTTTTAAGAAAAGAAGAATAATTGAAGCAGGATAAAAGATATTGAGCAATATAATAGACCAATTATGACTAATATTTAGGAAATAAGAAAATCTCTCCATCAACCATAAGGCGACAAGAAAGATTAAAAAACATCCACGATATGGAGTTGTTTGCGTCCAATGTGAGCTTGCTGTAAAAAGAAAGCCAATAATAAGTGCAGAAGTGAACCCAAATAACATTTCATGGCCATGCCAGAATAATGGATCAAAGTTAACTAGACCAAGATCAGTTCCCTTAACAAAAGCACTAACCCAAAATGTTACATTAATAATAGCAATAATGGCCGCTAAAAGAAAAAATGGCCTAAAACTTATATTAAATACTGGAAGAGTATTTTTCATAAGTTCATATTATCATCTTAAATCAATGCAGAGAAGCCTGAGAAAGATCATAGAAAATACCTCGGGCAGCGATTAAATTTTCTGGTGTATCAAACTCCACAAGTTTTCCATCTTTAAATACTAAGATTCGATCACATTCTTTAATTGTATCAAGCCTGTGAGCAATGAAAAAAGAAGTTTTCCCATCCATTACGTTATGAATACCATCATGAAGAATCTTTTCAAAGTATGGGTCCACGTGCGCTGTAGCTTCATCAAGGATAAGAATGCTAGGGTTTTGCAGGCAAACTCGAGTAAGTGAAATAACCTGTTTCTCACCTGCCGATAAGTTTGAGCCTCCATCTTTAATGACACTATCAAGAGTTAAGTTTGAATAGCTCATAACCTTACTCATTCCAGTCTTATCACATATTGATAAAATATCCTTATCTGTAAGATCAGGATTAACTGAGAGGTTTTCACGAAGACTTCCATCAAAGATAATCACATCTTGAGAAACAATTCCGATTTGATCGCGATAATTATCGATATCAAGCTCTTTTAGGTTTTGCCCATCAATTAGAACATCACCTTTTTGATAGTCATACAGACGAGATAAGACTGCCACAGCAGTGGTTTTACCAGAACCTGTTGGACCGACAATTCCAATTTTTTCACCCTTTGTGATTTTAAATGATACATCATTCAGAGCATTGGAAATATCATTATATCCCATAGTGACGTGAGAGAATTCAATCTCTCCAATAACTTTATGTCGCCTCTCATCACGTTGATCAAAGACTTCTTTTTCTGTTTGGACTTCAATAAAATTAGCGACACGATTTGTACTAGTGAATGCTGTAATAATATTGGCTACTTCCCTAAACAGAGACAGAACAGGCCAAAAGAATCTTTCACAATAACGCAAGAAGGCCACAAATAATGCAAGTGTTAGTGTTCCATCAACGACTGCACTCCCTCCTAACCAAACTAAGATTAACAGTGGAAGCCCACAAAGAAACGAAAGCATTGGCATAGTAAAAGCATAGAAAGAATTGGCACCAAGTTGGACTGTTTGTTGATCATCAACTGCTGATTTAAAATTTGCATAAGACCAATCTTCAACACCAAAAGATCGAATAACGTGAATCCCATCAATATATTCAGAAAGTTTTGAATTGATATGTGATGAGTGCTTACTAATAGAGCGGTTTAGTGCTCCTGTTTTATTTCTTGTTAATAGGAGAAAGGCCATCGCTGGCAACATCCCTATAATTACATATACACCAAGCTTAAAGTCAGTTAAAAGCATCGCCGTAGCAGAAGAGACAATCATAAGAACAGAAGTAACGATACGCCCTAATGAGCTAGTAAAGAATTTTTCAATCCCTTCTACATCGTGAGTCATACGAGTTACGATTCGCCCTTGTGGCCAAGAATCAAAAAACTTAAGGGGTAAGTGAGATAGCTTTTCAAATAATCTCTCTCTAATCTTTAATATAACAAGACTAGTTTGAGTGATTAGATATCTTCTTCCACCAAATTGTAAAAGGATACTGATAAATTCTAAGGCCAGAATATATATGGCCCATTCTTTAGCTAATTCCCAGTTTTCTTTTGCAAGCCCCTCACCGACAAGAACACCCATGGCATGACCTGAAACCATCGACAATACAGTAAATGAAGTCAGAAGGGTTATGGCAAATGCAATTTGTATACGATGACCTTTTGCATACTTAAAAAGAAATACAGAAGTCTTAAAGGCCGAGTGACCTTGTTTCTTATAATTTGATTCTTCCTGATCATCTTGTGCAAGAAATTGTTTCGCCTTACTCATCACTCACCTCACGATCAAGATTAATCACTTTTTCACAATATTTTAAAGTCGACTCACGATGGGCAACCCAAACTAATGTGGAATTCGGTAGAAACTTATCAATATTTGATAAAATCTTCTCTTCAGTAACCGTATCAACGGCCGATAAACAATCGTCGAGAAGGAGAATTTCAGGTTTACGTACAAGACCTCTTGCAAGAGTAAGACGCTGTTTTTGTCCACCTGATAAATTGACTCCCCACTCTCCTAATTGAGTATCAAGCCCATCATCAAAGTTTTCAACGTCATTTTTAAGTCCTGCAACTTCGAGAACTTCCCAAAGAATCTCATCTGATAAGTCCTGATCCATCAAAATATTATTTCTAATAGAATCAGCAAAGAGAAATGATTTTTGGTGAACCATTGTTATATGAGACCTAAGAAACTTATGACTATATTCTTTAAAAGGTTTTCCAAAGAAATACACTTGTCCACTAAAGTCTCTTTCTAATCCACTTAGAATATTTAAGAGAGTTGTTTTACCTGTACCAATCTGGCCAATAATCCCAATACGCATCCCTTTTCTAACTTCGAGATTGATATCAGTAAGAATAGGTGTATTTTTCTCATAGCTAAAATTTAGATTCTTTATCGAAAAGACCTCTTCACCAGAAATCTCCTCACCTTCTTTTTCAGCAAGTAGATAATCTTCTTTTAAATGAGTATAAATTTCAGCAAGTCTTTTTAGAGAAGTGAATGACTTTCTCCAATCTGAAATAATATAACCAAGTTCAGCAAGTGGATCTTGTAAGAGATAAACTAATCCTTGTATGGCAACAAACTCACCAACAGTAATTGTTCCATCCATCAAAAGAGTTATACCGTAAGTGAAAAGAATTATATAAGTGGCCATTGAGGCTGAGCCAGATGACGGAATATAAAGCATTGATGTGTGATTAGCGAGTAGTCTCATTTTTCGATACTTTTGAGCACCAGCATATAATCTCTTAAACCAAAAAGATGCCGTATTTCCTAATTTCTGTAATCTTACAGTGGAGATTGCCTTAGAAGTTTCATCGTTAAAGTATGAAAGATAGTCTTGAGCAACATCATATCGCTTCATTTCCATTGAAGAAATATAGCGAACAAAAATTGGAACAATTAGCAATGCTAAGAATGAGATAATTGTAATTTTCACATTAATGAGAAATAGTGAAATGATTGTAAATAGGCCTAGGAATAAAACATCTGCAATACCGACAATTGTGAAGCCAAAAACAAAGCGAGCTTGTCCAACATCGCTATTTGCAGCACTCATTAAAATTCCTTTCGGGTATTTATTTACAAGAGTATCCATTGAAAAGTATTGTGCATTTTGCCAAATATCATCTTTTAAAAAACCGCCAGCATGATGAGTTTGTCGACCTAAAAAGATACGCCACCCTACACGGCCAAAATATAGCATGATGCGTGACAGTGCCACTGCGCTAAAGATGAAGAAGAATTTATGTTTAAGGTCACTACCATAAATAAATGAATCAATCGTCCAAGCAGGCATAGTCTTATGTGTTAAGAAGTCTACAACGTCGCCCATGGCCCTCGAATAAAATACCTGACAAATATTGCAGACAATTATTGAGATAACACCTAGGAGATAGATTGATTTTTTTCGATTAAGGTAATTCAGCCAAATTTTATAATGCGTACTCATTGCAAAGATTATATGATTTTAATATGAGGTTTACTATTGTTTTATTTTTAATATTTTCTATCAATCAAATTGCTTTTGCTGAGCTTGAAGAATTTGACTCTGGGCCAGGAAATGCAAAGATTTTTCGCATTACTGCATTAGAGGAATATGTGAAGAAAATTCGCTCAGAAATCTCTGATCTTAAAACCGGCATGGATGATAAGATGAAAAAAGAGATTGAGTCACTGAAGAAAGAAATTGAGCAATTAAAGAAAAAAGAAACAAATTTAGATGGACTTGCCATTATAGAAGATCGACTAAATAAACTAGAACTAAAGCATAATGAAGATACAAAGAAAATGCAGGCAGACTTTAGAAATCTCCAACAAAATATCGATCAATCATTACTAGATTTATCAAATAAGATTCTCAACCGCATTCAAGTTTTTGAAAAGTATCTGCAAAAGCCGGCTAATTAGAACAATACTTAAAACCTGTATCTTTTCCTCCAAGAAGACCTAAGAAGCCAGATGTTTTCTTGGCGATAGTTGGTTGAGTTAAGTAAATTCCTGCTAAACGTTTTTCGTTTGAAATATATGATGAGCCCTTACTTAGATCTTTTTCTAAACAAAGTTCACTTCTAAGGTTTTTTAAATCTATTCCACTTAAGGCAACAACCTCAGCACTAAACCAATCAGCAAAGATCTCATCTAATTGATCACGTTGTTTTCCTGGAAGTGGGTATAGTGAACGATTACAAGTTGGATTAGCTAAGAGATTCTGGGCAACTTCCTTCTTAATAATATTATTTTGCACAAGAAAGGCCAATTGCGAGTCATCACGTTTTTTAGCACCAACACTCGAAGTATTTCTTAAGCAACTTTGTATACTAGTGAATGGATTCTTATTCTTATAAAAACCTGAAAAGCGACAGCTATCAAATGAGTGCGCTATCTCATGGGCCATAAGACTAACAAGACTTGCCTGATACTTAGGATAAGCAAAATTTAGTCCATCTAAACCGACATTAATTTGATTTGAATTTGGATCATAAGCAAAACCCCACTCAAGAAAGTCACGAGGGGCCTTTTCAACTTTTGTACCAATAACTTTTTCAGGGGTAAATATGGTAATCTTCTCGATGCGCTCTTTGATTTCTTTAAAAGCTTCATCTTTACCTATGAGAAGTTTTAAAACATTTATGGCATCACGTTTTGCTATGTCAAATGACTTCTTAAGCAATGATTTCTTCTCTTTTGTGTATAGATTAGAAAAGACTTCACTCATTTCAGAATCCACAAGTTTTTGAATAACCTTTGGCCTTTCACTAAATGTCCCAGAAGATAGGACGATATTATCAACATAGTAAAGACGCCATTGTCTTGCGACATTAATAGGATCATTAACATCAAGCTTTCGGCGTTTAATCCAACTTGTCACAACTGGACTTTTTTTAGCAATAAGATTACTTAGCGCTTCATCTGCTACCGCGGCAACTTCTTTAGCATTTGCCATATCGGCCTTAAACTTTGCTATTTCATTGTAGATAGAGTCATCTTTAGAAAAAGAGACGCTCTTGCAATATGACTTCACAGCATCGTTAGCGTAGGTTGTAGGGATTATACAAAAAGTAAAAAGGGCCATAAAAAAGTTTTTCATAACTTAATTATAACCCCTATAGAATTAAATATATATTAGAACTATTTTCCTGAAACCACTTCTTGGTCAAAGTGATTCGACTTCATCCCACAATCAACAAGAACACCAGTGGCATTGATACCGCTTGAAGCATTTGAAAGTAAGAAGGCAACTGTATTGGCAACTTCTTGAGTTTTTAAGGCCTGCTTTCTCATGGTAAGCTTTTCAGCAAAGATATAATTATCAATATAGCCAGGGATTCCCGCTGAAGCTGATGTTTTTAAAGGCCCTGAGCAAACACTATTAAAGCGAACTTGTGAAAACTCACTAAAGCTCTTTGCAAGATATGAGCACGTTGTCTCAAGCATCGACTTAATTGGCCCCATATAACCATATGAAGTGGCCTTCGTATCCGAGATTGAAATCGTTACAACAGAAGCTTCGTGTTCAAATAATGCAGCCAATTCATTTGATAACTGCACAAGTGAAAATGAAGAGATCTGTGTTGCCTGAGCAAAATCTTCCCAAGATGTTTCATGAAAAGGCTTAGGATTTGCAAGATTTGCAAAGGCAATTGAATGAAGCATACCATCGAGTTTAACTTCATCATTTTTTAGATTAATTGCTAATTCTTTAATTTGCTCTTCTTTTGTCACATCAACGATATAGCTTTTAGACTCAGGAAATAGCTTCTTTAGCTTTGCTTGATGCTCTTCACTTTGAACAGTAAAGACACAATTTCCACCATTTTCAATGATTGTCTTTGCACTGAAGTATGCAACAGACTTCTTATTAGCAACACCAGTTATTAGAAATAATTTATTTTCAAAATTTAAAAAACTCATTTAAACCTTTGCACATGTAAATTCAATAGCAAGAACGGTCTTACCATTTACTTTAGTTCTTCCTTTAAAGAAATAACCATTAGCAAGTTGATCTAGAAGCTCAACTTCCATAATAAGCTCATCTCCAGGACGAACCATATTCTTAAACTTAGCATTTGAGACTTTCGCAACAACTCCAAGGCCACTTTCACTTCCTGATGCCATTAAGCATGCACCACTTTGAAAGATTGCTTCTTGAAGAAGAACACCAGGCATAACAGGATTTCCTGGGAAGTGACCTTTAAAGAAGTCCTCTTCACCAGTTACTTGATAGCTTGTAATTATCTTATCAACTTCACCTTCTTGGCGTTCAATGATCTTATCAACAAATAAGAATGGCTCCCTTTGTGGGATAAGTTCTTTTACATCAAAACTCATTATAGGCCACCTGTTACTTCAAGTGATGCACCTGTGATATAGGCGGCTTCTTTTGATGCTAGAAATTGCACAGCGTGAGCAACTTCTTCAACCTTACCAAATCTCTTTAAAGGAACTTGTTTCTTATATTCTTTCACTTGCTCAGCTGGAAGATCAGCAATTAATTCAGTTTCAATAAAACCTGGGCAAACGTTATTAATTGTAATTCCACGCTTTCCAACTTCTTTAGAAATCGACTTACTCATGGCAACTTGGCCAGCTTTTGAAGCAGCATAATTTGCTTGTCCAGGAAGACCTAGGCTTCCACCAACAGAGCTCATGTTAATAATTCTTCCATATCTTTTTGATAGGAAATGATTAACTGCTCTTTTAGTCATTAGGAAAGTTCCCGTTAGATTGATATCAAGAACTCTTGCCCAATCTTCATCTGGCATAATCGGTGAAAGATTATCGCGTCGAATACCAGAGTTATTAACAAGAATATGGATTTGTTCGAATTGTTCATTCATGCGACTCCAAAATTCTTCAACAGCACTAGCATCTGAAACATCAAAGGCTTCCAGATAGAGGTTTTCACCTAACTCACCTAGTTCTGCCTTAAAAGCATTGGCAGCATCGTGGTTTCCAGCATAGGTAGCAACAACACGAGCACCGCTTTTTAAAAAAGACTCCGTAATCCCGCGTCCAATTCCGCGCGTTCCACCTGTAACAATTGCAACTTGATCTTTAAAATCAAACATATTTATTCCTTTTAAAATTTTATTCTTCTGTATTATCTAAGTAAGTATTTAAGTCATGTCCTACGATAACACCGTAGTTAGCAGCACCTAGCCAACCTGACATAATGATTCCAACAGAGCCTGCATGAAAGAGACCTTTCACCTGATTTGGAAGCTCTTTTGATACACCAAGCCCTTCAAACTTTGTTCCAAATGAAGAACCAAAGTGATGATGAGTGTATTTTTCAACTGTTTTTGGAGTTGATACATTCACATGCTCAACCTTATCCTTAAACCCAGGAACAAGAGTCTCCATCGTATCAAGAGCATTATTCTTTAAGTATTCCTTACGCTCTTTATACTCTTCTTCGCTCAGGTTCATCCAGTCTTCATAACGAGCATTGATACTCGAAACAACAGCATATTTTTGTTTCATATGCTTTCTCATATCTGGATAGTAGATTGAAAAAGTTTGAGAGTGCGCCTTCGGTGAAAGAAGTAAGTCAGTATCAAAATGATCAGAGCGTGAATAGAAAATGAGCTCACCAATATTTGGAATTGACTCACCTTCTTTAAGTCCCATAAATACCTGGCAAGAAGAAGAATTTACTCTTACGGCCTTGGCATCTTTAGCAAATTCTTGAGAATATTTTGCATTAGGAGTCATTTTAAAGATTGTATTAAAAAGCGCAGAGTTGGAGATAACTGATCGAGATAGAACCTTTTCGTCTCCAACACGGATTCCCTTGGCCTGATTATCTTCAACAAGAATCTCATCAACCTTAGTGTGGAGTTTGATATCAACGCCATTAGAAAGAAGCTCATCTTTCATCATACCAATAAGCTTATCCGTTCCACCTCTAAAGATATAGGCACCCTTATTCATGAAGTTAGAAAAAACGATTCCAAAAGTGATGGCCTCATCCTCAAGAGTTGATCCATTAGCATAGGCAATTGGCTCTAGTAAGAAACGAACTACATCGTTTCTCCCTGGAAAATACTTCTCAAATAATTGTCCATTAGTCATGGCCTCGTCATCATAGAAGTTCATGGCACGTAATTCATCAAAGAAGCCCACAACATGCTCGCGAGAGAGATTAAATTTCTCAACTAAGATGTTGATATAATCTTCTTTAGTGAAATCAGTATCGATTTCAAATTGCGGATTAATAAAGCGAATCTTATCAACTCGCTCAATACAATTTGCAATATCTTTTGACCAATAACGGCGACAAGTCTTGATCATCCCCGCAGGAAAACCATGAAGAGAAATATCAAAGATATGTCTTTCACCTTCATTTGTTGGGCGTCTAAACCATGTAGCAAAGCCACCTAGTTTATTATGTGCCTCAAGAAGAAGAACACTTCTTCCATCTTTTGCTAATTTATTTGCTGCCGTCATCCCCGCTAGCCCTGAGCCTACGATAATAACGTCATAAAACTTAGTAATTGGATCTTTTTTCTTAAGTAATGCCATTTTTCTCTATACTTTCTTTTTTGTTATAATTGTTTCTTTAAAACCATTGTTGTTAGTTTATTTGTCATCTTATTCACAACATAAACAATAAATGCAACGACGCGATTATCATTAATTCTTGGAGCGTGGACAAATGGAGAAGTTGTAGCATCTGCGACTTCATAGCTAACACCATTCATCTCAATCACATCACCTTCACCAATAACTTTTGACCACTGGCCATCGACATAAGCAAAAATCGCAGCATTGTTCTTTTTGTCGTATCCACGAATTAAAATATCACCAAGATTATTCATTGATGGAGAGAAAGCATCATACTTTGTAATTTCATCACCAATAGTAAGAACTGATTTTAAGATACCTTTATTAGAAGCATACAATTGCGTTCCATTTTCAGTTTCTGTCCATACAGCAATATCACCATTGTGGTTTACTGTATAAGTATTCATGATCTTTGTAATTTTTGAAGAAGGTTGACCATCCTTATCTTGCATAACGATTTGCTTTGCACCCTTTTTCATATTGTATAGGTAGAGACGATCTGGTTGATTCTCAGCAATTCCTCTTCCCATTCTAATTTTAGTTAATACGTAATTCCCGCTTGTTTGAGGCGTAAATACATATCCAATATCCTTAGAGAAACTTGAAAAGAGATCATTTTCTCCATCTAAGTTGCGCATAACAATTCTTGCTCTTTTACCACCAAATGATTGACGATAAACAAGTACATCTTCTTCATTCATGGCAACGCCAGAAAGACCTGTGAATTGTCCTTCGAAGTTCTCATGCTCAAGACGCTTACCCGTTCTTAAATTAAATGTATAAATTCCAAGGTGCTCTGAACCGTTATTTGGAGCAAAAACAATATGCTTATCACCAGTATTTCCATCATCAAATAAGTAGAAATCACTTACTGCTTCATTTTGTGGAACGAGATAGCGCTTCATATTGTCACCATTGTCGCCACAAAGAAAAGCGTAACCAGAAATTCCACCAGCAGCTCCCCCCATTGAGAAACATACTTCACCAGTATTCATCATACGAAGTGATGTACTGATCCAAAAAGTTTGCTGAGGTAGGTTATAATTATATTCACCTGAACTAGCTAAAAGTTCATAATTTGCTTGTGCACTCAGTAAAGTTAGAGATGCTATGGCCAATTTAAATAATTTTCTCATATCTTTCCCCTTCACGAACTGTTGTAGTCGTTGGATATGTGTGTTGTAAGAGGCGATATCATACCTAAACGGCCACATTTCGGCTAGGAATTGACGGGAATTTTTTGGGCCAAACAGTTAAAAATAGGATAGATTTATGAAATGTCGATACTATGTAACTTAAAAAATATAAATCTCGCCTTTGGGCAGAAAGTCATTTTCAATAACGCACAATTCTATATTGAGCACGGTGATAAAATCGGACTCATTGGCCTAAATGGAATGGGTAAGTCTTCTCTATTAAAAATTATAAATGAAGAGATCGCGCCAGATACATCGACTCCCCCATTTACCTTTGAGAAGGCCACGGCTTCACAAGGTCCAACGATGGAATTCAGTGTCTTTAAAGTCGACCAAAATTTCACTCTTCCAAATGAAGACATCACTATTGAAGACTATTTTTACTTTCAGTATCGTGACTTTGAAGTTCTAAATAATAAACTTGATTCACTTGATCTTTCAACAGAGAAAGGACTTACTGAGCAGAACAAAATTATGGAAGAGCTTGAACACAAGAAGTATTGGGATCTCAAAAATAATTACGAAAGTTATATCAAGGCCTTTGGCCTTACTGATCTTTCAATGAAAGTTAAAGGTCTCTCAGGTGGAGAGCAAAAGAAAGTTCAACTTAGCCTGGGCCTAACTGCAAGAGAGAACCTCATTCTTTGGGATGAGCCTACAAACCACTTAGACTTTGAAACAATTGAGCAATTTGAAGATGAGATCATGAAGTCCAATAAAACTCACGTGATCATCTCCCACGACCGCTACCTTCTCTCAAAAGTTACTACAAAGATCTTTAATATCCACTCTGGAGTGGTTTCTCCTTTTAAAGGAACATATGCAGAGTATCTTGAATATACAAAGACTCAAGAAGAGCTACGTCTTAACTCTCTAACAAAGCTTAAGAACTCTCTCAGGCGAGAGACCGCTTGGATGAGACAAGGAGTTAAGGCCCGTCGAACTCGCTCAAAAAAACGCGTTGAAGACTTCAATGATCTTTCAAAGCAAGTTCAAAAACTAAAAGATCAGGCCCGCTCAAAGCTTGATCTAGCAATGAATGACAGTAATCGAAAAACAAAGCAGCTTGTACAATTCAAAGATGTGGATTTTGGTTACGATAATAAAGAAGTGCTATTTAAAGGGGTAAACCTTTCAATCTTTAAAGGCGACAAGGTCGGAGTCCTAGGTGAAAACGGGGTTGGAAAATCAACTCTTATGAAATTAGTTGCCGAAAAACTTAACCCGAGCGCAGGAAATATAAAAAGAGCAGATGATCTAAAGGTTTGTCTCTTTTCTCAGAAACGAGATGAATTTGATCTTTCAAAGTCACCTTATGATCTACTTGGTGAAGGTGAAGACTTTATTCACTTTAAAAGTGGACGCTCGATACACGTTGCGACCTACTTTCAAAACTTCCTCTTTGATCGCGGAGAACTTCATAGGCCTCTTTCAAGTTTCTCAGGTGGAGAATTAAATCGTCTGCAACTTGCACTAAACCTTAAGAATGAAGCTGATATTTGGATTTTTGATGAACCGACAAATGACCTCGATATTGAGTCGATTGAAATCTTAGAGCAAAAACTCGCCGAATTCCAAGGAACGGTCATCATCATCTCTCACGATAGGTCGTTCTTAGAAAATATTACCAATCGTGTTTGGCTCATTGAAGACAAGGCCGTCACAAAATTCTCAAGTGGATTCACATTTGTTCGCCCATATCTTGAAGCTAGACAAATGGAGCGCGACCTAGAAAAACAATCGCAAGGGCCTTCTTCAAATAAAGAAGAAATAGCCGCACCTTCTATTAAGGAGACTCCAAAGCTTAACGACGTTCAAGTCGAAAAGATTGAAGAAGAAATTATGGAGCTTGAAGGCCAGATTGAAAAGATTGACGAGCTACTTTCAAAGTTTGACTATTCCAATATGGATGAAGAAAAAAACCAACTCATTGCAGGATTAAACCAGAAGAAGTCCGACCTTAATGCCAAGATTGAAGATTGTTTTGAAAAGCTTTCGTAATAAGAGCTAGATTCACAAATCAAACGATAAACTCTAACTAGAGGATTAAGTTTACATAACAAGCAAACTCACCATTTGAATTTAGCAACTCATTAATCATTACCTTGTCATCGTCTAATAAGTCATCATCACTCTCAAGATACATAATTACATGATCATCCTTCACCTTACCAACGCCACAACTATCTACGCATGCAAACTTTTCACCTTTGCAACCTAAACTTTTCCCAGCAAATGTATATTTTTTTCTTAACTCTTCTCTTGTAAGTTTAAATACATCGTCTTTAAACTTAAACACCTCTCTCATATCATCAACGCTTATCCACATATCTTGATTCGATAAAAGTTTCACGCGTCCATTTTCAAATTTCTCCACAACTCCATAAAAAAATACAAAATCAGAGTAATGCCCATTCTCTAGACTTACATAAACTTTAGCAAATTTTGACTTCACTCCGCGTGCTTCCTTAACTAGCTCAACACCAAATTCCCCTATGGACTGTCCTTCGATACTTTTACCATATATATCAGCAACCTTAATTTTTCGACTAACAAACTCTACCTTATTAAGAGCATAACCAAGACTATCACCGTATTTCTTCTCAAATATTTTTCGTTGTCGCTGCCAACATTTATTACTATAGTCAAAGAGCCCATTTTTTTGACGAATTTCTCCGCAGTCTTTAAAGACGAAATCATAATACTTTTTAATTTTATCTAATCTAGCTTTGTATTCAGACTCAGCTTTATTGATTTGAACTTTAATGTTGCCAGAGAATTGCCTCTTAAAAGTTCCATACAAAAGATCAAGTCCGTAGATGCTAGAACATAAACAAGTAACTAAACTGACTATTATAATTTTATTCACTAAAATACCTCAACTTCTATATTCATTAACCTTGCATAAAGACAAAGTATCCTTTTGTGATTGATATATTGAATCATGGTTATTAATCGACAAATTATGATTAAAAGTTGAACAGATTAATCAACTTGAGAAAATATGATAATAACAGTGAAAGCCTCTTGATTTTACACTGTTTATCTTAAAAGACTTGTTTGAAAACTTTCGTAATTGAAGAGAAAAAATCTTTTGACTCTGGCCAGTAGACGAACCGGTGTGCATAAACGCACACCTCTCGACATTACTTTCTAGCTGAAGACTAAATGGCCAAGCACCGCATACAATAGACAGGTCTTGGCCAGTCAATTATGCGGATGCTTCATTAATAGCATTTGAAATAATTTTTGTAAGCTTTAGAAGATCCTCAAGTTTCACATTGTGAAAGAGAGAAATTCTAAATTGATTCTTACCAAGCTTACGATAAGAGTTGATTCCATTTGCAATGTTTTGATCTTCTAGAACTTTTACAAGTGCATTGGCATCGTACTTCTCATCAAGATTGATCGTTGCAACAGATGTTGAGCGATACTTCTCATCTTGAACAAATGCTTCAAGAAAGCTTTCCTCTTTTGCCCATCCGTAAATTAACTCAGCTTTTTTATTTGCATGTTCAACGGCATACTTTTGTCCACCTTGTGAGTTCATAAGCTTTACTTGCTCATTAAGGAAGAAAAGAGTTGAAATACTTGGTGTATTATAAGTTTGATTTTTTACTGAATTATCAATCGCTGTCTTCCAATTCATAATTCCTGGAATATAGCGATCACTTGAATTAATTTCTTCAGCACGCTTTAGTGCCTTTGGCGACATGATGGCCACAAACAATCCACCTTCTGAAGCGAATACTTTTTGCGGTGAAAAGAAGTAGCAGTCAATCTTTGATAAATCTAAAGGAATTTGACCTGCTCCACTAGTTGCATCAACGGCCACAAGAGTATCTTCACTAACTGTTGGGATTGTTGTTGTTTGCACACCAGTTGAAGTTTCATTAAGTGTAAAACAAACCATGTCGGCGTCAGCGTGATCCTGAGGCTCACACCCTTGTCCATATTCACTTGCAATCTCTTCGGCCTCAATCCAAGGAATTAAGTTATGTGACTTATACCACTTATTTGAAAACTCTCCACATGTGTAGTGAACACTTTTCTTTCTAACTAGACCAAGTCCAATCATATCAAAGAGAAAAGTTGCTCCACCGTTACCCATAACGATTTCATAACCTTCCGGTAGATTATAAAAACTTCTAAGTCCATCTTGAATTTCTTTAACAAGATTTTTCACAGCTGGTTTTCTATGTGATGTTCCAAGAAGTTCAGCTTTTGTATCAGCAAGCTTTTGGATAAATTCTGTTGGAATAAGAGATGGCCCGACACCAAAGCGTGGGTCACTTGGTACTAGTTCTGATGGTACTTTATAATTTTCGAACATATTAAATTCCTTTTCTAATAGTCATTACGGCAATTTTAATTAAATTCACACCATTTGCAAACAATAACATATTGCCAAATAATAAATTCTTCTTAACAATTGTGTCATGAAAAAGTTGACCTTAACAGTTGCATGCTTTGTCTTTTTCATGACAAGTCTCGTAACAAATCAAACAAATGCACAAATATACAATATACCTGGTGAGTTCTCTCTAGGTATAGGAAATATGACAAAGTACGTTGGAAAGGTTCAAAAGGACCTTGACGGTGGACGAAATTATTTTGATTTCAATCCATATCTTCGCGCCAATTACCGCTCAGACTTTTATTGGGATAAGAAGTTAATCCTTGAAATAGGCTTAACAATTCCTCAAGAAGGTGCAGATGATGCTGTCACAGTAACCAATCTTTGGCTTCAGGCATTAATTGAACATATGATTAGTGACTTTAGGCTTCAGGCCGGTGCCGGACTCTTTTTTACTTATACAAAAATGGATGGAGAGGTCCAGACCCTTGGAAATGGTAATTCAACTCAACAATATAATACACCTTCAGATATCCAAACGGCCGTTAACAATATTCTCGTGATAGGAAGTGACTATCTGTTAAATAAGGACATTTTTATCAATGGCCAAATTAGTGCCTTTAATATTGAAGACGGTGATGAGCGTGCATTTAGCTATGGGCTCTCAATTAATTACACACTAGGTAATAAGAAATGAAAATACTTTTAAGCTTTATCTTAGCTTTTTCCGCCCAGGCCTTTACTATCAATGCCAATATACCTATTCGCTTTGCAGATCCTGAAATTAGAGTTCACGTTGCAGACAATGCTTGCTCAAATATCACAGACAGCGCCGATGAAATTATGGATATGGTAGAAATAGCAGCAAGTAATTACTGGAATAAAATTTCAACAAGTAGCCTTCATTTAAAAGGTGGCAATATTCAAACTGTTGACAGCGCTTATACGACAAATGGAATCTGTAATGCTGGATCAGCTGGCTGCTCAACTCAAGTACCAGATACAAATAGAGATATCCTTATTGTCTGTAACGGCAATACTGATGTTTTCACTTCAGTTGGAATTCTGGCAGTAACCCTTCCAAATAATCTAAGTGGTGCAACAATTGTTGGCTCAGTCATCGGAATTAATGATATTTCTGGAACTAAGTATAATGAGCAAACTCGTGCTCAGAAGATTGCTCTCTTTGCTCATGAAATCGGTCACGCTTTTGGTCTAGGTCATTCAAAGCTTGAGGACTCACTCATGTATTTTAGAAACCTAACAGGGCGAGAAACTATTGGAGAAGACGATTGGGACGGAGCGACTTACCTCTACCCTAAAGAGCAAATTCCAATGTGTGGAACAATTGAGCAAATCGATAAGCAGATCGATGATAAGCTTGAGGGCACAAACATGTCTGAACAGTCTCCTGCAAAGCCTTCCGGTGGTTTTTTCATAGGTGCTATCATGTTATTATTGAGTTTAATAATAACAAGATTTACGAATCAAGAAAAAATTTGTTAAGAAGTTAAATTTTTTTCTAAAGATTCAAACAGTAAGTGCCGATAATCACATTATGGAATCAAAGTCAGGAAAATTTATTTTAGGTATTCTTATCATTTTTCTATTTAAAGTCGCAATTGCTGACAATATGAGAGATACCAAACCACATGAAGTTAAGATCTCTGTTCTTAAGTAAGCGTTAATTTCGTAAAGTGCTCACCTCTTTTGATATAGTTCAGATACTGATCAAATGAAGGAAAGGCCGGCGAAAAGAGAATTACTTTTGCTTCAAATCCAGCTTTAAACACATCATCCAAATTCTCATAATACTCACAATCAATTTCACGGCATTCATTACTTAAAATCTTTCCAGACTCACCAAAAAAGTAAATCTTTCTTATCTCATTCTTGAATTCATCTAAGCGAGAAAGCTGATTATCACCTTCGCCTCTCAATTGACCACCAATGATAAGATCCACATTACCTAAGTTTTCAACTCCTTTAACTGCAATACAAGTAGAATCCCAATTAGTGGATTTTGCATCATTAAAAAAGTATTGATCAGATTCATGTTTAATTAATTGCAAGCGATACTCAACACCATGGAAGCTCTCACAAGCACCTTTAAAAGCATCGATATTACCTGTAAAAGCATCCCACAAGAGGTAGACGAAGTAGGTATTGATAATATTGTGTTCACCAAATATTTTAAGTTTTGAGACATCGATATAAGAAGATAATTCAGAGATAATCTTTTTCATATCAAGATCTAGTGCATGGCCATTTCTCATCTCATATGGAATTGCCACAGGAAGGCCACTTGGATAATAGGCCACTCCACCATTTTGCATATTCTTAAAGATTTCATACTTATCAAGTCCATATTCTTCGATACTATGATAGCGCTCGCCATGACTAAAAGTGAGATTTAAAAGTCCGGCCACATCACATTGAAATTCCTCAATGAGATTTAACTGAAAGCTTGAAAGCTCAAGGATAATTCCCTGGGCCTGCTCTCTTTCACCACTCATACGCTCGTAGATATAATCACAAAAAGGCACACCAATATTGCCACCTATGAAGTAATCCCCTGTCGTATCATACTTTGCACACTCTGCAAGAAAGCTAACAACAGTGGTTTTTCCATTAGTTCCAGTAACTCCCAGAATTGGAGCATCAGCAAATTTATAAGCAAGTTCAATTTCACACCAAATAGGACATGTAACACCATCAAAGATATCAATATCCTTAGAGATTCCTGGAGATAAAATAATCAAATCCATCTCTTTTAGTAGCTCATTTGAATTTTCTTGCTCCACCTTGCCCAGAATACTTCTTGTCTCTTCATATCTTGGCCAAGTCTCAACCTCACCTTGATTAACTAAATAAACGTCCTTTTCAAGAAATGTCAGAAGGCGAAGGGCCGAGCGACCTGAAACACCAAGTCCTACAACTGCGATTTTATTATATGGATTAAGAGATTCATTAATAATCATAGAAAAGTCCCGTTTTAAATGGTGGTTAGTCATGCTATAAATAACGTGATGAATTACCAGCAGCAATTTACTTCTATTATAAACATTCTACGGCCATATAGTGAAATATGGCAAAGAGAAGTTATTGATCAATTCCGTGCTGGAAAATTAGATCAAGTCTATCCTAAAAAGCTCATTGCACCACTACGAGAAATAACAGCTCAAGAACAATTCAAAGTTGATTGCAAAAGAATTTATGACTCACTTCCAGAATCAGACTTAAAAGATCTATTTAATTCACTAAAGAGCTTAGAAGAAGTTGAGGTCATTGATAAAGAGATGACGGCCGGAATTGAGAAGCTTCCAAGCTGGGCCTTTCACAAAGTTAAGGGAAAGAAGCAATACGAGATTCTAACTATTGCAAACTTCCTCACGAACTTACAAAAAAATAAAGAGATCAAATTTAAACATGTTGTTGATATCGGCGGAGGAGTTGGCCACCTTAGTAGAACTCTAGCCTACTACTTTGGCATGGATATGATCAGTCTTGATATAAATCCAGAGTTTCAAGAGATAGGGAAAAAGAGACTTGAAAAATTCCCTAAGCCGCAAGGTCACAAGAATGTCCAATTTATCAATCATGACTTTTCAGTCGATTTAGCAGATGAAAAGAATGAAGAAATCTTTTGCGATAATTCATTTTCACTAGGCCTTCATACTTGCGGGCCACTTGCTGTTAAACATATGCAGGTTGCAGCGAAACATCAAAGCAGTGGAATGCTAAATTTCGGTTGCTGCTATAATAAGCTTACACCTAAAAGTGATATTAACCTCTCAAACTTTGCCAAAGAAAATAATCCACTTGAGTTTGGACGCGATAGCTGCACTCTTGCGACCAGAGGTCATCAAAGCATGACCTATGAAGATTTTGAGCAAAAAAGAAAAGTTAAATACTATCGCTACTGCTTACAATTTTATATTGATGACATCTACGGACAAGACAAAGAAGTTATGCCTATTGGTGATGCACATAAAAGGCTTTATCTTGGTGACTTTGCAACCTATGCAAAATCAAAGTGCCACGAAAATAATATACCAATAAATTTTTCAGATGAAGAATTTGAAGAGTATTTAAAAAAGCATGAAGATATTCTAGAGACATTATTTCTTTGCGATATTATTCGCTGGCAATTTGGACGAGCACTTGAGCTATACATCCTTATTGATCGTGTTATGATGTTACAAGAGATGAATAAAGAGGCCAAGCTTATGAGCTTCTTTGATGAAGAAGAATCACCTCGTAACATGGGAATCTGGTATTATGACAAAGAATAAGAAGTTCGCTCTTATAACAGGTGCCACAACTGGGATGGGTGAGGCCTTTGCTAATTACTTTGCAAGTGCTGGAATCAATCTCTACCTTCACGGCAGAAATAGCAAAAAACTAAGTGCAAACGCAAAGACCTATCAAGATAAGTATCACGTTGAATGCAAAGTTATAGTTAAAGACCTCATAGAAGATGATGCCAGCTCGTTTTTAATTAAAGAAGTAACAACTCCAATTAATTACCTCGTCAATAATGCAGGTTTTGGAGTAGCTGGTAAATATCAAGATACTGATATTGAAAAACAAATTGCCATGCAAAGAGTTCACGTTGAAGTGCCCATGAGACTGACACATCACTTCTTAAAACAAGATGATCAATTACAGATTATTAACGTGGCCTCTCTTTATGCTTTCTTCCCTGTTCCTAGACAATGCATTTACGCTGCTTCAAAAAGCATGATTCACTCTTTTTCCCTTGCTCTTTATCGCGATCTCATTGGAACGAATAAAACTGTTATCTCTGTTTGCCCAGGACTCGTTTATACTCAATTTCGAATTAATCAAGGTAAACAAGAGAAAAAACACTTCTCAGGTATTTGGCCAAAACAGGTTGTTGAGGAAACATTGAATGCTCTTTCTAAACAATCACCATTTATCATTCCTGGCAGATTCAATAGAATTTTCAAATCACTTTTAACGACGCTCCCCACAAAAGTGTCATTACGCATAATTGAGAGAGTTAACACGGGGCGCGGATACTAAATACTTTCTTACAATACCTGTCAGATCTAGTCAGAATTAAAAATGCACCTTAAAATGCCTTCACACAACACACACGATTATTCATATAATTAATTTTATGAGGGACATAAATGCAAACTACCACAATCAATATTGATGAAATCAAATTAAATTCTCAGTACCTTAGAACAGAGACAGATGTAGAAACATTAAAGAATAGTATCGAAAGTATTGGACTAATTAATCCTCTCACAATTAATAAAGAAAACGAATTACTTGCAGGAGCAAGAAGATATACAGCTTTAAAAGAGCTAGGAATCACTGATATTCCAGTTCACGTTGTTGATAGAAAGAGCCTAGAGCAAGAACTTATCTCAATTGATGAAAACCTTGTTAGAAAGCCACTTGATAAACTTGAGTTTGAGAAGTGTCTTAACCGTGGTCGCGAAATCTATGAAGAATTAAATCCAACTGCTACAAAAATTGAAGTTGATAAAATCGCAACAACGACTGAAGAGAAGAAACTTGAAAAAGCTCAAGAAGAGCAAGATATGGACTCTTTTGCAGCTGTTACTGCCCAAAAAACAGGACTTTCTAAAAGCGTTATTAAAGGTGCAATCAAAAGAGACGCTCTTGCTTCAGAACATGTTAAGAAGGCCCGTCGTCTTGGCCACTTAAACGCTAGCCAAACAAATGAGATCATTAAGCTTGATAAAGAAACACAAGAGAAGATCCTTCCAATGATTGCTGACAAAACAGTAAAGGAAGCAAAGCAAATTATCACAGCTGCAAAACGTGGTGGAATTGAAGAAGCAAATCAAGAAATTGAAACAATGATTCCACTTCCAAAAGAATATGCACATCTAAGAAATCTCTCTAAGAGACTAAATAAAAATCTAACGAGAATTCTTCTAGAAGAGCTAACTTATGAAGGTAAAGAAGCAGACTCAATCATGAAAGAGATGAGAAAACTGCAAGAAAACCTGAACCACTTTTTTAAAATGGGAACGACAGGTAGCATGACAAGCACTGAGTCAATTGATGAAGATGATCATTCAGAGTCAACTCCAGTAGTCTTAGAAGAAGGCGCACAAGAATTCACACCAGAATACACTCTTTAATAAACGTTTACCTCTGGTCAATGTCATACTTTTTAGACAAAATAGACCAGAGGTAAATTTATGAAAAAACAAAACTCAAATCTCATTTTTATTTCCTGGATTGTTGCTATGATAGCAACAGTAGGAAGCTTATTCTTTAGTGTTATTATGGAATTCACTCCTTGTTCACTTTGTTGGTACCAAAGAGTGGCCATGTATCCCCTTGCTATAATTTTTCTCTTTGGCGTCTACGATGAAGAACACTATTGCATGAAAACAAGTATTCCTTTCACTGTCATTGGATGGGCCATTGCCGTTTATCACAATCTTCTTCAATGGGAAATTATACCAGAAAGTGCCTCACCTTGTTTAAGTGGAGTACCATGTTCAGCAAAATGGATAAATTGGTTTGGATTTATTTCCATTCCATTTCTATCACTTATGGCATTTACAATTTTACTAATAACTCTAGTAATATATTACAAAAATAAAAAATCAATGAGGACAACAAATGAATAAGAATTACAAAATCATCAGTGTTGTGATTGCTCTTATTGCAATCTTTGCTATCGCAACAACAGTTTACAAAAAACAACAAAGTAAGAAGCTTGGTATGCAAGCTAATGAAAATTATAAACTCTTTGTTCCAGACTATGCCCCATCAATGGGACCTGAAGATGCTCCTGTTACAATCGTAGAGTTTCTTGATCCAGAGTGTGAATCATGTCGCGCATTTTATCCATATGTTAAAAATGTTATGGCAAAGTACGAAGGACAAGTAAGACTTGTGGTTCGTTATGCGGCCTTTCACAAGAATTCAAGTTATGCCATTGCAATTCTAGAGGCAACAAGAAAGCAAGACAAATACTGGGAAACTCTTGGTGTCTTATTTAAAAGTCAACCAGCTTGGGGAAATCATCACAACCCAAGACCAGATCTCATCTGGAATTATCTTCCAACAATTGAGGGACTAGACATTGAAAAAGTAAAAGAAGATATGCACGATCCAAAATTCATGGAGATTGTAAAAAAAGACATGGAAGATGGAAAGAAACTTGGAGTACGTGGTACCCCTACTTTCTTTATCAATGGGAAACCATTAAAGAGTTTCAGTTACAACCAACTTGAACTACAAGTTAAGGAAGAGCTTGAAAAATAATGCATACCTTTGCTAACTCCCACTTTCTCAAAATCATAGAAGACAGTGGGAGTGCATCTCCTCAGAGAGGATGGCATCCAGTTCACCTAACTAAAAATGACAACACTCTTATCTCATATGTAAAAGATCATAGTTACGGTGAGTATATATTTGATTGGGCCTGGGCCGACCTTTATTACAGAATGGGCCTTGAATATTACCCCAAACTCATTCATGCTATTCCTTTTACACCTGTTAATAATAGTAAATTCACAAAAAATCTTGATTCAGATCTTTTAAAAGAATCATTTGAGTTTTATCAAAACTCTCCTTTTTCAAGTGAGCACTATTATTTTACTGACAAGGAATACACACAATTAGAGGATTTAGGTTTCTTTAAACAAGTCACGACTCAATATCACTTCATAAATGAATATGACTCTTTTGAAGATTATCTTTCAAAACTAAGAAAGAATAAAAGAAAGAATATAAAGAAAGAAAGACGAACTTGTGATGCATACGAGCTTAAAATAGAGAAAGTAGACGCAAGAGATCTACAAATAGAAGAACTTAAGCAGATCTATGGAATCTATTTAACAACCATCGATAAGAAGTCAGCTTACCCCTATTTAACGTTAGAGTTCTTTATTGGACTTAAAGAATTAGATAATTGCTTCTTCCACCTGGCCTATCTTGCAAGTAAAGAAGATGAGATTATTGCCATGGCAATGTTCTTTGAATCAGAGACAAAGCTTTATGGACGCTACTGGGGAATTCATCCTCTTTATCAAAGCAGTTTTGATTTTCTTCACTTTGAAATGTGTTATTACATGGGAATGGAATACACAATAGATAAAGGGCTTAGAATATTTGAGGCCGGCGCACAAGGTGAACAAAAACTTTACCGAGGATTTCGTCCAGTGGAAATTGAATCCTGGCATCATTTAAAGAATACTCAGATTCACGAAGCTCTTAGACAACATGTACTAAACCAGAATAAACAAGTGCAACGTTATCATCAAAAACTAAATGAGCTTCTTCCCTTTAAGAAGTAGGTACGTCGATACTTTTGGCCTTTGACCAAAAGTATCGACGTACCTCAACATTTACCTAATCGTTATTTCAGAATCTTTATAATCAATATTTAAATCTTTAGATTCTAAGTCATGAGACATAATCTCTTTTGACAGCGGTCTAGTTACAAGTCGATTAAAAGTTGAGGCAAGTGGCCTTGCACCGTAATCTTCACTATAACCTTGCTCGTTTAATCTCGCTCTTACACTATCAGAGATATTAACCTTCAGTTTACGTGCAAGAAGTCTCGAGTTTAATTCTTTGATCTGCTTATCAATTAGTGAATTCATAATTGAGCGATCAAGCGGATTATAGTCTAAGACTGCATCAAGACGGCCTAAAACTTCTGGCTTAAATGCATGTTCAACATTCTTAGCATTTGTTGTTAGAAGAATAATTGTGTTTTTAAAATCAATCGTTCTTCCTTTATTATCAGTTAGCCTCCCGTCATCAAGGATTTGGAGTAGAATATCTCCAAAGTCACGATGGGCCTTCTCGATTTCATCAAAAAGGATAACAGAGTAAGGGTGGCGTCTGATAGCTTCAGTTAAAACACCACCCTCTTCGTAGCCGACGTAACCAGGAGCGGCACCTATAAGCTTACTAACAGAGTGTTTTTCACTATATTCTGATAAATCAAAGCGAATTAAGTTATCTTGTGTATCAAATAAGAATTCACACAATGCTTTTGCTGTTTCAGTTTTCCCAACACCACTTGGACCTTTTAACAAGAATGAGCCTAATGGACGAGATGGGTCTGTTAGTCCAGCATGAGAAGTAATGACAGTATCAGCAATTTCTTGTAATGCTTCATCTTGTCCAAAAACACGTGACTTTAAAAATCCTTCAAGTTGAAGAATTTGAGATTGTCTCGACTTTAAGATCTTCTCAACAGGAATTCCCTTTTGTCTTGAGATAACCATTGCAATATCTTTAGTTGCAAGAATCCAGTCATGATGACAAGACTCTAGTTCTTTTTCAATCTCAGGTAGTCTTGAATACTTAATCTCACTAGCTTTTTCATAGTCTTGATTTCTTTCTGCTGCTTCAAGTTCAAAAGTTAAACGGTCACACTGATTCTTAAGTTCAGAGACTCTTTTAAGAGAGAGAACTTCATCTTCCCATTTTGCTTTTTGTTCATTGAACTTATCTTCAAGCTCTTTTATTTCAGAGCTTAGTTTTTCATTTTCCTTATCAATTTGAGCATTTACTTTCTTAGAGCGTATCTCTGCCTCTAGCTCTACTAACTTAGCAGGCATGGCCTCAGCTGAAAGCTTTAGCGCACTTGCAGCTTCATCCACAAGGTCGATGGCCTTATCCGGTAAATTCTTATCAGTTATATACTGATCAGAGAGTATCACTGAATTAAAGATGGCCTCATCAGAAATTTTAATACCATGGTGAATTTCAAGCTTATCGCGTATCCCCATTAAAATTTCAATGGCATCTTCTTTTGATGGCTCATTAACCGGTACAGCTCTAAATCTTCTCTCAAGAGCACTATCACCTAAGATATATTTCTGATATTCTTCATCAGTTGTAGCACCAATACAATTTAGCTCCCCTCTAGCAAGGGCCGGCTTCAGAAGGTTGGCCGCATCCATTGCACCATCAGTTTTACCTGCACCAACAAGTTGATGGATCTCATCGATAAAGAGAATCGAAGTGGCTGCATTCTTTTTAATATATTTTAAAAGCTTTTGTAGTCGCTCTTCAAACTCTCCGCGAAACTTAGTTCCGGCCATTAGAGCTCCCATATCAAGAGCATAAACAGTCTTTCCTTCTAATACATCTGCAACCTTGCCTTTAACAATCATCTCAGCAAGACCTTCAACAATTGCAGTCTTACCAACACCGGCAGGCCCTACAAGAACAGGGTTATTCTTTCCACGTCTTCCTAGGATCTCCATTACCGCACGAATTTCTTTTGAGCGGCCAATAACTGGATCAAGCTTACCTTCTTGTGCCATTTCATTAAGATTTGTTAAGAATGATGGCACTTCATCTTCCTCATCACCATCAAAGTTTTGAGAGAAAATTGTAGGATCAATATTCAAGCTTGGAAGAATCGTAATGATATTCTTTAGTAAATCTGTCTCTGAAATTTCCTGGCGTCCACTCTGTATTGCATTAGAAGATGCAAGAGTTAACCACTTACTGAGTCCAGCAGTCGGTCTTATATTATCAAGTGCCACTTCACTTGATGCCTGAGGAAGGCGATCAACTTCTGTCTTAATCTCTTTCAGTTTATTCTTAAGAGATCTTGAAGAGAAAGAAGATGGATTCTTCACTAGTCCATAGGCAAGGTGCCATTCGGATAGTTGAGTATTCTTCTTTTCCATAAGAAGAGTTTGGGCAATGTCCAAACTTCCTGCAACGATTGAATCGTACTTATTCATAAAAATCCTCCGCGTAAATTTTGGGCATAAACACCTAAAATTATGAGGTATTTTTCCCCTTCTATAAATAAGATGGGAGCTCATTTATAATTGTCAAGGTAACCAATTAATTTTTTTTCGTAATAAAAAGAGTGTTTATGTATAAAACTTTTATCCAATTTTTCCTTATACTTTTAACTATTTGCAAAGTTCAAGTGCTTGCAAATGAAATCGTCCCTCTCGACTTAAGTACACCTAGAGCGACAATGAATTACTATCTCAAGAATATGAAGGCCTATAAACTAGGAAACAACCTTGGACTAGAATATGCCATAAAGACTTTTGATGGTAGTTATCTTCCGGAATCAGTTAGAGAAGTTAAACTTAAAGACTATGCTCAAACGTTGATAACGGTTCTTGATCGTATTGAATATATCGATGTAAAGAAAATCCCTAAGAAGCCTAATACAGATATTTGGTACTACCGCAAATCTAAGGTCCATGTTGATGGTGATGATCATCAAGTCGAAATTTCTTTACAAAAATTTGAAAGAGATGAGAAAATTGTTTGGCTCTTTACTGAAGAAACAACGAAATCACTATATCACTACGACTTATCACTTAGAGGAAAACAAACGGCCAAAGACGTTGTTTACAGTAAGTCCATAAAAGATCGACTTAAAGAGTATCTTCCTCCATGGACATTTCATCAAAGATTTCTTCTTTTAAATATCCATTGGATTCTATTAATTATAATTACTCTTATAAGCTTTGTTTTTGACCGTATTGTACGTCACTATATTGCAGTTAAAGCAATTTCAATCCTAAAAAAGAGAAATATAAGCTTTACTGAAAAACAACAAAACCGACTGACTGCACCTTTTGGAATTGTTACCTTTGTTTATATTTTTAAAACATTATGTACATGGATTGATTTACCGACTGACGCTCTTGTTCTTATCATAAAAGCCTGTGACATCATTTTTGCTGTCGCGATGATTATGATCTTAAACGAGCTACTAACGGTCATTTGTCTCTACCTAGAAGATAAGGCCCGTGATACTGAGAATAAATTCGATGATATTATTGTTCCCCTTGTAAGAAAAACTGCAAGATTCTTTATTTTTGCTGTTGGTATCATTTTCATTGGTGATGCACTAGAGCTGGATATGAAATCCATCCTAGCAGGTATGGGAATTGGTGGTATTGCTTTTGCTCTTGCAGCAAAGGATACAATTTCAAATCTCTTTGGTTCATTCACAGTATTATTTGATAATCCATTTACTATTGGTGACTGGGTTAAGATCAATGATGATATTGAAGGGATTGTAGAAGAAGTTGGAATGAGATCAACTCGTATTAGAACATTTTATAATTCAGTTTTATCTGTTCCAAATGGTACTCTTATCAATGCAAATATCGATAACCTTGGAAGACGTCGCTATCGTAGATTTAATACAAACTTAGGTATTGATTATGCTACTCCACCAGAAAAAATTGAAAACTTTTGTGAGAGTATAAGACAAATCATCATCGCTCATCCATTTACACGTAAGGATAACTTTCAAGTATATTTTAATGGAATGGGTGCAAGCTCTCTTAATATTCTTGTTTATATGTTCTGGGAAGTTCCATCATGGGATGACGAATTACATGAAAAACATAAATTTCTATTAGATATTTTAAAAGTTGCAAGAAAGCACGGTATTAACTTTGCCTTCCCTACTCAAACTCTACATGTACAAAAAGATCCAGGTGTTACTTATTCACCTGAAGATGTTAACTTTGAGATGTCGAAACAAGTTGCTAAGTCACTTGAAAATGAGCGTTGGCACGCACCAAATCGTTCATCTATTGATCGTTTAAAGTAATTCTATATTGGCCTTAGGGTTAAAACCTTAGGGCCAGATTTCTTAACTAAATCAAAGTTGAAAATCTGATAACGATATTCATCATTAAAAAATCTTTCTCTTTGGTTGTCATAGTATGGCGATAACATATGTCCAGAATTACCAAGAGGTAAGATGCCATATGAAAGATCAACATTAGCAAAATCAACAAGGCGTCTCGTACTTGGCCCAGTCACTGGAGTGTGGCCCTTATTACATTTTACACGCCTGATATGGTTAATACTATTGATTGAGCCATTTGCTTCATACGGCCCATGAGAAAAAATCTTTGCTAAGAATTTATTCTTTTCAAACGGATGAACGAATTTAAGTTTGTGAACACGGCCCCATCGCCATGTACTAATATCATCACCAAGTAATCCTTTAAGGTAAGATACCGTTGACTTAAATGCCATCATCAAAATATCGTCACGGCCTTCAATTGGTGCTGTTTTTTCAATATCCCACCAAAAGTCATCAGGCCTTTCTAGCAATCTGTAATAATAAGTCCAAGAATTAATGGCCTTACAATAATTCAGATAATTATCGCCCATTTCATCCATTAGAAGTTTTCTTATTCTGATATTCATTTCATGAAAGATCGTTGGCCCAACTTGATCCTTACGTGAATGACCTTTCCACGAAAGAAGTGTCTCAAGTGCCTTACTTTCATATTGCGATAATTTAGAATTCTTAGCGGCATTTCCTATAAGTTTTAAAAGAGTTGCATTATGACTACTAAAGCTAGCTGTTTGTACCATCTTCTGAGAGTCGATATCCCAATTCTTACGTAACTTAAGAGATTCGAGAATTGTGTTGTAGCGATTATCAGAATGCCAGCCACCACGATGATAAATCCCTTCCTTCATCGTTTTTGGAGCATCATTGGCCGAGACCACAAAACCATTCTCCGGGTTTATCTCATGAGGCTTATCATCGAAATCATAAGCTCCTAAGATCTTACGATCAGCACTTTGTACAAGATCAGACTCATAAGGATGAGATCTATTATAGCTATCACCCATAACTAAACGAGCTACATTTCCCTTGGCATCAGCATATACAATATTAAGCCCAGGAGACTTAACAATACTTGTTGCTTTTTTTATCTCTTCAAAACTTTTAGCGCGGCCTAGCCCATAGAAGCCTTCAATTGGCTTATTACCTAGTTGAAAAAAACTAAAGTGTGCTGCTATATTCTTTGAATCCTTATTTACTGTTTTTACAATTTCATCAACAATAGGGCCTTTTTCAGACCACTTAAGGTTAAAGTTAATAGGAGTCGAACCTTTTACTTTTATGACAGAATTTTCAACACGAACAATATCAAAATCGTCGTCTAATTGATAAAGATCCACATCATCTGTATAGCTAATTGTTAATCCCCAACCGTGATTACGATTATGTCCCATTCCAGGGAAAGGAATCATTGGAAGAAAATGGCCATACATATGAAAACCTTCTTCTTCATTTTTAATATTGGCCTCATACCATATATTAGGTGCTGAAAATTTAATATGTGGATCACTTGCTAAAATTGGCTTACCTGATCGAGTTTTATCCCCGCTTATGGCCCATGCATTAGAGCCTGAGAAAGTACCAATCCCTTCAAGAAGATCATCGTAGTCAATAAATTGAGCTTCTACGACACGACGAAGACGATGAGATAAATCAACTTCATTATTTGCAAAGAGATATTTTAAATCACGGTGTTTTACGTCGGCCATGATTTGTTGATAAGCAATCTCATTTCTCATAAATGGAGAAAAGCTATAATTTAAATAGACAAAGACACCATAGATATCTTCTAGATTAATTTTCTTAGGCTTGATTCCAAGTATAAAATATTCAATCGGTCGAATGCTGTTTTCTAAGTAATAATTATAACCAGCGATAAATGATTTGAGATCTTTGCGAACGACAGGATCAAGATTTGTAAGAATATCATTGCGTATATAGCTTGAATTGAGAGTTCTAAATAATTTATCAGCAGCAACTAAGTCAGGCCCAAGAATTTCAGAAAGTCGTCCTTGTCCTGCGCGAGCAATTAGCTCGTATTGAAAAGCTCTATCACTTGCCATTGAAAAGCCAAGTGCATAATTCATATCATGTCTTGTTTTAGCATCGATATGAACAACACCTTCGTGGTCACGATAGATTTGAACTTCATTATCGATATCACCAATTTTTAAACTTCCTTCCATAACTGGAAATGAGCCTAACAAGAGGAAGTATACAGTAGTTATTAATAAGAATACGGCCCCAAGTAGTGATAAGATAATTTTTTTCATAGTTAACTCTTAAAAAGTTTTTTCTCTTTAACGTGATCAGCAACGACTTTTGGAAGCTTATCTTCCCAGCCTTTTTGATCTTTTTGAATCATTTCAATAACTGTACGAGACCAAATACCTGATGATTTGAAATCAAATCCCTCTAAATCAACGATGAGTCCATTATCTCTTAGGTACTTAACAAGATACTCAAGAGTTGGATCGTATTTAACATCAGAGAAGCCTAGACGATTATTTGCATCATTATCATCGGCACATGGATATAGAAATAATTTAGTATTAAGGCCAAATAACTCACCAAGGCCACCTAAGATCCCATATGAAGTATCTTCATAGTGCTTGATATTTAGAATTTCATTTAAGTTATATGTATTTGTAATAAACGCAATTTGGCTTTTAGAAATTGGTTGTAGAAATTGATTAAGTTCAAAGTATGATGCGAAATTAGTAATAAGAACTTTTTGCTTAAGTTTTGTAAGTAGATCAACTCTTGCTAAGAAGTCTGCATTATCGATTGCAGAGCTTCGAGATAAAAGCTTTGACATCGAAATCTCAGATAACGTCACAACGTTTTCACATTTTTCAGTAGTACACAAATGTTCACGACCAACTTTAAGGGCATCTAAATTTCCTTTTGTCGGTGGCCTAAAAGATCCTCTAAGAACCACTAGAGGCTTTCGATAGAGATAATCCTTAATTTGAACAACACTTCCATTCTCATCAAACATAACTGCAGATGTGAATTTTCTTTTTACAAGTTCAAGAGAAAGTATTCTTGGATCAAGGCCTTCAAATGCAGGGCCACGTACATCAATCATATCAATCAACAAACGACTTGTAGAAAGGTTATCCATAAGAGATGAAACGAGTCTTGATGTATCATTTGAATTATAGAAACAGCTGTGAATCATATTCACACCTAAGAAACCAACGGCCTCTTGTTGCTGTAGGTTTTCTTGATCTAACATTTTAACGTGAAGAATAAGGTCAGAAGGCTGTGCTCCTGGAGCGTGTTGAAAACGAACACCTAACCAGCCATGACATTCACCTTTGCCAGAATAGCTCTTTGCGGCCACTGTATCGGCAAAGCAAAAGAACTTAGTTGAGTCATCGCGTGAGTCCTTTAGACGATCATATGTTTTTGAAAATTCAGTCTCAAGCATTTTATTCAAACGACCTAATGAAACATAACGCTTTGTCTCTTCAATCCCATAAATTGAATCAGAGATCTGCATATCATAGGCCGACATTGTCTTTGCAACAGTACCAGCAGCTCCACCTGCTCTAAAGAACTCTCTGGCCACTTCCTGACCTGCCCCAATTTCGGCAAAGCTTCCATAGACAGAGTTGTCGAGGTTAATTTGTAGTGCTTTTTGTTTTGCTGATAGAATCTGGCAAAAATCCATGTGTAATCTTCCTTAAACTTGGCTTAAATAATTGAAATCTTACTCATATAATACCAGTTTAAAACTTCAAATGGCAAAGTTAGGACACAAGAAATCAGCAATTGTGACAAAATAATTTATCCTAAAAGCAATAAAATGCGTTGGAATTGGCCAGTAATTCCCGTTATTTGGCAACCTTGCTAAAAATTGACATGGATTTGTCGATATGAACAATGAAAGGATGATACAATATCCTTAAGAAAGGAGATGGAACTATATGTGGATTCCAGTAATTATTGTCGGTATTTTAGTAGGAATTGCTTCAGTCAAAGAGAAGCAGGCCCGCGAAAAAAGAGCAAAGGCCTACATCCCTATTAAATCAAAAAATTAATTCTTGTCATTAATTCTTAGCAAAATTAATCGCACACTCTTTTGCAAAATAAGTCAAAATCATGTCACAACCTGCACGCTTGAAGCTTGTTAGCATTTCAAGACTTACAGCTTCGCCATCTATCCAGCCTTTTTCAGCTGCGGCCTTAACCATGGCATACTCGCCAGAAACATTATAAGCAGCAACTGGAAGATTCGTTCTCTCTTTCATTTTTGCAATAACATCAAGGTAGCTTATTCCTGGTTTCACCATAAGAATATCTGCACCCTCTGCCTCATCAAGTTCAATCTCTCGTAGAGCTTCAGTAAGATTAGCAGGGTCCATTTGATAAGTTTTCTTATCACCGGCCTTAGGTGCGCTATCAAGAGCATCCCTAAAAGGTCCATAGAATGCCGAAGCATACTTGGCCGTATAAGACATGATTTGAGTTTTATGAAAGCCTTCACTATCTAGCGTTTCACGAATATGTCCAACTCTTCCATCCATCATATCACTTGGGCCAATAATATCACTTCCGGCCTGGGCCTGAGATAGTGCCATAGCAGAGAGAATATCTAAGGTCTCATCATTTAAGATTTCGCCAGTTTTTTCACAAACAATACCATCATGGCCATCGCTAGAATACGGATCCATCGCAACATCTGTCATAATTAGCATATCTGGACATGCATCTTTTATATCTTTAATTGTCTTTTGAAGAAGTCCATTAGGGTTCTTTGATTCAGTAGCAAGACGATCCTTGATTGAATCATCTAGGGCCGGAAATAATGAGACGCACTTAACACCAAGATTCCATAGCTCTTTGACCTCTTTTACAATTAAGTCGCGACTAAAACGACTAATTCCTGGCATAGAATCAACAGGAATGATCTGATCCTTACCCTCTACAATAAAAAGAGGCATGATTAAATCATCAACTGTTAAGATCGTTTCACGCATAAGAGATCTCATTGCGTGGTTTTTGCGATTACGACGAGGTCTAATATTATTTAAATACATATATTATAATCCCATTTGTAACTTAGTTTTATATGCGAGAGCATACATGGAAATTTGCTTAATCATACTTGATAGGCCGTTAGCACGTGACATTGATAAGTGCTGTCTTAAGCCGATCGTATCGAGAAAGTCTGGTTTCGTAGCAAGGATCTCATCAGGAGTAGCATCTGAGTAAATCCCAATAAGGATTGAAACAATACCTTTAACAATGGCCGCATCGCTATCTGCTTGGAAAATAACCTTACCATCTTTTAGCTCAGGGATAAGCCATACTTGAGACTGACATCCCTTAACCTTATATTCTTCTTTATATAATTCTTCAGGCAGTGCAGGCATTTTCTTTCCCATGGAAATAATATGCATGTAGCGGTCTTCCCAATCATTGAATTTATTAAACTCTTCCACAAGAGCATCAACTCTTTCTTGAATTTGCACAATAGGCTCCTTACCTTAAGGGTCTTTTAATATGGCAGGAGTTTAGCACTATTTAGATGATGCGTGAAGCAAACTCCAGCATTTTTTCGATTTGCTCAGCAATATGATCCACAAGATTTTGTAGTGCGATAAAGAATCCATAATTACCAACCTGATTGGTAATCATTGCAATCATAGACTCCAATAAGTCTAGATAAGGCTCTAAACCAAGCTTTTTGATAACAAGTTCAATATAATTGGCCACACCTTCCACGTCTTTACCTTCATTTGTTACTACATAGAGAGGATTCTTAATTGATGCCACGTAAACTCCTTAATTCATCATTCTTCTTTAATCTTATCATATAGACTATAAACTCGCTTCATTCCACGAATCAATTAAATTTGCGATTTTATTAAATTGTTCATGAAGCGGGCGATATTCCTTGGAATTATAATCATAAATAGACTTCTTAGCGGCCTGTGACTTTACGATTTGGGCCTTATTAAAGAATGGAGCAATATACTTATCGTTACCAGTAACTTTACGAATAAGTTCCTTAATCTCGTGTAGATCACTCTCCTCTTGCTTGCGTCTTGAGTCCATAAGATTTGGTATATGAGTGATAATTTCAGGAAGTTCTACTAATTCCATATCCTCGATATCCCCAAGCATGCGATAAAAATGCTCTAGGCCCTTCATTGAAAAATCATCAGGTCTAAATGGAACAATCACGCCATCGCTTGAGCAGATACTATTAACCACGAGAAGTCCCAGAGTTGGAGGGCAATCCACAAGAATATAATCATATCGTTTTCTAAGTCCGGCCTGTTCAATATATTTTTTTAGAATAGTTTGTCTTGGGGAGTTAACTGAAGCAACACAGAGTTCAAAACCAGAAAGCTCTTGGGCCGAAGGAAGAAGATCGACTCCCGCTTCAGTCTTGTAAACGACATTTTCAAAAATTACACTTGTATGCATCTGTTTCAATTCTTTAACTGTATTCAAAAGAAGATTAAAGATACTTTTCTCATTTTCTTCTCTTCCAAAAAGATAGGACATATTGGCCTGAGGATCCATATCCACGACAAGAACTTTATGACCCTTTTGAGCTAAAGCATAGGCCGTGTTAAAACACATCGTCGTCTTTCCGACGCCACCTTTTTGGTTTAGAAAAGATATGACCTTCCCTTTACCCTTATCATCAAGTTTTTGCTTATTTCGCCCAAAGAACATACTTCCCCCAATATGAATGTAAAATTCTTGGAAAGTATAACATAATTTTATTCAGAGACATACTGATCAGGGTCAATTTCAACAACACAGCGAAGGCCGACACGTGACGTTCTTGTTTCATCAGGATAAAGCTCGACTGTGTAGACACCACTTGCGTTAAGACGAGTGTAATCACCACCACTTACCATTGCTCCTGTTGTAACATTTGTGTATTCATTGAAGAAGCCATCATCATGGAGCTGTGAGTTAGTAAGTCCAGCACTTGAACCAATACGAAGAGTGTACTTCTCTAAAAGAGAATCGGCCGTGGCATTTCCATAGGCAGAAGTCGTAATAGGCATACCAAAGACGTAATTAAAATAGCGAGAACTATAGTATGACTGGTCTTCAAATAAGAAATTATCCAGCTCTCCCTCACAAGGAAGAGATGCGTCACTATCTTCACATGGCCCTATCGTATTATCCATTACATAATTTGCACTACCTGATCCATAAAGATCAGTATCAACAGATAAAATACTGGCAAAGTCATACGTAAAGTTTGCAGCATTAAATGTATAATCTGTACTAGAAATCTCTGCAATATTTCCAACAGCGTCCTGAATACCAAACATTGAAGTACAAGTTTCAGTAAAAGATGATCCTGTATACAGGGAGCGAATTCCAGAAGAATAAGTTCCAGGTATCGAGTGAACATCTGATGAACTGAGGTTATCAATATCCATATAAGAGCTATCAAGCCCACTTGCTAGAGAAGAATTACACTTACTTGATGAATTTAAAGAAAGACCTCTTTCAATTTCTTCAATTGAAGAATCAGAGATATTTCTTACATCCCAGGCCGAATAAGCGATTTGCTCATCACGTGTTGGCAGTTTGAAAGTCGTTCCAAGATTATAACCTGTAATTGCGTGTGTATTTGTCATGGCCGTACATGCAGCTGCCGCTTCGTCCATATCGACATTTGTAAGAGGAGGTAGATATGACTGAGAAGCAATAGCGCTATCGAGAGCTTGGCCTGTATAATCTAACCAAGTTGAACCACCATCATTTACCTTACATAGGCCAGAGTTTCGCTCATAAAAGATATCACCTACATTAGCAGCAGAAACACCGACAGCGGACTGACCAACACATTGTCCATCCGATGTGCTACAACCAGTTTTTGTATATGGGCACCCCATTTCAAAACGAGGAACGATTAAATCTTTCCCAAAGTCATATACTGTATATCCAAGCGTTGCATTATTTTCATCACCAAGACCTGCATATTCACAAATATAGTCACTATCTATAAATGGTGTCGAATGCATCATTGTACAAGCTTTCTTATTAACCATCCAACGGTGAACAAATGCATAATTTTCAGCAGGTGCAATAACTCTCACCTTTGCAACTTTATTATTTGTTGTAATTTCTAATTCTTCTGTTGCACCTAATTGATTTGTATAACTAAGTACCGGTCTAACTTCATAGATATATGTATGATTTGGTACTGGTGCAAGACGTGAGTTTTGACCATTATCAACATAAGTCGTTGAAGATGTAATTAAGTTGCGATTAATTGGCTTATTATAATTAAAGCTATTCACCATTCCAGCTTGCTTGCGATAAACATTATAACCTTGGATTGCCCCAGAAGTGTTTACTGTAAAGTCTTCCCATTCCAGAGTTACTTTTGATGTTCCGTGATAAGGAATCCAATCAGAACCATCAGAATAAAAACAATCTGTTCCAGTTGTTGGCTCATATGCTGTGTTAAATAGGAACTTACCTTTATTTTCACTTGCAACAAGAGTTTCCGTTTGAGAATTAAAAACAACACTTACAGAACCTGTTGCTGTGTCATCATATGTTACATCACCAATACAACTTCCACTTCCTAGATCGTCACAAGTTGTTGTTGGATCATCTAGGATTCCACTAGTTGTATATTGGCGATTAACTTCACTAATATTACAAGCTACTTGCTTAGAAATTAAAACCCAGTCAGAAGGTGTTGTACCTGTTGAATAATAACACTGGTTTGAAGATGTACGATAAACTGCTCCGGCTACATCAGGTGTAACTAAACCACTTGGATCAGATGCACCATAACACTCCTGACCGCTTTGGCACTTCGTTAATGAGTGAGAGCATGTAAAGCTATCTTCAACTCGAACTCCATAATGATTAACTTTTGTTCCAATCGATTTAATATTGGCCCAACCATTGTGTGTAATTGTCTGAGGCTCAACTCTTACATTAAAGCTTATTGTTGTACGTGGAGTACCTGTTCCATTGTCCACAATATCAAACGAAATCGTCGACTCTCCAAATTGAGAAGAAGTAGGAATCATTTTAATTCTTAATTTTTCGTTAGCAGAAGCACCACTATTAATAATTCCACCACTTGGTCCATTAACAGAGATATCATTGTAATTCCCATCTAAGTTTACATCTTTTAAGAAGTAAATATTTGCAGGATTAATTAGAACACTATTTGTAGAAGTAATATTTTCAACAACAATATCTTGAGCGGACTCATTTGCAATAGATCCACCTTCACTCACAATGACATTATCAATTATTACATTTTCTTTTTCACCAATGACAACATCACCAATGTAGCTTGCATTTTGGTTTCCATTATTTGTCGCAATTTCCCATGACGCCGTATTTGATGACTCATAACAAAGACTATTTGTGCGATCATAGTAAATTACAGGATTTGAAGTCGTGTGAGATGTAGGATTAAAACTTGGTGCACCCTCCCCAATACAATCGTTAACTCCACATTCAGTGCGTCCTTCTCTCCTATTATATTGAGAGTACTGACAGATAACTGGAGCATCAGAAGTTTCAGTAACAGTTACATCCAGAGTAGATATAGTCGATTCTGCACTTGCAGTATCTCTTACGACAAATTGAAAATTATCAGGTGTTCCAATAACACTATTGGCACTATTTCCATTAATTGTTGTATATAAACAAGTAATGTCACCACTTGTATCAATTGCACAATCACTAATTGTTCCCTCACTTCCTGTGACACTAGAATTACCGGCCATTGTGTTAACACGTGTAGCTCCGTCTAAGAAGTAAACTTGTAGACCTGTAAGAGAATTATCAACATCAGAAACTGTTCCAAGATTAATTGTTTCAGAAACAGCATTCCAATCCGTTGACTCATCCATTGTATGAGTAAATGTACTACTAGAAATTACTGGAGGGTCATTTTTAGCATTAATTACAATAGTAATATAGCCTGTAGAATGAAAAGTTGGTAGGCCATCAGCAATCTCATACTCTACAGAGAATGTACCGTTAGCATCACCATCAAAAACAATATTACATAAGAAGCTATCATCTACGGCCGCTGGTGAATCACAATTAGAGCTTTGAATATCAGGGAATGCTGCAAGATTCTTAAGACGATATCTTAAATCAGAAGATAAGAATCCACCATGACCATCATCACTTGCAGTTGGAAAAGAAAAATAAGCTGTCGTCGTCGATGAAGGCAATCCAGAGTCATCCTCATCAACAGTTATAACAAGAGAGCTTCCCGGAACAGGATCATCGTCAACAGCATTTATTAAAGCACTAGCAACACCTGTATTTGAATATTGCCCATTAGCATAAATTTGATATTCAACTAAGTCTTCTGCAACTGTATTAAAGTAATCCTTATCCGTTACAATATTTAACGTACACTTACCTAGTGAACATGTACATGTGACATTTGAGTTTTGAACGCTTGCGTGTATTGAAGTTGCACTACAAAATGTTGCAAAGTCTCCATCGTAATCAAAATACCCTGTTAATGGATTTTCATTTACTTCGCTGTCAAATTCAAAACTAATAACGTCATCTTCGTTTACTGTAGCAGTTCTTGTTGAAGTGATTCGTGGTGCTTGATCAACGTTTGTTACATCAATATAAATACGAGAAGTCGCACTATCACCATCATCATCTGATAAGTAGAGATCAACAAAAGTTGAACCATTTGTATTTCTAGATGGTTCAATATCAACAGTACAAGTACCACTTGCACATGCACATGTTGCTCCTAGTGTTTTTAATCCAGGAGTAACTGACTCAGGAGTATTTGCACCTGTAACTGAAGCATTTAAAATTGCTCCTACAGTTGGATCTGAGTTAATTGCATTTGTAATTTGAAGTGATGTTGAAAAACCAGAATCAATTTCAACAGTGATTGTATTACCAATAATTGAAGCTGTTTCCCCACCAGAGATAATTGAAGGATTATCGACAATTTCAAAAAATAAAGTTGGGTAATTTATAGAGTTTTGCCAAGTATTAACTTTTTCAATAGTAACAGAGCCTACTGTTAAGCTTTGATTAAGCCCTGTTCCACTATCAACAACTGTACACGAAGTTGGCACACCATTATTTTGATCGGTATATTCAACTTGATAACTAGTTTTAACAGTGTTTTCAACTATTGTAAGAGCATTAGTCGTTACTACTGGAGCTTTGGGAGAAACATCAAGAACACACGTGCGGCGAACTTCATCAAAGTAATGGCCATCATTACAGTTTGCCTGCTTTAGTGAATTCATCTGCGGAGTACAAGAAATTAGTCCCACAATAAATAATGTTAAGATTAAAATTCGATTCATATCTTTCCCAAATATCCCAATAACTTATCGCCATTTAAATTCTTTACTTTAAAGAAAGACTTACGTTATTTCAGTATTATAGAAGATTTCCTCTTCAGAACAGAAAAGATCGTTTTTTCAGATACTTACATAGACACGATTAAGGCAAATCGCCCAGATACTCTGGCGAAACGCTCAACTACTGACAGAACTCAAAGTTCGAATTTAGGCTACAAAGGGCCTTTTTCATCTGCTTATTCTCATCTTTAAGCTCTTTAACTTGATTTTTTAGGACCTCATTATCTTCTTTTAATGAAGCAATTTGACGAGTGTTTTCAATTACACTTTCACTCATTCCTTCACTCATCGTTTTATACATATCAAGATTCTTATCCAACTCTTTTACCGCTTCAATTAATGGAGAAACTAAAACAGCATAATCCACGGCCAGCCATCCTTCACTATTTTCAATAACGGCCGTAGGAAATTGTCTTTGTACATCTTGAGCGATAACACCAATAGAATGCTTGCCAGGAGAAACAGACTTTTCATTCCAATCAAATTCAACTCCATTTAAGGCTTTAATTTTATCTAAGGCATTATCAATATTGACGACATTATCTTTTAATCTTTTATCTGAAGTACAATTTGTTGCACCAGCTCCGCCACCAAGAGTACAATCAGTTGAGCCTTCAACTCTTAAGTTTCCAACAACATGAAGTCTTTCAGTTGGAGCAGCTGAACCTATCCCCACGTTACCAGTGCCCATAATTTTCATTCTTTCTGCGTCATCCGTATAAAAAGATATCGGTAGAGCTGAAGTTACACTTCCTCCAGTATTAATATTACCGAGGTGAATTCCAGTTGAATCATCAACTAGAATTTCAAAGTTATCATCTGTTCCACCTTTAAAAACAACTTCATTTGATGCACCTGTTGCAACAACGCGATCACTTGCAGTTAAGACTCCAAAAGTCGCTGTACTTGAACCAGTGATACTGTTGACAGTAATTGTATCTGCAGTAAGGCTTCCACCTGAAACAGTGGCCCCTCCAGTAAGAGAAGCAAGTCCTGAAACAAGTAGTGTTCCACTAATATCAGCATTACCATTATTATCTAAAAGACCTGTATTAGTGATTCCTCCCTCAGAAACAAGAGAATCAACTGTAGCAACGGCATTCACATCAATAGTATTATTAAAAACTGACGTTCCAGCTTGAGTTAAGCTACCAGTCATTGAAACATTTGCAAAACTAGATGTACCAGCTACTGTTAAATTATTATTTATTTGTGTATCACCGCCTACAACTAGTGCATTTGTCGACCCATCAGCAATTGCAGAGTTTCCAACAAGAAGTCTACCATCATGAGTGAGAAGCATATTTTCTTGTAGAGTCGATGTTGTATTTGCAGTTGTAGAAAAACTTAATTGAGTACCAAGGTTTGTTGCTGAAAAGCCTTCAGTTGCAGTTGCTCTAATTGAAGCACTATTAGCAATACCTGTACCGACATCTCCACCAAAGTTGAATTGTCCAAGAACATCACCAGAGCCAGTATTTGCTGCTGCTGTCGTTGTTCCTCTCGAACTTGCAAGATTGATTGAAGATTGATTTCCACCATAAGAATAAAATTGTCCAACAGCATCTGCAGCATTACTTCTTACATCAAGTTGTGCTGTTGCAGTGTAATCACCAGAATTTGCACTATGGCCAAATGATAAGTAACCATTCTCATCATAGATTACATAATCAGAAGTTACAGATTGAAATGCCACATCTCCTGTACCGCTTCCACCACCACGGATAGTCGTCGTTCCAGTATTTGTCATATTAGTTGCATTTACATTTGTTATACCTGAACCATCACCTATAAGAGCTGCTGCAGTGATAGTGCCATCAACATCAAGATTCGTTGAAAAACGGCCATTACCATAAGTTTCAAAAGTATATGAACCAGAAGGAGTTGATCCGATACCAACTTCTCCATCCATTGAAATATAGAGTTCTGCATTATTCCAGAAGTCTGGATCTAGACTCCCCTGACGATCAACATCAATGAAGAAATACTCTGCTTGGTCTTGATTAGTATTTGTCGTACTAAAAATTCCCATCGTAGCATTCTGTTCCTGTCTTAAACCAAAAGACATTGCTCTTGACCAATTAGATGTAATTCCAAAAGGAACATCACCACCAATATTAAATAGAATACTATCTTCTGCTGTTGCAGGGTTTACTGTTGCACGGCCTAAATTAAATTTTGCAGGACCTGCTACCGGATTCTCCGAGATCGTTACTTGTCCAGTACCAGTGCGAAGAATATCTGATCCACTGACACTCCATGGCCCAACATATGAACCACTTCCTGATTGAAGATCCCACTTTCCAGTAATGGAATTAAAACGAATAATATCACCTGCTGTATAGGTTTCAATATTTCCATCACCATTAAGATCACCTGTTACTGGTGCAGCATCATTGACGACATAGAAGTCACCATTATTTAATCCACTGATTGATGGTTGAGTAATACCTCCACCTGGATCAACTTCAATACGGCCAAGGTAATTACTACCTCCCGTATAATTAACAGCAACCCAAGAAGTTCCATCATATTGAAGGACCTGGCCAGCTGAAGAAGCACCAAGCGAGCTTAATTTAGAATTTGTTATACTTCCGTCTTGAATTTTACTTGTAGAAATTGAATCATTTTGAACATCAAAACTAATACTCGTTGTCGATTGTCCAAAAGCATCAGTTATCACTAAGTCATAAATGAAGCCACTTAAAAGCTTCATTCCATTTGGTACCGATAATCGAAGTGTATTATTTGATTTAGATAAAATATTAAAATTGATAACTTGAGGGCCATATTTTGACTTAACTGAAGTTACTGTCGATAAATTAGTACCATTAATTGTCATTTCATTATTTGATACCTCTATTAAAGACACCTGATGCCTTTTTGAAATATCAGTCGTATCTGATGAATTAACGTCACTACGCCCTGTGTTTGTCGTAGGAACACAAGCAATAAGCGACATAATCATGAATAGAAATACTAAATGGTTTACTTTCATATATATAAATCCCTAATTTCATATCGGAGATTAATATTCAAAGTTAAATCTTATTCTAAATAATTAATATTACTGTATCAATTATCTCGGATAACAATAGAATAAAGGAGTATTTTTCAATGATTTCTTAAAGTTGGCTTTAGTAATAAAATATTAATATGAACGCTCATAGTAGAATATTGCAAACCATCCTTGCCATTACCCTCACTCTTGGACTCATCGGTAGTGCAAAAGCTGAAAGTAAACTCAACACAAATCTCGTCGTTGTTCAAAATGTCGCAAACGATGGCCTATCATTTGTTATTCGAAAAGGTAGACAAGACAATATTGTAAAAGGACAAAACTCTCTTTTTTCAAGTCGAAATATCTCATTTACAGCAAGAGCGATCTCCATTTCAAGTGAATACTCACAATGGATTGTAAATGATAACAAAATTAAAGTTCCATTTGAAAAAGGCCAAATCATCACTGTTAACTACTCTCCTGAAAGAGTGTGGTTAGAGATCCCAAAAATTATGGGAGATAAAAAGTACCAACAGATGCTGGCAAAAGAAGAAGCTTCTTTAAAAGAAAGACAATATCAAAAATACGATAATCGATTTGAATTATTCTATGCCAAATACCAAGGCCTAAGTGAATCGACGACAGATAGTTCAAATAATGATGGAACTAGAGTTAGCGACAGCTTTCGACTTAACTACGCCATTCCAATTAACCAAATGTTTCAAACAATTCTTGGTGCAAGGTATGACGTGGATCTTCTAACCCTACTAAATCCAAATGTAGAGCAAGAAACAAGAAGGATGCTTGCCACTGCAGGTTTAAAAATAAACTTTTCAAATGATTGGAGTTACCGATTTAGTTACTTTGTTCAACTTAGTGCTGGCTTTGGCCGCTCAGAAACTCTTATCCAAAATACAGCAAGGACAGGAACGGCCTTAGTTCTTCCTTCAGTTGGTCTTGGCCTAGAATACAAGGTCTCAACAAGCCAGTCCTTAATTTTCAAGTTAAACTTTGATGCAATCCAAGCAAACGAAGCTTACGCTGACGGCTTTGAGCAGTCCACAGACCTAACAATGTTAGGACTAAGCGTAGGTTATGCTTTTTAAAAGGATTATTTCTTAGAGTCACCTTCACCATCGTGAGGAATTGAAGGTTTAATGATCATCTCCATAATATATTCGATAAATGACTTCTTTGCGCTTACTTTATCTGCGGCCATAGCTGAATGAGAAATTGAAGTAACAATTAAAACTGTAGCAATAAGTAGTTTCATCTAAATCCCCTTCTAGGAAATATTCATTATTTATAAGATCAATAAATATAGATAAACATATAAAACACGTCTTGTCACATTCGTAAAAATAAAAAAGGCCCTCATTTTCAGAGGGCCTAATTTATTTCAAATTTTAAGTATTTATTACTTCTTAGCTGGACCTTTTACTTCAATAAGCTCAACTTCAAAAGTAAGAGTTGCTCCACCTGGAATTGAAGGAGGTGCACCTTGGTCACCATAAGCAAGCTCAGATGGAATAACTAGCTTGATTTTTCCACCTTCACCAATTAATTGCATCCCTTCTGTCCAACCTTTGATAACACGGTTAAGTGGGAATTCAATTGGCTTATTTCTCTTATATGAAGAATCAAATTCAGTACCATCTCTTAAAGTACCTTTATAGTGAACTTTAACTGTATCAGTTGGCTTAGCTTTCTTGCTAGAACCAGCTTCAATGATCTTATAAGCAAGACCTGATTCAGTCTTCTTAGCACCTTCTTTTGCAACGAACTCTTCTAAGTACTTTGCTCCAGCTTCTTTCTCACCTTGAGAAACTTCACTCATTCTCTTGTTTACGATATCTCTAAATTTGAATGCAAATGTTCTAGTATCAACATCTGTCTTCTTTTGTGAAATACCATCGCGTACACCTTGAACAAGGTTAGCAATTTCTTTGTCAGTAAGTTTAAAGTCCTTAAACCTTTGTCCATAAACATGTCCAACTGAATAGAAGATTTTGTCATTTTCAGTTTCTGGTTTAACTTCAGTATTTTTACTACATGAAATAAGGAGAATTGGCGCAATTGCCAGCGTTGTTAATAATTTCTTCATTTAACATCCTTTGTATAATTCTTTGAAGATTCCATTAATATTTAACTAATAATATAAATAGGTTAAATTGCTTTAGTCTGGTTTTCAAGCCTTAAATATTTTCATCCATTGCCTTATTTGCCAATAGGTCACAATGCTCATTTTGAGGATGGCCACTATGCCCTTTTACCCAACGAAATTGGAGATTAGAAAACTTCCCCGCTATTTCATCAAAACTTTGCCATAATTCTATATTTTCTGGAGTTTTCTTGTCGGCTTTTTTCCAACCGCGAGACTTCCAACCTGGTACCCACTTTGAAATACCATCAACAACATATTTTGAATCACTGTAAAGAAATGCAGCGTGTGATAGATCTAGGCCTTCTTCCTCAAGCTCATTAGCAAGGGCCTTTAGTGATTCAATGGCGCCTGTAAGCTCCATTCGATTATTAGTCGTTTGAAATTCAAATCCAGAACTTTCAAAAAAGACAACGCCATCTGGTCTTTGCCCCATTGCTCCCCAAGCACCTGGACCTGGATTTCCACGACATCCTCCATCACTATAGACAGTGTAGGCTCCAACCGCTTCCATAGGTACGCTAAAGCCGCTAGGATCACTTGAAACTCCAGTGTCAACTTCCTCTAGTAAATCTACGCTCTCTCTTAATTGGGCGATTGCATCATGATCTTCTTGTGTGTCTAGAACATTTTCTAAATAATCGAGTGTCTTTATAATTGCATTTTTCTTCATATTTTCTTTTCCATATCCTTTTAAGGCCCTAAGTATAAAACTTCATTTACAAAAAAGAAAACTTCCACCACAATTTCTTTATGAAATTTACGAAGCTCGAGTCTGGAAAATCAGTTAATAATCAAGAAATCACTGCATTTCGTAACGAAATAGATAGTGATCGCTATATTTATCTTATGGCCGGCGTACACGGTGATGAAATTGAAGGCGTACACTGCCTAAAAGAATTATATTCATGGCTTAAAGAACAGAGTGAAGAGGCCATAGACTTACCGCTTGTGGTTATTCCAATTGTTAACGTTGACGGAGTTCAAGCTGGTACTAGAGTCAATGCTAATGGTGTCGATCTAAATCGAAACCTTCCGACGGCAAGTTGGGACCCTAATTTTGAACAAGATAAGTATAATCCAGGCAAGGCACCACTTAGTGAGCCTGAAAATCAGTATTTAGATAAACTGTTTAAAGAATACCCACCTGCATTTATTCTTTCCATCCACTCTTGGAAGCCAATTATTAACTATAATGGTGATTGTAAAGATGTGGCCGAGCTCTTGGCCAAGCATAATGAATACCCTATAGCAGATGATATTGGATATCCGACTCCAGGATCTCTTGGGACATATGGAAGCATCGATCTAAAAGCTCCTGTTCTTACATTTGAATGTCCTACTGTGGATACAGGAATAACTGTAGAAGAAGTATGGCAAGAAAATGAAAAGGGTTTTAAAGCAATTTTAGAAGAGCCTATTCTTAAGCGCTTCCTCTAAATATTTACTCTTTACCATTTCTTAAGCTTCCTTAAACAATCTTAAGTCAATTTCGATGGCGGCGACTCCGTTAATAAGACATACTCAGAATACAGAGACAATGCACAGCATTAATCCGTGTTTATTTTGGTTTAGTCTCATTTAGGCCCATATATCCCTCATAATCCCTCTCTCTTATTTTGGGCCTAGGTGTAACGGAGGCCGTAATTCTTCGGCCTCCCTTTTATCAACTACTTACAATTATTATTTAGCATATTTTGTGATCAATTTTTTCACAATGCATGTAGTTTTTCCAAAAAGCCCCTATTTAAGCCTCATTTCGATAATATTGCATAAATGGTCGAACCAGTTCTTACTTGAACGAATGGCATAGTAATTGCATCAAGTATTGGACTTAATTCATTTTCAGGACGAAGAAAAGGAGCCAAAGTGACACTAAATAAGTGTATGTCATTAATTTTACTATCGGCAGTTGCAACATCAGCGGTGGCGCAAAGTAGTACCGGTAGCATCGAAAGTGTCAAAAAAGGACCTAATACGGCCAAAAGTTGGACAGCTAGAATAGACTCAACAGTTTATCGTGACCTTCTAAAGACATCAGAAGCGGACCATACAAGTGGTATGACTAATTCATTTCGCTTTAGTTACGCAACAGATATTGGAAGCTTTACATTTAAAACATCAATGAGTAAGAGCTTTGTTGATGAAAGAAAATCAAATATCAATGATTCATCTTTCTCATATTCAAGAAAAGCTGCAAGACCATTTGAAGGAGTTGTTTCATTTGGAAGTATCTCAGCAGGTATACCAACAAGTAAGGTTTCAAGAAGAGCAACTAACCTAAGAACAAAGCTTTCAATAAGTGAAGGCCTTTCAATCTCAGACAGTGTGACGAGAGTAAAAAACTTATCAGCACTTTTGATCTTAGCTGCTTCAAAGAACTTTCACGAGTATAAGACATCACTTTATGGTACATCGAATACTTCATATTCTGTGTCTTCGATTGCGTACTTAACATATTCATTTACTGACTCGTTTTACTTAAGTCTTGGTGGAACATATGCCAAGGGTTGGACTTACGAAAATAATACAAAAGACCTCTATTCATTTTCACAATCAATGGGATATAGCTTCTCGCCTACTTATAACTTAGAAGTTGGGCATGAGTTCGGAGGAACTCCTCTTTCACCAGATGGGAAAGATGTTGAGATCGACCTATTTGATGAAAGAGAGTCATCAGTATACGCAACACTAACAATAAAAATATAGAAGAAAGAAATACACAAGAAGGACAAATGGTTAATAAAACAAAGGTAGAAAACAAAATGAAAATCAAAAAACAAAAAAGATTTGGAATGCTAAAAGGTATTACACATGCTTTAGCAATGGCCACAATCCTTTCAGGGTGTGCAAAAACACTACCGGACAAAGAGCCAGACTACGCTTACGAAGAGTACAGAACTAATAACTCTGTAACGGCAGCTAAAATTATTGTTGAATCTAGTGCAATTGCTACTCAGGAAGAACTTGCAAAAAATAACATCAGTACAGAGATGATTGATGCAAGTGTTGGTAGTGAAGCAAAAGAGCTATACTCAACAAAAATCGTTAGCTCTAACGATAAGCAATACAATGTACTTGTAAAAGACCTTCTTATCTTCTCTGAAAAACCAGGAGAAAAGTTTGAGATTACATTTGACCTTACGACAAACTACCTAGTTGCATACCTTTCACCAGTTGAAGGAGACGTTAAATCTTTTAGTGCATCAAACAAAGTAATTAGAGATGTACTTCCTGTTAAGGCTTCTTCTTTAAAGCGAATCCCTATTTTTCAATATGGAGTCGACTTTTATGAGAGAGAAAATAGAAAGAATGACCTTGAAGAAAAAACAAGACACATACAATATGTTGAAAGAGATCGTTCTGAGTCAAGTCACTTTAAAGTAGACTATCTTGTTAAGAACAGAACTTATACTGGCGTTTTTGGTATGGACCAAAAAGAGATTTCTACAATCTATCGTCGAAATAAAATAGAAAATGATGTTTTCACTGTAGCAGATCTTGAAGCGAGGCTTTTTAACAACAAAGATGCTTTCACAAGATCTGAAATTGACGGTCGTGTATTTGAAGACAAAGACCTTATAAAAGTAATCATTGATGATAAAACATCAAAAGCATACTTTGCTAGAGTTATTAATAGATCAGAACTTACTGACAATGAAGCAGAGCTTGCTAGAGCAGAAAAATACAATGTTCTATTCACAAAGTGTGATGCTGAAACTGCAAAAAGAGTAAAAGCACCACTTGCAGACTGTTTCTTAAGATCAGAGATTTCAGAATCAATTAAATACGTTAAGTTCAAATATGATCTAGATGAGAACGATGAAGTCCTAGCTGAAACAAAAGTATCAACAAGTACAGATGCTGAAGGCGCTAAATTTATCCAATTAGAAAAAGACTCAAAGCCAGAAGTTGTTTTTCCACAGGATATTAAAGAAGAGCTAAGTACAGCATGGCTTTCACTAGAAAAATTTAAAAATCAAACATTTACGTTTAGAAGAGTACTAGAAGATGCTCCAAATATCTTTAACTATACATTTGCTGGATCAAAATCAGCTTGGCACGTTGAAATTGTAAAATTTGATTTCGAAAAAGATAGAGTTGCAATTAGAAGAAGCGCTCCTCTACTAGACAAAACAGGTACAAGCGATCTTGATACTGAAATTCTATTAGAATTTGAAGCTGAGTATTATAGAAAAAGTCAAAATGACAATGGTGGGATTGTATACGTTCCATCACACCATAATGATGAAAGAGCTTTTGCTGTAGTTAACCTTAAAAATGACAAGGTTAAAAATGTACAAACAGCTCTTGACCCATACCTTATGAGTGCATGTACAAGTGGAGTTATTCCTGGTCTTACAGAAGTAAAGAATATCTCTCAAGTAGTTGATGGGAAAGACAATGTACTTAACTGGTCAACTCAAAAGACTTATAAGAAAGGTAATGAATTTAACTGTGCAGACTATGGTGGAGATTACCTAGGTCCACAAAACGAAACTCTTACTTTCAAAGAAAGAACAACTTTCATGAAGTATGAGCACAAGTATAATAAGCCAGAGCAAGACTTATCATATGAAGTTCAAAAGAAATTCAACTTTGGTCTATTCACAGGTTCTAAACTAGTTCCAAAAGGATATACTGAACAAACAAACGACTTTGACACTTCAGTTGGCCTACCAATGGTTTTTGATATCAAAAACGGTAAGACAATTGAATACGTCCTTACAGGTATCCCTTCAAATGAATACGATTCAGAAGGTAACCTTGTTAAGAAACTGACAAAGACAGAGTTAGACCTTAGAAATAAGATCATCCTATCTTCTAAGAAAGTTATTAATGACATCAACACTGGTTTCAGACGCGCTTTCAAAGGAACGCAGTACGAAGGTCGTGGTGATGTTATTACACTAAAAATTGAAAAAGATGGTTCTATTCCAGCAGGAACAAAGAACTACACAGTTGATTATACTCTTGATGGGCAAGAACAATCAGTAACGATTGAAGTTGTTGAAAAAGCTCACCTTGGTGATCTACAACGTAACCACATTTACTGGGTACAAAAAGCGACTTCAAGCCCAATCATTGGCCTTGGTGGTCCATCATTTAACCCGGTTAATGGTATCGTAGAATCAGCTTCTGTTTACCTTTATGGTGGAAACATGAAATCATCAATTGATTGGATGATTGAAAAGGCAAAAGCAGAGAAAAACTTTGTTAAGAATATGACTCCTTCAAGACAGCTTAAGCAATTAGTTGCTGAGTCAAATAAAGCAGCTATTCAAAAAGCACTTGATGAGCACAATGCAAAAACACAACAATCAACTCAGCCATCAACTGATGGAACAGATGTTGAAGTAGAAGGTGAAGTTGCGACACAAGATGCGAAACAAGAAAATATTGTTTCACACCGTCACGGTATCGCTCACCATAAGTTAAAATCGAACCTACTTAATAAGATTAAGGTTCCAAATATTAACTCTCGTATGTCATCAATTAAGGATGCACATCGTCTTATGAAGGCAGACTTTGCTGCAACTTCATATGACAAAGATGAAGTATTTGAAAGATTTCCAAGAGCTAAGAAAGCAGAAGGTCTAAAGGCCCATAAAGCTTGGAAAGCGATTGCAAAGCAAGATGAAGTTGCTCTTCAAGAAGCACTTCACGGAGAGAACTCTCCAGAAGCAATCAGTGCAAAAATCCTACACTCAATGGAATACAGAAATGGTGTAAAGACACCAGTATGTAACCACCAAACTGCAGACTTTGCATTGAGCAACCTTGCTAAGAACTACGATGTTCTAGAGATGGCAAAAACTGACGAAGGTAAGAATGACATCCTAATCGATATCTGGATGCCAACACTTGCACACGAAATTGGCCACAACCTTGGTCTACGTCACAACTTTGTTGGATCATTTGATAAGAAGAACTGGCTATTCCCAGGTGAAAAAGAATCTAAGAGAACTTCTTCATCTGTTATGGACTACACGATTGATGATCATGCAACTTATGATGGACTAGCTCCATATGATGTATATGCTCTACGTGCAGCTTACGCTGGAATGGTTGAACTTGAAGGAACTTCAAATGAGAAGAAAACTTCAACAACAATTAATGGTAAAGAAGTTAAAGTAACTTCAGTAGAATCAGAATTTGAATCAGGGCTTTACTACCACCTTGTTAAAATCCAAGATGTATTAGATGCATTGACAGATGAATCAGGTAACCCTGCTGCAATTTCAAAGCATACATTAATGGCCGAGGCAGGTCTTAAGAGAATTAGATTCTGTTCAGATGAAGATGCTGGCCAGTCGCCACAATGTCAAAGACATGACTATGGATCATCTTTTGAAGAAATCGTTGATTATGAAATCAAAGATTACCGTCTAATGTATGAGTATATTTACTTCCCTGGAAAGCGTAAGCAATTCTACGGTGGAGCTGCATTTGGTTGGTTAATGAATAAGTTCTACAAATTAAGAATGATGAATGAAGAGATCTTCTACCATCTAATTCTTTCTCCAGAGCTTTATGATCCAAGTGTTGATCAAGTTGCTCACGATGCGACAACTAATGACTTAGTAAATGGAACAATTAAATCACTATTCTTCCTACAGTCTGTTGTAGCTACTCCAGATATCGCACCAGGTGCAGGACTGGATACTGAAGCACAAAGAAATAAGCGTTTCGTACAAACAATCGTTCCTTCTCAAACGAAAGTAACGGCAGAAGACGGAACACAAATTGATGTTCAAACGCAAAAAGCAATGGTTGTTGAAACGAAATGGAATGACTCTTACTCACTAGATGCTGACTCTTACAGAGCTAAGAACCGTGGTGTTGAATGGGATAAAGCAGCTGCTCTAGTTGCACTATCTGAGTCTGAATCATACTCTTACAAGTATCGTTCAAACTCATTAAGAATTCCATACCAGTTACTTGAGCAATACCTATTTGGTATCGATATTGAAAACTCAATTGCTCAATCAACAATGACTGAAGTTCTATCCGGACAAGTTACACCACTTGTATACGATCCAGACACAGGAAGAAACGTACCTCTTACTAATGGAGCGTTTACTGTAGCAGTTGATGAAGTTGAAACGAACTACGCTGCAATCGGTGGTCTAATTTACGGACATATCGATACATTTGAGCAAACAGCAAACCCTGCTAGAGCATTCTGGGTAAAACATATTGCTCAAAGTGACCTAGTGACTAGAAATGTTGAAGTTGAAGGTCAAATGTATGAAGTTGCTGAAGACTTTGTGGCAGAAAAAACAAACCACAGAGAAGCTTATGTTCCATATGCAACTGATTCATATGTAGCAGGTAATATCATTCAAAAAGCTAGTATCATGCAATTAATTTCGCATGATGATAGATGGGACTCATTATTTAAAGAATGGGAACAGGCCCACATTTCAGCTCTAGAGCTTATTAAAACTGAGCCAGCTGAAGCAGCAACAGTAGAGTCAATGAACTTCCAAAAAGGAGAACTTGAAGCTGCAGCCGCAATTGGCGATACACAAACGATCCTAGCAGAACTAGAAAAATACTTTGCACAAGTACTTGCTGTATCTCAGTCATCTAACCAAGAGACTAAGATTGAAGGTATCAAGGCACAAAGAGATCTTCTAAAGAAAGCTGGTAGCTACTTCATCTCTGCAAAGTTTGCAGGACTAATGAATGAGCTAGGTTTACAAAATGTAACGATCGATACGATTAACCAAGTTGTAAGTAGAGCAATTGTTCCAATCGTACAGAATGTAGAATTCTGTCGATTATCAGACAACTACTGTCAAACAATTGATTTAGTACAAATGGGAAGTAGAAGCAATAAGAATGCTTACCTAAATAATAAGCTTACTAATACTTTAAACAACTTCTCAATGCCATCTATCAACGATGATGGTCAGGTTGAGTTATTTGCTCCGGTAATCACAAAGATTATCCAAGGGATGAATGCCAATGAGAATGTTAAGTTTGGAGATGTTTTTGCTAGAGAAGCAAATGAAGGAACTCTACAAGGAACATTACAAATGGATCAGTTAATTGGTGATGCGATTAGTGAAGCTAGAATTACTAAAGATGTTAATAGCTTCTACGGAGATATGAAGAGAAACGTAAAGCTTCTTGGTTCATACTTTAGAATGATAAACGGAATGGAAGGTAAATAACCTAACAAACCGACTACCAATAAATTTGTTCTTTAATTAGGCCCCACCTGTCCAGTGGGGCCTTTTTTGTTTGCGGCATCCGCAGGAGCGGATGAAGCAATACAACCCAGAGGCGACCACGAAGGGAGCCTTCGGGTAACCAATTATGTATATTCTACATCTCTTCTCATTGAATAAAAATTTATGCACAAAGAACAGGAGCGGATGAAGCAATACAACCCAGAGGCGAAAATGCACAAATCCCTAAAATAACTAAATTCTTAAATTTTCCTAATAAAAATATAACTTTTCACCATGCGACATTTTAATAATCAATTGTTAAATTGGTTACAGAAGGGTTTCATAACAGAATTAGTTTTGGAGTTTTTATCAAATTAGATCGTTTCAACTATTTTTACCCGAAACAACTTATACAGCTGAAAGGACAAGCTGCTGTTGAAAAAACATACGAAGCCAGAATAATCACATTCATTTTACTAAGTGTTTTATTCACTTCTTTTACATCTCTTATTTTATTTTTATCCTTATTTAATCTTCCAAAAATCTACCCCTATAGTGCAGCACTCATTTCAACATTAAGCCTCTGTTCCATATACATTTATAAGAAACACAACAAAATACTTGCTGCACAGGCCCTACTCCTATTTCTTCAACTTGGTGTGATAAATATATTCGCCTTGATAACACAGTCTCACGCATGGTCTTTATTGATATGGTCTTACCTATTATTTTTAACATCAAATAAGATCATCAAGTTTACGATACCATTTTTAGGATTTTTAACTAACATAATTACTATTAGCTACTTTTGTTACTACGCAGCACCACTTGATGATTTCCAATATAAGACAATTCACTTTCTTGGAAATATATTACTTCCCTCAGTCCTCTACATCATACTTATGACTTATAAGAAAATTATCGACAGTGATAAATACAAACAATTAAAACTACAACAACAAAAAGATACCATTTCTAAAATGATCATTACTCTTAGTCATGAAATTAATAACCCACTGGCAATTGTAAAAATGTGTTTAACACGACTCGAAAATGAGCGTTCACAGGACCTAATAGAAAGATGTGATAAGAACCTAGAGCGTATTATCGAAATTAATCGTCTTATCAAAGACCTTCAGGATTTTGATGAAGTTAAATATGGTGAAAGAAGTACCATGTATGACATCTTTAAGAGGATAGAAATCGATAGGAATGGAAAGTTTAAAAGACAGGAGGGTGATTTATTAAATTAGATATTTCAAAATATATTTACCCAAAATCAATCCATCAATATGAAGGTTTTGAAAGGATTGAAAAATTACATGAAGCAAGACTCGTTTTGTTTACAAATACATCATTATTTCTCATTTCAATTATTCTAGGCTATCTGATATTTAGTCAGCACGGACAGATTAAAACTGATAATGTAGGAGTAATTTTAATATTTCCATTAACAGCTCTAGCCTACTATCAATATGTAAAACACGATAATAAAACATATTTTGAATTTGTCTTGATAGCAGTTTGTTTAATACATCTTAATTTGCGCGCAATAGCTCTAGGAGCAAGAGCGTGGCTTTTACTGCCTTGGGCCTTAACAGGTTTCACTATAACCGCATACACTGCTGGTCAGAAGAAGGCATTAATCGCCTTAATAACAAATATCGTTATTATGTCTTATTGCTCATATATGCGAGTCGATTATATTGAGGATATTACCTTTCTAAGTATGTTATTTATAAATATCATTATCCCATCATTCGTAATGGGATCTATCGTCTACTTTAAAAATCTTATAGAAGAACAAAGGGCAAAAGAATCCTCGATCTATCATAAAAGAGAAGTTACATCAAAAATGATCTATGTACTTTCTAGTGAAATAAATGATCCACTTATGGTAGCAAAACTTAGCCTCAAACGTTTCAAGGAATCTCATAATCCAGACTTTTTAAAAAAGTGTAATCAAAGTGTTGATCGAATAACTGCAATATTAAAAAAAGTAAGACGAATAAAGAACTACAAACAAGTACAAACAAAGTTCAATAAAGAACAACTCAAAACACTAGTAACAAAAGAAAAAAGTAAACTTGCAAGAAATCAAAATGATAATCATCAACTTAAATAATAAAAAAGGCCCTCAAATAAGAGGGCCTTGTATATATTGAAAAAGTTTTAAATATTAAATTATGCTTTTTCGAACTTGATAACTTCAGTTGGACAAGCTTCAGCAGCTTCAAGAATCAGAAGTCCATTATCAAGAGGAGCATCTGGACGAATAATACAATTTGTATCAGTTACTTCGAATACTTCTGGGTAAATACCTTCACAAGCATTACAAACGATACAACCCTCTTCAATCCAAACTTTAGATACTGCAAAGTTCTCTTGAGCAGCAGCATCTCCACCACCGTTACCAGCGAACTCACCAGCAAATTGTGGGTTAGCAGAAATTCTTAATCCTACTGGGATATTTCCTTCAGGAATAGGATCTGCAATAAATGAACGAGAAGTTTGATGATAAAACTTCTTAGGCTTCTCATATCCAAACTCTCCATTAAACTCTTCGACAGTCTGAGTTGCTCCACGATAAGCTTCAATAAACTTACGCGCCTTCATTTGACGTGATTGAGTAATACCTTCTTTAGACTTAATCTCAACTTCAACAGTTGCAGAGTCTAGGTTTTCAATATCTAAAATATCTTTGAAAGCAGGTCCAAATTTAACTTCTACTGCGAAGTCTGAGTCTTGTGCAGCATAATCACTTGAAACTGTTACCTGTGTTTTCTTACCAAATGGGTTAAATAATCTAACCACAACATGGTTAAACTTTGCTGGCTCTCTTGAATTATTCCAACGGTAACCGAAAGCAAAGCTCTCATCATCAGAAGCTTTTAATACATCTAATTTTGACTTTCCAAATAGAAAGAAAAAAGCACCTGAAAGAAGGCTTAAAATACCAAGTTGGACAATCATCCCTGTTACAACTAATAATGCAATAGCTAGTGCAATTAAAGTAGTATTCACTTTATCTCCTTAAATTCCTTATATATTTTTCCAAAGTATAGCATGATTTAAAATTATTCGTCTAAGGAATTACATATAGTTAAATCGATTTTATCTAACGCAGCAGGACTAAAACCGACTTTTACCTTTAGTTTTCCTTCATCAATGGCCCCAAGGCCAAGTGTTTGATTATTTGATCTGACCCAATATAGGCCATCCGTCTCATTCTCTCTCTTTATCGTCATTCCGTTAGCAAAACTAAGGGCATCCTTATCATCTAGCTCAAGTAACTGAAAATTGATTAAATCAGTGATAGGTTGAGCATGATTCAATAAAAACTCTCGAAAATCAAAATCATCATCATTAAAAATATCAAGTTTAATTGAGCCATCGAGATCAATACCAGCTGAGTTTGTTCTTCTTAGCTCCTCAAGTGCTCCTCGTGTTCCAAGCTTAATGGCCAGATCATCAAAGAGAACTCTTATATACGTTCCTGAAGAGACGCTAACACGAAAGATAACAGTATCCCCTTCAAAGCTTAGAAGCTCTATATCGTGGATATGACGCTCTACAGGAGGCTTTTCGATGATGATGCCTTCTCTTGCCCATTCATGTAGAGGCTTACCTTCATGCTTTGTGGCCGAAAAGGCCGGTGGGCTTTGCATATAAGGCCCTACAAATGATTCCAAGGCGTCTTTTACGTTTTCATAAGACAGTGGCGGAATCTCAACCCTTTCCATCGTGCCATCTTCAGTATCAAAATCACCAGTTGGCGATAAGAAGCCAAGGCGTCCTGAAGCGATATACTCTTTAGTTGAAACTTGAGTGTATTGATTTAAACGAGTAGCTGGACCAATTCCAATAACCATGAGTCCGGTAGCAAATGGATCGAGTGTTCCAAAATGGCCAATCTTTCCAATATTCTTAGGGAGCTTTCTTTTAAACTGTCTAATAACGTCAAAGGAAGTTATTCCCTTAGGCTTATCGACCTTAAAAAAGAAAGGCCCAAAAATTGGGCCTTTAAACTTTCGTGCCATATTAGTATGACTTTCCTTTTTCTTTTTCTGACTTAAGCAGCTGTTCAATTTCTTGCTCGTCTTCAAATTGCGAGTCATAAACAGCAGTTAGAGATGGAGTGTGTCTAACCTTAAGTGTTTTTGCCAAATGAGTTCTCATTTTACCTAAAGCTGACTCCATTGCTTTTGCAATATCACCTCTTCGAGAAGGATCAAATGTATCCCAGTAAAGAGTTGCTACTGAGAAGTCTGGATTCATTTCAACTTTAGTTACTGAACAATAAGTGAATGCACTATTATCCAGACCTGTACGCAATAACTTATTGACTTCATTTTTTATCTGCTCTTCGTATTGCAGTTTTTTATTATTGCTACTCATGGCCTATCTCCAATATTAAAGAATCGGTGACTCAGACGTCATAACGTCTTCAAGTTTACGTTTCTTCTCTTTCATTTGGTATGCTTCAAATAGGTCGCCAACTTTAATATCATTATAGTTTTCAAGACCTACACCACACTCGTAACCATTCTTAACTTCTTTAACGTCATCTTTGAAACGTTTAAGAGAAGACATTTTACCATCAAACATGATCTTACCTTCTCTAAGAAGACGAACATTACATCCAACCATGATCTTACCGTCAACGACAACAGAACCTGCAATTGTACCAATTTTTGGAACAGAGAATGTATCGCGAACTTCTGCACGACCGATATACTCTTCAGTATATTCAGGATCAAGAAGACCTTCGACTGCAAGTTTAACATCATTGATTAGTTCATAGATGATTGAGTATGTTTTAATATCAACACCATACTGCTCAGAAAGTTTTCTAGCAGATGTTGCTGGTCTCATATTAAATCCAATGACAAATGCCCCAGAAGTATTAGCAAGTTCAATGTCAGAGTCACTAATTTGTCCAACTCCACCACGAATTACCTTAACTTCAACTTCAGGATTTGAAATTGACTCTAGTGCAGTTTTAATAGCTTCGTATGAACCTTGTACATCTGCTCTAATGATAAGATTAAGATCTTTTGTTTGACCTTCTTCACCAGCTGCCGTTGCAAAGAAGTCCTCAAGAGAAACCTTAGGTCCTTGAGTCGTCGCAGCAGCTTCAATTCTGATGCGCTCATCAATTCTATTTTGTGCAATCTTCTTTGCTTCTCTTTCATTTTTAACAACGTTTAGAACGTCACCTGGAGCCGGAGCCTCACTTAGACCAAGGATTTGAACAGGAGTTGATGGCCCAGCTTTTGGAAGCTGATTACCTCTGTGGTCAGTTAAACTTCTAGCTCTACCAAAAGTTTCACCTACTACAATTGAATCACCTTTTTTAAGCGTTCCTTTTTCAACAAGTACAGTTGCAACAGGTCCACGGCCATGCTCAATTCTAGACTCAACAACAACGGCTTCTGCAACACCTTTTGGATCTGCACGAAGCTCAAGAATTTCAGCTTGTAGAGCAAGTGCTTCTAGAAGTTCATCAATTCCTTCACCTTTAAGAGCTGAGATATTACAGAATTGAGTATCTCCACCCCATTCTTCAGGTGTAATACTGTATTCAGTTAACGCTTGCTTGATACGATCTGGATTAGCTCCTTCACGGTCCATTTTGTTAACTGCTACAATTAAAGGCTTTCCAGCACTTTGAATATATTTAATCGATTCAACAGTCTGTGGCATAACACCATCATCTGCTGCAACAATTAGAATAACGATATCTGTGATATCTGCACCACGTTGTCTCATTGCTCCAAAGGCCGCGTGACCAGGAGTATCTAAGAACGTTAGTTTAGAATCTTTAACATCAACTGAATATGCACCAATGTGCTGAGTGATACCACCAGCTTCACCGTCTGCAATTTTCGCGTTTCTAATACAATCAAGAAGAGTTGTTTTACCGTGATCAACGTGACCCATGATAGTAACAACAGGAGCACGAAGTGGAAGTTTACTAACTTCTTCTTCAGAAAGTTCTTCTTTACCGATAACTGCATCTTCATCAAATGACTGATCTTCTACACGATAATCATAAAGCGCAGCGATTTGACCTGCTAATTTTAGACCGATGTAATCACCATTTCTAACAAGTAGGTTTAGATCAAGACACTTATCGATCATATCTTTTAGCTTAATTGATAACTTTTTAGCTAATTGCTCAGCATAAGCTCCACCATGAAGCTTAATAACTCTTTTTGATTCTTTAACTTCTGTTATCTCAGTTGACTTAGAAGGACCTGAATATTGTCTCTTCCTCTTAACTTGAGTATACATTGGACGGCCTGAGCCTTGAAGAGCAGCATATGACTTAAGCTCAGTTGTAGCACGTTCTTCATTAAGGGCTTGAGAACGATTAACATTCTTCTTAGCACTTAACATAGAAGCAAGACCACTTAGCCTACTACTTTTAGCGTCCTTCTTACCAGTAACACCTTTTGTACCAGGACCAGCTTTCGCATTAATGTCGTCTTCTGGCTTCTCTTCAGCTTTTTTAGCTTCACGAGTCTTTCTAGCTGCAGCTTTCTCTTTATCTTCTTTAGTAGGCGCTGAAACAATTCTTAAACCAAATGGTTTACCATCAACACCTTTGTCACTTTCTTTCTCTTTTGAAGAAGTCTCTTTTTCAACTTTCTTCTCTTGAGCTTCTGTTTCATCTTTCGATTCAGCAGCTTTAGGTTCTTCAGAGCTTTTTTCAGCAACCTTAGTTTCTTTTGCCTCAACTACCTTCTCAGGTTTTTCTGCAGAAGCTTCAGCAACATGTACTGTAGTTGTCTCTTCAGTGCTTTCATCAACAGATGGTGTTGCCTCAGATGATTTTGAAGAAGCCTTACGACGAACAACTGTTTTCTTCTTACGAGTTACAGTTTTCTTTGCCGGCTTATCTTCACCGTCTTCTTCGTCTTTACTAGCTGCTTTCTTACGAACAGTAGTCTTCTTAGCAGTCTTCTTCTTGGCCTTTTTCTTCTTTGTTACCTTCTTCTTTGCTGGAGCATCTTCGCTCTTAGCACTAGCGCCGGCTAACTCTTGCCACTTTGTGATATCATCGTCCGATAATACCGACATGTGGTTTCTTACGTTAAAGCCATGGGCTTTCAGTTCCTCAACAAGATCGAGAGGCTTCTTTCCGATTTCATTGGCCAATTCAAATATTTTCTTAGGCATTTTGTCTCCGTAGTATGACTACAATTTTATAAATTATTTAATTTTAAATGCAGCTAATTCTTCTCTTAGTCTTCTCTCAGCTTCATTAAATTTATCAGAGCCTTCTTCTGATTCCTCACCAGACTCTTTATTTATGATACCTAGGTATCTTGGTACTGCTGATGCAGATACCAGCTCTTCTTCACCTTCAGGTTGAAGTTCAATTGTTCCTTCTTCAACAAGCTTTGCTGCTTCATCAATTGCCGCTTGAGCAGCAGCTTCATCAACACCAGTCATTGAAGCGATTTCGCTTGCAGGTGTTGCCATGAAGTCACCAATTGCCATGATGCTATTTTGAACAAGTACTTGCGCCATTGCATCTGAAACAGATGGAATTTGAAGTAAGTTTTCAACGGCCTTATTAACTTTCTCTTGAAGTTTTGTTTTAGAGATAATGTTAATATTGTATCCCGATAACATCGCTGCAAGGCGAACGTTTTGACCACGTCTACCAATTGCAAGAGATAGTTGATCTTCTTCAACGATCACATCCATTGATTTAGAGTCATGATCAATTGAGATATTTTCAATTTCAGATGGTGCAAGTGCTGCAATAGCAAATGTTGCTAGGTCATCGTTCCATCTTACGATATCAATTTTTTCACCTTGAAGTTCGTTAACGATATTTTGAACACGAGATCCCTTCATACCAACACATGCACCAACAGGGTCGATATCTTTATCAACTGATTGTACAGCAATCTTCGCTCTCTGACCTGGCTCACGTGCAGCAGACTTAACTTCGATTGTTCCATCTTGAATCTCAGGTACTTCTACTTCAAATAGCTTAACTAAGAACATTGGAGATGTACGAGAAAGTCTAATTTCAGGACCTCTGTTCGTCATCACAACTTCAGTTAAGTATGCTTGAATTCTATCACCTGGATTAAATTGTTCACCTGGGATAATTTCTCTTCTTGAAAGAACTGCATCGGCCTTACCAAGGTCAACGATGATATTCCCTCTTTCATATCTTCTAGCGATACCAGTTACTAGATCACCTTCTCTGTGCTTGAACTCAGAGAATAGAATTTCTCTTTCAGCATCACGTACTTTTTGCATAATAATTTGACGAGCAGTTTGAACATCAACACGAGTAAAATTAGGGTTTTCAATTTTAATACCTAATTGATCTCCTACCTCTACGTCTTCATCTAATTCTCTTGCATCAGAAAGATTAATCTCAATAATTGGATCTCTTACATCTTCAACAACATTCTTATATTGAAAAATCTCTACATCGTCATCATCGTCATTGTAACGAGTTTCATATTCACCTTGAATTCCAAACTTCTTTCTAGCTGTTACTAAGAAAGCTTGCTCAATAGCGTTTACGATAATTGCTTTATCGATTCCACGGTCTTTACCTAATACATCAATAATTTTACCTAATTCTGAGAAACTCATTTTTTCACCTCAATAGTTACACTTCTGGTTCAAGTGCTACCTTATTAATATCATTTAAATTTAATTTTAAATCAAAGTCACTGTCGAGATTAACTTCTATATAGTCATCTCCAACATCATTTAAAACACATAAAACTTTCTTAGTATTGGCCGTTTTTTTATCAAAGTTCTCACCTTGAAATAAGTCACCAAACTTCTTATTTAATTCAACGAGAATTCTTTGTCCCTTACTTAAGTCAAAGTGTTCTCTTGTTTTAATTTTACGAAACATTCCAGGAGAAGATACTTCTAAGACAATATCATCTGGTATCCAGTCAGCACTCTCCATAGGCTCACTAAAAGCACGATCAACTGCCACACAATCTTCGATCACTGCAGTATTCGTTTCTTTATTCATTATATAAACGCGTAAAGTTTTTGAACCTTTTATATATTCCATATCGTAAAGGTAGTAACCAGCTTCACTTACAATAGCTTGTGAAAGCTCGTAAAACTTCTTCTCTATACCTTTATATTCAACATTTAAATTCATTAAAATGTGCCTATTAATAAAAAAAAAGGGTAGCACTAATAAGTCTACCCGATTATATCTTGTTAAAAATTTAACTAATCGTTATTTACCCAGATTTTAAAAAAAATTATTCTAAATTTCTAAGTACCTATTAATTATCAGACATTTTGAAATCTTGTCAAGGTTTGTCACAATCCTGAACGCCCTGCATTATTACGGCCGAATTACCATTTTGATAAAACCGCTTTTTTATATGAATCTGTTTAAGGCCCATTTTTTGATAAAATCCAATCGCACCATCATTATTCTCCTCTACTTCAAGGTATATATGAGGTTTACTGAAGCCTAACTCTACTGATGCGACGTGGCACATTTGCTTAAATAAGGCCAAAGCTAACTTACGACGTCGGAATTTTTCATCGACAACGATCTTATAGAGATGGCAGAAATCTGGAGAAGACAGTTCAAATACACATAAAGATATAATTTCTTTTTTATTATTTTCTAAGGATTCTTGCCACAAGCAAACAATATTTCTTGAAGAACTTGCAAGCTCTTTCCAAACTTTCTTAGACCATGACCATTTAAAATGATCAGATTCAAAGTCTGATAACTTATCAACCATCTGTTCATCTAATTTGGCCAAGTATTCGAATTGTATTTTCATATTTCGACTACCTAGACCTTACAGAAATAGACGTGACTGAATATCTTTCAATATATGCGTACGGTAACTTGTTGACCTTTTCACAAGGCTTTCTGGAGTTATTATGTCTTTATTATTAATGAATGATTTATAGCGCTTTGCAAGCTCAAGATTTGTATTAAAGATTTGCTCGACAGTTTTTCTATAAGCCTTAGGAACCTTGCATTTTTCAAACTTCGGTGTTGATAAAAACTCATGCTCCAAGCTTAACAACTTCCCTATAAGCATTATCTTTTTAATTCTTTGTATTTGAGAGTCATTTGGTACCAGTGGAGCGGCTTCTACACCTTCCTGAGTTGAAAGTTTTCCAACTAATTCATTAAAATAATCTTTGTTCTTATTTTCATCTATAGAGCATTTTGAATACTGATACGCTTTTAAGAGGAAATTGGCTTCCTTGGTAAAATATATTTTACCATTTATAGAGAAAAGGGCCCTTTCTCGAAGGGCCCATGTATTTGTCATAAAAAAAATTGAAATATAAATTAAAAATCGCATCTATCTTAAACTGGAGAACTGATATCAACGTTTGCCACGGCTTTACCAGCAGTAAGCTTAGTCTCCATTTGATAGCGAATCTTAACATCTGGATTGAAAGTATATCCGTCTTTTCCGCGAATAATATACTTTCTCTTCGTATTACTATTATCTTTAGGTTCAATTAACTTTCTTAGACGAGAAATCGAAGTATAGATAAGCTTATCGTGAATTAATGGATTGTACTCATCTTTCCAAATCTCTCTCGCAAGATCTTCTTTATCAAAGAAACTTCCGCGATTCTTAGCTAATAAGAATAGAATCTCTAGAAGAACAAAACGATGTTTGAAATCAATTACACCAATATTCTTCTCTTTTACTTTTCTATTGTTACGATCAAGGTAAATATCAACACTTGAATCATTAACTTCATGAATCTCGGCATCAAGAACATTTGTTAGACGCTTAAATGTCGTCGAATCAACTGCTTGCTTTGCTAGGTTATAATAAAGAGTTGCTCTATCGTAATCACCTTTAACTTTTTGAACTTGTCCAATTCCTAAAAGAATATATCCGTATAGGTTCCAGCACTTCTTATTTTGAAGCGTAATATTTGCAAGATTAAAATGTTTTAAAGACGCTTCAATATTACCTGTGGCCATATGAATTTTTCCATATGTCATATGCATTGAACCACCTAAATACTCTTTATTAATAATTTTTAAAAGATTATCTAGTTGTCCCATATACTCGAGAGAAAGTTCAAATTGACCTCTGTTAAATGCATTATTTGCTAAAGCTAATAAGCATTTAGAGTGAAGATCAGGATCATTTTCCTCTTTAGACTTATTATAAGATAAGTCTAGGTCTTGATATGCTCCATCAAAGTCAGTTCGATATGACTTGATAAGACCTGAATAATAGAAGTATTCAGCTGATAGGCTTCCTAGATTCTCTTGAAGGTCATTAACAATGGCCTCACTATGTGAAATATATTTTTCGGCTTTTTCATCCTCTAATTTCTCGGCCGCAATACGAATGAGAAAACTTAGAATTTTTAAAACACGGTAATTATCCTGAGGACATTCAGCACAATCGATAGCTTTAAGAAAGTTTACTTCCGCCTTGTTAAGATCGGCCTTATCATAGTGAAGCTTACCAAGCTGGTAGTAAGCCTTTCCGACTTCTAGCTTAGTTAAATTATCTTGAGTTGGAATTAGCCCTTCACCAGAACCGACGAAGCCTAGAACATCTAAACTTGCTGATTCTTTTTGATTACTTGTTCCAGATTCTTGTCCCCCGACAATCTGCATATTTAACTCCCTATCGATTAATTTTCACGTTATTTGCTGTGAGAATTTTGTGGAATCTTACCACAACAAGTTCATATCATGTCATCATGCTACAAGTCAAAACAGTTCATTTTCATTAAAATATTTACACTCAAAATATTGATGAACCCTTTAATTATTTGATATTATGTGCATTTAAAGGACAAATTTTAGGCTTATTTACGGAGATTCAATGGCCAAATACGATTTAGATACTATTAGACACTCAAGCGCTCACCTTATGGCCCAAGCAATTTCAAGACTTTACCCAGATTCTAAAGTTCAATTTGGGGTTGGACCTGTTATTGAAAACGGTTTTTACTACGATATTTTAATGGATCAAACCCTTGGTGAAGATGATCTACCTAAAATAGAAGATATGATGAAAACCATCATTAAAGAGAAGCTTCCTATTGAAAGAAAGGTTATGAGTCGCTCTGAGGCTATCGATTTCTTTAAATCAGAAGGTCAAGATTTAAAAATAGAATTAGTAGAGGCCATACCTGAAGATGAAGAAGTTAGTTGTTACACTCAAGGTGAATTCATTGACTTATGTCGAGGACCACACGTTGAAAATACAGCAGATCTACCACAAGGCTTTAAATTACTAAGTATCGCAGGTGCATACTGGCGTGGTGATGAAAAGCGTGAAGTTATGCAAAGAATCTATGCAGCCTGCTTCATGGATCGCAAACAACTTAAGCAACACCTTATGATGCTTGAAGAAGCAAAAAAGCGTGACCATAGAAAATTAGGAAAAGAATTACAATTATTCCACTTTGAGCCTGTTGCTCCAGGTGCACCGTTTTTCATGCCTAAAGGTGCAATCATTGTAAATGAACTCACAAATTATATTAGAAGACTTTATCGTCTTTATGAATATGACGAAGTTATCACACCTCAAATCCTAGATAGTGAACTATGGCATACATCTGGTCACTACGAACATTATAAAGATGATATGTTCTTTTCTAAGATTGATGAGCGTGAGTATGCAGTAAAACCAATGAACTGCCCATGTCACATGCTAATGTATAAGCATTACAAGTATAGCTACCGTGACTTACCTCTTCGCTATGCTGACTTTGGCCGTCTACATAGAAATGAAAAAGCCGGGGCCCTTGCAGGTCTAACTCGCGTACGTTCATTCTGCCAAGATGACGCTCATATCTTCCTAGCACTTGAGCAGGTTCAAGAAGAAATTCAAAAGACAATGAAGATGATCTTCACTGCTTATGAATTATTTGGTTTTGATGACATTACAGTTAACTTATCAACTCGTCCTGAAAAGAAGGCCGGGGATGATAAGACATGGGATATAGCAGAGAATGCTCTTGAAGAAGCTTTAAAGAACTCTGGACATAAATACGTTATCAAAGAAGGTGACGGCGCATTTTATGGACCAAAGATCGATATTGAAGTAGCAGATGCAATTGGGCGAAAGTGGCAATTGGGTACGATTCAACTTGATTTCCAACTACCAGACCGATTTGACTTGAAATTTACAACAAGTGATGGCGGCGAAGAAAGACCAGTTGTAATCCACCGTGCCCTACTAGGATCTCTTGAAAGATTCTTTGGTGTATTCACAGAACACGTTGCTGGTGCATTCCCTTTTTGGATGGCACCAGAGCAAATTGTAATCGTTCCTGTAAATGAAGATGCGCATGGACAAGCAGCTAAAGAGCTTAAAGACATGCTCTTTGCTGAAGGTTATCGTGTAAGAGTTGATGATAGAAATGAAACAATGGGATACAAGACTCGCCAAATTCAAAAAGCAAAAGTTCCATTTATGTTTGTTCTTGGTGATCGTGAAATTGAAAACAAAGCTGTTTCAGTTCGTAAGCATGGTTCAAAGAAGTCATTTAACTGGTCTCATGAAGAGATGCTAGAAAAATTAAAAATGCTTGATAGCGAAAAATACCCTAAGGCATAAGCCTTAGGGGTCTTTTATATTTATTAAAGAGAAGGTTCCATGGAAAGGAAGAACGTCTTAATCATCTGCGGAGGTGGCTCCTCAGAACATGAAGTTTCATTGAGGTCAGCTCAATATATTAAAGACCAAGTGAGTCTCATAAAAGAACTCAATCCAATCGTTGTTGAAATGGACAAGGATGCTAATCTAACCCTTAACGGAAATAAAGTTAGCTTAAACGGACAAATTTTAGAAACAGCAACTGAGCGCCCTTATATCAATTACGTTATTCCAGTCATACACGGCCCTCCTGGCGAAACAGGTGAAATTCAATGCTATCTAGAGATGCATAAGCTTCCTTATTTAGGACCTCGTCATGAAGGCAGTAGTATTTGTTTTAATAAAGTCACAACAAAGTTGTGGTTTGATCTACTGGGGATAAACAATGCTCCATGGAAAGCAATACACAGAGGTCTACCTTTTGAGTTATCAGAAATCAAAGAGTTCTTTAAAGAATCAAATAATGATGTCTTTATAAAGGCTGCTAGCCAAGGGTCATCTGTTGGTTGCTATCACGTTACAACGTCTAGTGAGATTGAAACAAAACTTAATGAAGCGTTAAAATATAGTGACGATGTGCTCATAGAAAAAACACTCAAAGGCAGAGAGCTTGAAATTGCTGTATTTGAACAAGATGGAAACCTCCATGCATCAAGGCCAGGTGAAATTATAAATGATGATGATAAGTTCTATGATTATCAACAAAAATATAGTGATGATTCTCACGCTAAAACATTAGTTGAAGCTCAAGACCTAACAAGTGAACAAATTGCTAAGATGCAAAATATCGCTAAAACAGCATTTAAGTGTCTTAAGCTTAGACATTTATCAAGAATTGATTTCTTCTTAAGTGATGGAGAAATATACTTAAATGAGATTAATACATTTCCTGGTATGACAAGTATTTCGATGTTTCCGAAGATGCTAGAAAATACTGGACTGAAATTTAGTGATTTTTTAAAAGAGAAAATACTTAAAGAAACGAGATAATTAAATCAAGGTTAATATATGGAAGTAAAACTAATAAGTAGTAAAAGTCATGAACACGCAAAGAAGAAATTATCATCTATGTATCAAGATAATTTCACCCCAGCAGAAAAGAAGGAATATATTCCTGCACATAATTTTTCTCAAGGGCCCTACTTTGCAATGGAAACGGATAAAGAAGGTCATCCTGAATACTTATTAGATGCTGCATCACAAATTGCAACCTTAGGACTAGGCTTTAATGCAACTCCACTCTTTGGAACATTAATGCACCAGAGTGCCTGGACAGGAAATTATCAAGATTCAACATTTTTAGAGATTGCGCATTCTTTTGAAAAGCTACTTCAAAGTAAGGCATCAAATAAGAAGTTAAAGGCCGTTTATGTTAATTCAGGAGCTGAGGCCAATGAAACAGCGCTTATAATGGCCTATAAAAGTAGATACAACAAAGATGCAAAGAAGATTATGGCCTTTGAAGGTAGTTTCCATGGGCGTTTTCTCTCAACTCTTTTTTCAACATGGAACCCTTCCAAAAGAGAACCATATCAAATACCAGGACATGAAACGACTTTTATTAAATACCCGGAAACAAAGAGCGACAACTTTATCCTTGAACTAGATAATGAATGGTTAAAGCTTTGGGAAAACCCATACGCAAAAGACTTTGATACAAAATTAGATAAATTTAAATCAAATGCTGATGACTTACTAAAAAGTGAAATTGACTCACTAGAAGAGTTAAAACAAGCATTCCAAAGCGGTGAACATTTTGCAATTCTAGTAGAACCAATGCAATGTGAAGGTGGAGACCGCTACTCGACAAATCGTTTCCACAATGCACTTAACTTACTTGCAAAGTCATATAAAGTAGCAGTCATCTACGATGAAGTACAGACAGGTTTTCACCTAGGACTGGACTTCTTCTGGCATCGTACATTTAACCTTAAAGACTCCCAAGGTAAACAACTCAATCCAGAATTCATCACTTGTGCTAAAAAGGCACAAAGTGGAATTGTCTTAACAGAAAATCCATTATGGCTTAATAATGAATTCCAAACATCTTCAGTAATTCGTGGCTACTATCAGGCGATAGCTCTTGACCAAAATCGACTTAAGATTAAAGAGATCCAGGATTATACAAAGGAAAAGCTATCTAAACTAGTAAGTGAATGGGAACAATTATCTGCTCCACGTTGCTTTGGACTTGCATTTGCTTTTGACTTATCAAACAAAGACGATATTCCTGCATTTATTAAAAACAGATTTGACCTAGGTCTTCTCTACTATCAAGCAGGTGAAAACACGCTAAGATTTAGATTAAATACTGCATGGACATTTACTGATATTGACTACTTATTTAATGCTATTGATGAGATTGCTAAACGTGTTTATAAGGGTGAACATAATCAGATCGAATTCAAAACGAAGAAAGAAGTTAATATCCAAAATGAATATAAGTGGCATGAACAACTTATTAAATCTCTACAAGGTAAACTTGATACAAAAGAAGCAAAAAGTTTCTCAAATGAATTCTTCAAGGACACTTTCAACGCTACCCTGATTGATATTGATAAGGATAACTTCAAAAAGTATAAAGGCCAAATTGAAGAGATACAAAAAGCTATCTATGAACCAACAAGACAAACAGAGATAGAGAAGTTTGAGAAAATAGCGAAATGCGATGACTCTCTGGCCATAGGGCTTCTCTCTGAAGATGAAGAATTAATAGGTATTTCTTTTGCAGGAAAAATCTCACACTTTCCACACGAAAGTGGACTAAGACTATTAAAACACTTCAATAATCCAAAAGCACTTTATATGCTAGATACAACGATTGTAAAAAAGCGCCAAACAAACGGCATGGGAAAATATCTAAAGTATGCCCTTTCAACAATTGCAGCATCTTCAGGCTTTGAATATATTTATGGAAGAAATAGAGATATTCACGCAGGCGCCATGCTTTCAATAAATTGCTCACTTGGTGCAATTATTGAGACCATTCTTGAAGAAAACTATCTAGATGATGTAGATTTTAGAGATGTCATCATTTACCGTCAAAACCTTAAGTGGAATAACGAAAATGTAAAACTATCATCTTCACCTATATTAAACACTCCCTCATTTAATGATATGGGAACATTAGTTAACAAAGTATGCCTATCTAATTTTATTGATGAAAGCTTCATGAGTAATATGAAACACTTTAAAGCGATTGCACCAAAAGAGCTCCAACATTTCTTTAGTGCTAGTGGACATAGCGAGTGTGTGGATAAGATATATAAATCAATTCTAATAAAGAACGGAAAAAAGAGAACAAAAGTACTTTCTCTTGATAATGACTATTTTGGTAAACAAAGCTTTATGTCAGCGACACTATCAGGAAAAATAGACTTCTATCCAAATGCTAAGGCGCAAAGCTTAGCGGATCTAAAAGAAGAACTTGATAAGGGAGAATACCTCGCTCTTTTCATTGGTGATCGTCTAGAAGAGTTTTCGACACAAGAGCTTATTGAAATAATTGAATATTCTCACAAAAATGCAACAAAAGTTGTATTTAACGAGAGTGTTTATTTTCATAAGAACAAAAAAATGCTTAGTGCTGAAAACGGGATTACTCCAGATGCGAGCTATATCCACTTTGGAGGTCAGATAGGACTTTGCATGTTAAAAGATGAAGTCTATGAATCAAAGCCATTAATGATGATTTCTACTTGGGATGGAGATGCATATGCCTTGGCCCAAGCCTATCAATACTTAACATCAAACACACCTAAGAAAGAATTCAAATGTTTTGAGGACATCTCTTATGAATTTGGCCTTAAGGCACCAAGCGATTTTGGCAACTCAGGAAAATGGTTCTTCACATGTTAACAGACTTAAATCTACCAATTTTTAAGTATGAGAGTTCTGACCCATACGAAAATGGACTACAGCATGGGAAGGCTTACAAAGAGGCAATCAAAGAACTTGTTAAAATTAGAACAAACTTACTTTTAAAGAGGTCTCCTCACCTAGAAAATAAACTTGATGAATTTGCAAAGGAACAATTTCGTTTTACGAAAGATTTCTCAAATGATTTGGCCCTTGAGCTTGAAGGAATAGCAGAAGGGTGTGAATGCTCATTAACAGACATTATCATCTTAAATAACTATACAGACTTTCGTGATATCCAATTACCAGATGAAGGATGCACAGCAATCTCTTATATCGGAGATGATATAAGCCTCGCAGGCCAAACTTGGGATATGCACCAAAGCGCAAAGAACTACTTGATGATAATTGAGGTTCACAATGAATCAACGCAAACAAAAGAAATAATCTACACAGTATGTGGTTGCCTCGGGCTTATGGCAATGAATAGCTACGCTCAATTTGTTGGTGTCAATAATATAAATGTGGTGGATGGTGAAAATGGTATTATCTGGCCTGCATTGATAAGAAAGTTGTCGACATTAAAGACTCAAAATGAAGTAATCGATACCCTAATGAACGCAAAAGTTACTTCAGGTCATAATTATTTAATAAGTGATGGCAGTAATGCCTACAATTATGAAATTACTCCTACTGTTAAAGAGATTGTGCCTCCACAATCTAAAGAAATAATCTTTCATACAAATCATTGCCTTAATGAGAGAATCATAAGTGTTGAAGACAAGAAAAATATAAGTAAAACAACACATAAGCGATATGAACTTGCAAAGAAATACGCAAAACAAATTACAACAGAGAAGGCCATGTTTGACTTTTTAACATCTCATGATGGCCACCCTATTTCAATTTGTTCACACTTTAGCCCAGAAGGTGCCAACGATCCTTCACAAACTTGTGGTGGAGCACTCTATAATTATAAAACACAAATGCTAAAAATATGGCGAGGCTGTCGAGAATACGATGACAATTATCGCTACGTAGAAATACCTCTACCACTTGTGGATACGAAATAGGTCACAAGAAAAAAAGTGAGATTAAAATGGGGCATCGAAAATATTTTCATACTTGGTCAAATCAAAATAACCCCAAAGTAATTGAGCTAAAAGAAACTTTCGAATGGGGTTATATAACTCCAAGTGATGATAAAATATTTGATCTTTCATCAGGAAGTTACCATCAATCATTTGGTCTTAAAAATAAACAATTAATCGATGCCTTAATCCATCAGCTTAATGAAATCCCAATGGCCATACCGAAAACGGAATTCACTTTAAAAACTGAAGTGTCACAGAAGCTAGTTGATAGAATTGGTTTTGATGGACGTATTTTCTACACCCTTTCAGGGGCAGAGTCCAATGAGAATGCTCTAAAGATGGTAAGGCAATTTACTAAAAGAGAAATTATTCTTTCTTGTGAGAATTCATATCACGGAGCAACTTCTGGCTCACTTGCCCTTTCTGGTGATTGGCGTAGAGATGCATTAGGAACGTCCGCTCCAGGACAGGCCTTTATCCCTAATTTTTATAATGATCCTGACCTAGAAAAAACGAAAAAGATAATTAAAGATATTGGCGCAGATAATATTGCAGCAATCTGCCTTGAGACTATCACCGGCGGAAATGGTGTCTATATTCCTCCAGAGTCTTATTATATTAAACTAGAAAAAGTATGTCGCACCAATGATATAAAAATAATTCTAGATGAAGTAATTTGTGGCTTCGGTAGAACAGGAAAAGACTTTGGTTTTCAAAATTATCCAATTAAGCCAGACTTTATTACATTTGCAAAATCTATTTCAGGTGGATATTTTCCATTTGGGGCAACATTTGTTTCTGAAGATATTGCATCTTTCTTTGACAGTGAGGTTCTATCTTGTGGACTAACAAATGCCTCCCATCCAATTGGCCTTCGCCTTTTAGATGAAGTTTTAAATCTTACAAAAGATGCTAACTTCCAAAATACTTTAAAAGAAAATATTAATCTTTTAAGTCACTTCAAAGATAAACTTCTAAAACTAGATTCGGTCTCAGAAATTAGAAGTATTGGAATGCTAATGGCAATTGAACTCAATACAAATGAAGACATGAGAATATTTTGGGAGAATTGCTTAAATAATGGTTTATATATCAATATGACTAGGAATATGATTATTTTATGTCCCTACCTTAACTACCCTAATGACCTTCTAGAAGATTGTTTAGAGAAACTTTTAAATATAATACAAAATAAATAAGGAAGCTTATGTATAGTAAATTATATGACAATGCCAAAGAGGCCTTAAGTGATATCACAGATGGAAGTACTATTATGAGTGGTGGATTTGGCCTATGTGGTATTCCAGAAAACTCAATTAACTACTTATCCACAACAAACCTCAAAGACCTAAAAGTTGTTTCAAATAATATTGGAAACTCAGGAAGAGGCCTAGTAAAACTTTTAAAAAAGAATATGATCTCTAAAGGATATTGTAGTTACGTAGGAGGGAATCCTGACCTTGAAGAGGCCATGTTATCTGGAAAAATTGAAATTGAACTGATCCCACAAGGTACGTTAAGCGAAAGAATCCGTGCCGCAGGCATGGGTATTCGAGCTTTTTATACACCAACAGGATATGGTACAGAAGTCGCAGAAGGAAAAGATATTAAAGAATTTGATCGGCCATGTATTTTAGAGCATGCTCTACATGCAGACTTTGCAATAATCAAAGCCCAAAAGGCCGATCCATATGGAAACCTCTGGTTCAAGGAAACTGCTAGAAACTTCTCTCCCCTAATGGCAATGGCAGCAAAGACGACGATTGTAGAAGTTGAAGAGATTGTTGCTCTTGGAGATATAAGGCCTGAGGATGTCCATATTCCAGGAGTCTTCGTTCAACGTGTATATCTTGGAAGTAATTATGAGAATGCAATAGAGTTCTTAAAGGTTAAGGAGTAAATCATGTGGACAAAAGAAGAAATGGCAAAACAAGTTATTAAGCTCTTTGATAAGAATTCAACAATCAATTTAGGAATTGGTCTCCCAACGATTATCCCAGATCAACTACCTAAGGATCACCCATTTATTATTCATAGTGAAAATGGCGTTCTTGGAGTTGGAGACTCTCCATTAAAAGACAATGTTTCGGCCACTCTTATTAATGCTGGAAAAGAAACTATTACTGTTGAAAAAGGAGCAAGTTTTTTTGACAGTTCAATGAGTTTTGGAATGATACGTGGTGGACACATAGACTTCTGTGTCTTGGGTGGTATGGAAGTTGATATTGAAGGTTCACTTGCAAATTGGAAAATACCAGGAAAGAAAATCACTGGTATGGGTGGCGCAATGGATCTTGTAAATGGCGCTAAGAATCTAATCGTTATGATGAAACATTATAGTAAGTCAGGAAAGCCAAAACTTCTTCCATTATGCGAACTTCCGTTAACAGGAAAGAATGTCGTTCACTATGTAGTAACAGACTACGGTAGCTTTAAAATTGAAAAGAAAAAGTTTAAAGCTTTAGAACTAGCTTCTAATGTAACAATTGAAAGTCTTAATAAGGATTTTTCTTCAGATATTTTTATTGAATAAATTAGATAAAAAAAGAGGGCCCTGCAACTGGCCCTCCAATTTTTCGGCTTCATGCCTATCTCTTGCTACGACATCCTGTCGACAATTAAATTATAACGCACAATAATGAAAAAATCAGAAAAAAAATAAATGGGTAAACATTTCCATTTACCATAAAGGAAGTTTATAATTAGACGTGATCACACAAACTTAAGAGGAATAGATGAGTATTTTCAACAGGAATAAACATAAGCAAACTTTTACTTATTTTATACCAACTCCACCACAGCGCTCGACACCATATCAAGAACAGGCCTTTGACCTAGTTACGAAGACGCTAAACAGGAAAAATATTCCATTTAATATCAAACATACGGCAGTAAATGAAAGAGGATTATGGATTATCATTGAGCTATTTGGAAAAGAAGAGAATCTAACAAAGATTATTTCTGATTTAAAAGAAACAATTAGCACTAATATAAAAAAGAATGAAAATGATGATTTAGAAATTTACTACGAAGAACATGAAGAGTTTCATAAAAATGAGAATTACAAAGCATAGAAAAAAATTCACTTTAATTCTCTCACTAGTAAGCTTCTTTTTTTTAATAGGCTGTTCAGAGGTTGAAAAGAAGTTAAACGATACACAAAGTTTAAATACGGTCTGTCCAATAATAGAGTCAAAATCAAATTATCTTTTGGAAAACCCTCGAAATATCTCAGAGGCCCAGAAATTGATTAGTGCTAAGAGTAACTCTTCACAATATCGAAATCAGATACTAAATTTTAGTTTGGCCCAACTCTATCTTTCGCCACACTCTACAAATTTAAATTCACATACTCTATTCTTTGCAAAGATTAATGGTAAAGAAATTTTTATCAACAGTATTCCAGATGAGACTTACGAGTTCTCATTTATAGCTGCACTAAATGAGTTGGCACAACAATTAAAAAAGCCAATCTCTTTAAAATCACGACTGAATTTAGTAGAAAAAAATATAAGTGAATACGTCTATGCTTCAAGATCATTAGAAGAATTCATTAAAAATAACCAGGCCCAATTATTTAAATCAAAACCATTGAAAAAAATGTATTTTAGAGGAGCACAGGGAATAAGAGAGAACGAACTCTTTCGTCGTCTTGACTACTTAAAAGACTATAATCTTTTAAAACGAAAAGCTTCTCCAACAAAGAATAAAACAAACTTGACCTCTGCTCACCTCTTTACAAGAGATAATTATAGCTGCTCATTTGATTCTAAAGTGTTTAATGCTGATATTATGATCTTAAAGAAACCAGAAAAAGCTTATCATAATATATTCTCACACTATAAAGACAAGAATAATTATATTATTGGTGTTACTTCATCTGTTCCTAAAGTAGACAATTCAATTAACGAATTTCTTTTTCAAAAATCTAACAATGACAGCTACACTGCTGCATGTATGACAAAGGACCAACGTAACCATTCTATTTTCTTGTTTATGAATGGCATAACTTATAATGCCCAGGTTCTAAATCGACTAATAAACTCACACTCACAAGTCACAAATGCAAAAGACTTTATGGATACAAAAAGATCATTAATGCTGACTAATCCAAAAAGAAAAGTCTCTGAAATCTATGGTATAAATCGTGTTAAAAATAATAAAGAGGCCCAATACTACATACCAAGCCTTGGGAGACTCACAATTTTAGAGCAAGGTGAGTTCCTTAGTACTTTCAATGACCCAAGAAACAAGCAATTAAAATGCAATTGATAACTTTATATGGACAAGCATCCAATAAGAAATGGGTTATTGAAGTTAACGATAAGGCTTCATTGGACTTAACTATACTAGAGTTTTTAAGATCGCATAACTTTCCAATCGCCTCTAGTTGTGACGGCGAGAAAGTCTGTCAATTATGTACCATTAACGAAGGACTTCTCGCTTGCAATGTACTGGTAAAAGATATTATTACGAAGTATAATTCAATAATAACAATTACATACTTATAACAAAGGGATAAATCCATGCGCTATCTTTCATTTGATATTGAGGCCACTGGTCTTGAGGAAAAAGACTTAATCATCGAATTTGCAATGGTTCCCTTCTGTGCCAAAACAAAGAAAATTAATCACGAATTAGAAAAGCACTTCTATATAAAATGCCCTAGTTTTGAAGAGCTCAAACCAAATTTAAACAAATGGGTTATTGATCATAATAAAGAATTAATTGAAAAGGCACATAGTGATGGTATTACGATTGAGTCTTTTAAAGAAGAACTGTCAAAATACCTTGAATCCGAAGAAGTGAAAGAATACTTTGGAGATAAGAAAATAACTTTATTTGGAAAGTCTATGAGTGCCATTGATCTTCCTTTTCTTAATAGAGATCTAGGATGGGAGTTTATGAGAAAATACTTTGAGCACCGTCAATTAGACCTTTCTTGTATTGCATATGGGCTTATCGACATGGGTTTCATTCCAGCAGAGTGTGAATCAGGTTCAAAGTTAATGAAGTACTTAAAAATGGGCGACGTCGCGCACACGGCCTTAGAAGATGCTGTTAATACGGCCATTATGTACTTTAAGCTACTAGATCTAGTGTCTGTGAAAAAAGCTTAGTGGATCAAAGGCCTTGGAGTCATAACGAACTTCAAAATGTAAGTGATCACCTGTTGATTTACCTGTATTTCCCACAGCAGCAATAACTTGCCCTCGAGAAACCTTTTGGCCTTTTCTAGCATAGTTCTTATGATTATGAGCATAGATCGTAAAAAGTCCTCCTGCGTGTGAAACCACTACGATATTTCCATATCCAGACTTTCTGCCACTATAAACAACAACACCAGAGTCAGCTGAAACAATATATGTTCCTTTTCTTGCAGCAATATCAATTCCTTCATGAGGTCTCCCCCATCTGTGACCAAAGCCTGAGGACACTTTCTTAGAAGATGGAACCGGCCATAAGAATCGTGAAGATGATTTAAGTCTAGAATAATCAATTGAAGAAATACTACGCCCTTCAATTCGATTAATCATGATACCTCGTTTATAAGGTAAGAAAATAGTCTCGCCCTTTTTAAAAGATGCATTCTTGTTAAACTCTTCAATTTGCCATTGGGGAATATTGAAAATATTTGCTAATTTCTTTGCACTATAATTAGAAGTTAATTTTATATAGCGGCCATTCTTTAAGGTCGAACAACTTAGCACTGTAAGAATAAATAATAAGTAAAAAGAAAGCTTTCTCATCTGTCCTCATTCGTTAAGTTTGAATGAGGACAAGTCGTCTATTTTAGTCTACTTAACTAAATTAGTCGGTAATTTTTGCCGCCCATTCATTGAATACATCGGACGAAAAATTCAAAAGGTTTAGGAAGGAAAAGGAAATATTTCCGTTCATAACTGCATGAATGTCTGAAGTGTGGTGAGGATCGACCTCTGTAGGAGCTCCTCCAATCCAGTAATATTGTCGACCTTTTTGATCAAGCCTTTCGACAACTTCTTCTGTATATCGGCGCATTTGAGGTCTAGTCCATTTAATATCACCTACTTGCGTATGACATAAATTTGGAACATTGATATTTAATAACGAGCAATCAGGCATTGAAAGTAATTGCTCTTTCTTATTGGTAATAAGATCTTTAATGATATTGGCCGCTGTTTGAAAGTGCTTACTTTCATCCTGCGAGCTCATGACAGTCGAGACAGCAATAGCACTTATGCCTTGAAATACGGCCTGTCTCGCAGCTCCTACTGTACCAGAGTAGTAAATGTCTTGACCAAGGTTTGCACCATGGTTAATTCCAGAAATAACGAGATCTGGCCTATAATCTAATACGGAATTTATCCCCAATAAAACACTATCGGCCGGATAACCTGAACAACTAAATGTATAATCATTGATTTTATCAACCCTGATTGGGTCGTGTAACGTTAGGGCCTGAGACGTTGCTGATCTCTCATGGCTTGGTGCCACGATAACAACATTAGCAATGTCTTTTAGAGTTTCATAAAGGCACTGAATTCCTTCAGCAGCGTATCCATCGTCATTTGAAAGTAAAATATTCATAACTTCTTATTAATTAAATTTTGCTAAATAGCAAGTGTCTTTCTTGCATACTCTATATATTCTGACAACTTAGGAGCATCAATATTACGGTAACAGCGTTCAACTTGTGAATTGATTTCAAACTTTAAATAGTCTGGATCAAGGGACTCGATAACACTCATTGAGATATTTGAATTCCAATTTAACTTAATCCCAAGTTGAAATTTTTCATTCTTTACTCTCATAACCTTAGAATAGAAATTAACAATAAATGAATTCAATAGTCCTTTATCGGCCATCGAATGTAAGAACTCATAATTGAGAACGACACTTTGACATAAAGGAGACGAAATCTTCTCATAGACTAAATTATCTTTCTCATCAAATGTAATAGAAAATGCGCGATTAAAGGCTTCTAATATTTTCTTATCATGGTTACTACTTAAACCGAAGTTTAAGCGAACTTTTGGATGATACTTTTCAACTGTATCAACTATAGATTTAATGATGAATTCAGAATCATTTTCAAAGTGCAACTCAACAATATCGTCTTGTTTTAAATCATGTGCATTTAAAAGCTCTTCTAGGATATATCCTTGAATGAAATTGAAGCTTCGAGGCCTAAAGTCGAAACCATAGCAACCCTTTGCCAATGTTTTGGCAACTTGTAAGCTTCTTTTGTCATAGATTCCATCGAGAACAATATTCATCAAATCAATTCTACACGAAAAAGAGCTCTATTGCTTGAAAGATGCTTTCTGAGCAAGAAGTTCCTACTGATTCAGGATGAAATTGCATCGTAAATATACGTTCATCCTCGTAGGCCATTAATAATTCATTATTATTATCAAATATCAATTTAGTTTGCTTAAGTAATGAGTTTTCACTATTTACTTCGACATATAAAGAATTATAGCGCTGTAAATTGATATCATTTGTCACCTCTACAATACCAGACAATAAGTCTAAGTCTTTAGGTTTCACAGTTCTGCCATGAATTGGATACTTACTTCTATTGATTGTGCATTGATAAAGAGAACTTAAAACAAGTTGATGTCCAAGGCAGATTCCTACAATTCGTCTCGCCTTTTTAAGATTAGCTTTTAACTCTAAATTATTTTGATTAAAGAAATCAATATACTCACTTGGGTGTCCAGGTCCTGGACCTAAAATAATATTTTGATTAACAAGGTCATGTCTTTTGAGATCTCTAAAATTAATGACTTCTATCTCACAAGATTTCCAATGAGAAAGGTAGGATATAATATTATTTGTAAAACTATCTTCAAAATCAACGAAGATAATTCTCACAGTGTGACCCCAAATACTGAATCAAAGTTCTTCGCATTATAATTAATTAGAATTTTTAGTGCGATCGATCGATCAAGCTTTAGTTTATTATTTACATATTCATCTTTTTGACGATATTCAACATCAAAAACCCAACAGTTATTAAGTGGGTTGTATCGAGAACCAATATATGACTCATACATTCTTTCTAAGTCGATGTCGTAATAATACCCTGTTCTAAAAGAAAATGTATCATTTAGTTCAAAGTCAATATCGGCCGTAAAGTAACGTCGCTCGGAAGCAAAAGAGTCATAATTTAAGCCAATTTTATACTCGAAACGATCCATACTCTGAGATAGTGATAATTGCGTTATATGCTTACTTTCTGTATGGAAGTAATATTCTGATAAGTTAAATTGAAATTTATCAAAATTTAATCCACCCATGATTGCAAGACGAGTTAGCCTCTCACTTGTTGTAAGTTCTTTATTTGTTTCATCTTCTAGAATTAAACCTTGAGAAATATTAAACCAGGCAACTTTCTTATAATCATAATTATCAAGTTGATAATTAAAGTTTTTAAACATCTCATAATTTGCTTTAGGTGTTTTCTTAAGAAAGTTATTATTAAACACAAATTCAATTGTATTTGATTCAGGTAAATCCGTTCTTGTTGAAACATCTTCAAGAGTATTGTTTCGTCCACGAATAATATCTCTTTCATCAAAACGTCCATCATCTTGTAATAATGCAAACTGGTTACCTAAGGCGGCATTACCACGATATTTTTGAGAATTATAATAGAAGTGATTCAGACCAAGCTTTATACTGTGCTTATAAGAAGAACGGTATAATTTCCTTACATTAAGCTCTTCCTTTTCTGTACTCGGGATTTTTGCGATTAAGTTTCTTTCATCATCTTCTACAAAAACAGGTTGAATAACTTCTTCCTGAATGAAGGCCCTTCCATAAACTTTTTCAATATCAAACCATATCGATGTATTTACGTAATTTCCGTATTTATATCCATTTTGTTTGTCACTTTTTTCTGTTGGCAAGATGTAGTATTGAGCATCTAGTCCAGCTTCAAATTTTAGATTTAGATTAAAAATTGGTTTAAATACAAATTCTAAGGTTGGGTTATAGTCGAATCGTTGAATATTACGGTAGTAGTTATTTTCTTGAACCACATCTTGTTTAAAATAATCAAATTTTAAATTTTGATAGAAATTGATCTTCGAAAGAAGACCTTTAGAGTTTAAGATATTAAAAGGCTTATGACCTATCCCAAGAGATAAAGTATTTTGTACATAGCTTGAGTCAAATTCTTCAGGGTCACTAAAAATAGAGTTACTCATAAAGCTTGAATAAAGATTAATGAGTACAGAGTCTCCCATATAGTCTGTAGAAACAGTCGTACCCTTTTCATTACCCATATAGATATCTTTATCAAAATATTCTTCATAATCACTTTGAATATCTAAGTCCGATAAGTAAGTGGAGTTTGCTAAGAAAAAAATATTATTATTAGGATGGTAGAAATAATTTAATTCATATGCACCACGAATTTCGTCTTCACCACTTGCTTCAATATCTAGTTTTCCAGGCTGCCATATTTTGTCATTTACGGTTCTTGATTCAAATTCAAAGTTAGAAAACTTCCCTAAGTTATTACGATACTCGAGTTCAAGACCATTTCCTCTTCGCCCATAGACAGTAGGAGAAAAAGTCATATCACTATTCTCATTAATGGCCCAAAAGATAGGTTGTCTAAAGAAGAATCCTTCATCAAAATCTAAACCAATTGTAGGAAATAAAAGACCAGACTCTCTAACCTTTCTAATTGGTAATGCGATATAAGGAATATAAACAATGATTACACCATTGATCTTAATGAATGTGTGCTTCATTGAAATATAATCATCAGGGACAACTGTTACTTCTTGACCTTGAATACTCCAAGATTCAGGGCAATCTTTACAAGTTGTAAATTCAGCTTCCTTGGCAGTGAAGACACCACTATTTTTTCGAACTATTTCTTTCCCACGAAGAACAAAACTCTCATCAACAAGCTTTGCATTCTTGACTTTAAATTCAGCTTTTTTTAACGAATAAGAAATCTCTGTACCATATAGATTAAATTTAGCACCTGTATAACGAACATTTCCCCAGATCTTTCCTAGGCCAGTGCCAAGAGAGATACTCGCCTTCTCTCCATAAACCGTATCTGTACCAAGTTTAATAATAACATTTCCGTGGGCTTCATAAGAGTTGTCACTACTTTTTCGGTAGGCCTTATCTGATAAAATTTGAACTTCATCATTTTCTCCAAATGCTAAAACTTTTGGAGTTGCTGCATGAGCATGACTACTTCCTAATATTAAAATACTTTTGCATATCAGCAATAAAGTAGTAGGAACCAACCACAAGAATGTTGCGTGTTTGAAGTTGGATATTTTGTGGCATATCTGCTGTGCTAGAAGCACTATATTTATTAGATTCAATTTCCTCATTAATACCTAATATTGTATCGAGAAAATTGTGCATTTCATATACTTTTGTTTCACTCTGAAGCTCCTTTTTTATCTGGGCAGAGCTTAGAGCGCGCTCGTGTTGAAATTCTAAAATATTAACTGACTTTACAATACATGGATATGTTTTATAGAGCTTTTGAATACTCTTAATTTGATCTTGTCTCCCACTTGAAAAGCTTATTAGAACATCATATTGAACTTTATTTGTATCGTTTAAACTTTGCAGTAACTTTTGATGACCTAGTAAATTATGGGCACCAAAGAAAGTAAATTCAAACTCTCCAAAATCAATATGATCACCTCTTCCTGGAGTTATAGGCCACTTGAAATCGTCATTGATATTAGTGATTCCAGTAATATGTGAAAATAAGGCCATGGCCATCTGGCGGTTTCGTACTTGAAAATCAGTTTCTGACTCATTGCTAACAGATGTGCAATTAATAGAGTCTCGATCACACCAATTGCATAGAATATCTTTTAGAAACTTTTGTTCGATATTTTCGAATAATCGTCCACTTATCCTAGTTATTCCATACTTTTCAAATAAAATTTCCTTAAGGGTTGATCCCAGTATTTGTGTGTGGTCTAGCCCAATTGATGTAATGGCCGCAACTGGTTTTGTAAAAATATTCGTAGCATCAAAACGGCCACCAAGACCAACTTCAAGAATTAGATAGTCAATATCCAGACTTACTGCATATTTTATAAATAAGACAAATAAAGCCTCATAAAAAGATAACTGAAGACGAATTATATCCTCTTCATACTTATCAAGAAGTTCAATTAATTCTTCAATAGAAATATTAGAGCTACAATAGCGGAATCTTTCTGTTATTGAGTTGACATGAGGAGATGTCCAAAGACAACTTTTAAGTCCTTCACTATTAAGTAGAGCGTTTAAACAATGCGATGTTTCACCTTTACCGTTAGTTCCACCAATAATTATAACCTTGGATTTCTCTTCGATAGCTTTTCGATCTAGGGTAAGATAAGATCGTATATGATCAAGTTTTGGGCGAAAGTTCTCTTTACCACATAAGTTAATAAGCCGAGTAAGAAAAACCTCTTCTTGCTTAGATGATAAATGTCTTTTATCGATTGGACTCTTCACAGTAAAGATATCTCATGAATGAAAATATTTTGACTAGAAAATTATCTCTTTAAAAAGAAAATTCCTTATTATCTGAAGATAGTATATGAATACGTCCCGATTCATTCACCTCTTCTATCTCTTTTGAAAGCTCATCTAGATAATTAGGTTTTAAATGACCTAAATAAATAGGAACATCTCCAGGCATTTTAGATAATTCTTTCTTAAGCGTTTGTGCTGTATGATGACGACTATCAAGGGCCAACTTTTCAAAACGGTTCGGGAAACTAACTTCACAAAATATGGCCACTACATTATTAAGCTTCTTTGCTGCTGCCCAAATCTTATCAGTTGGGCCAGTGTCTTGAGTGAAGACAATGGCCTTGCCATTTTTTTCAATAATAAAACCTAATGAGCCTGCGAAGTGATTAACTTCGATTGCGTGTACTTTATATTCACCAATTTCTCTACTGTCACCAGACTCTATATTATGAAACTTCATCGTTGGGCTTTCTTTGCTAGGAAGCTTTGTGAAATCAGGCCAAATTGCATCGTTAAAAAGATGGTTCATGATATTGTCTTCAACTTCTTTACATGTCCAAATATCAAAAGGCTTATCATTCATGCCAAAACAATTATCTGCAAGAAATGCCAAATCGGAAATATGATCTAAATGAGAATGTGAAATGAGAATATTATCAATCTTTGCCTGATCACTAACACTAACTCCTGTCGCTACAGAACCTGCATCAATAAGTAAATTTCCATCAACTAAATAAGATGTTGCTCGGCATTCAGGAGAAACGCCACCATGTCCACCGATAATTTTCACATTCATTCTAACTCCAATTTATTTAATTTTAACTTGGTTTAGAATTTTTTACTAGTACTAAGACATTGAAAAATGGAAACTATTTACCTGTTAACTCTTGATAAACGTCTTGAGTCTTTCTCCCAAGAGCATTTCCTATTAGTTTGGCGAGATTCTTTGGCGTTTGCTTATCTAAATATGCTTGCGCAAATTTAGCAACTTCCCCACTTGTGGCGAGATTAGAAGAGTTAGATTTTGGCCAATCAATAACAATAACAAACTCTCCCTTTGCAGTAACGAGCTCATCACGAAAATCTTGTGCCTTAAAATGAATTGCTTCCTCAAACTTCTTAGTTAATTCACGGCAGATGCAAATATTAGCTTCAGGAAATTCTTGCGATATTTGCTTTAAAGTTGAATGAATACGATGAGGAGATTCAAAAAAGAGTGACGTATTCCCCTGCTCAAATGCGACTTTCAACTTATTTGATATTTCACCTTTTTTACGTGGAAGGAATCCAAAAAAAGTATAAGGATTAGGAGCAAATCCACTAAGTTCAAGAGCAACTGTTACAGCACTAGGGCCAGGTACTGAAGTAACCTCTCCTCCCCTTGCTAATATTTCTTTAACCAGTATATGACCTGGGTCTGAAACGATAGGGCTACCAGCATCTGAGACAAGAATAGGAAATTGAGAGTTACTAATTTGCTCTATATAGAAGTCTAGCTTGTCTTGGGAATGATCATTGAAAGAGAGAACTCTTAAACCTGGTCTGTCTATTTCAATCTTATTTAATAGAGAACGAAATACACGTGTATCCTCGGCCAAAACGATATCACAACTCTCAAATGCCTGACGCATTCTCTCAGATACATCGTTTAAATTCCCAATTGGCGTTGATACTAGAGTAAGCTTCACTGAAATAATCCTTCTTTAATTGATATATTCTCTAATAAATTATGTGATTCCATTCATTTATAACTTACATAAGAAATAACTTCCATCTAAAACTAAAAGACACAATGCGTTACAATAATATTCGATGTAGTTTTATGCTGAAGAAGGAGTTTTAATGACAATGCAAGCAAGAGTACGCACAGATTCAACTGGAAATATTACAGTTCATATAGAAGGTGGTATGGACTATGAAAATATCATTCCACTAAAGCAAGAATTAGCAACAATTACTAGTTCTCACCCTACTTCAACTATCACGCTTGACCTTACGGCCCTTAACTTCGTTGGCTCATCTGGAATTGGAGTATTCGTTGATACAATTAGAAGTCTAAATAAAAGACGTGACCAAGTTAGACTCTCTAACGTTGCTCCAGAGTTCATAAAAGTTTTTAAACTTTATAATTTTGATGCAATGGAAATTCTAATCAATGAATTTGAAACTGATGAAACAGAACTGTCTAAGTTCTATGGTCAAAAGAAAAGAACTTTTCAAAACTGATAATTTAATAAATTTACATAAAAATCTTGGCCTGGCTTATTTTGCTTAAAACCAATTTCAGCTGGGCCTTTTTGACTAAAGTCTTTAATCTCTATTGATCCCTGGTAATTATAACCACCACCTTGATAACTTGAGTCCTGATAAGGACTTCCTTGAGTATCTGGATAGTAATAATTTTCGTTATTAGGTCCTTGATTTTGATACTTGCGATATTCGTGTGATCCAATAATATAACCACCAAAAATTAAACCAGCATATAGTCCAAGAGAAGCACCAATTGCGATTGAGCGAGATGAACCACCAAAGGCCATTGCCGCCGTTCCCAATAATGCTCCACCAACTGTTCCATACCCAGCATTCATGGCAATGATCTTAACTTTAGGATCCATTTGTGCGCGGGCCTGAAAGCTTGTTGAAATAGTTGAAATAAATAGAGTAATTAAGAATAGTTTTTTAATCATATAAAAATTGTAAAAGAAGGCCTTGCCTGATGCAAGGTAAATGTTCACCAAATCTTAATCAAATAATAGACACAGTGCAAGACATCTCAAAGAAACTTGAAACAAAGTTAGCACTAGAAAACAGCCTTCGCCTTTGCTGTTCAGTAATTTGGCCATTCGATTTTACTTCAAATATTTTTAGGATGAAAGTATCTCGAATTTTATAAATGCCACAAATATCCACTTGCCCACAGCCAACTCGCCTTAGCATTGTAGGACAAATCAATAATGGGATGGCCTCTTTATGAATCTTTGTCGATTTTTTTAATTCTAAATTTAGACCTTTGGATACATTATTCCTGTACAAATTCCTTTACCCCTTTAAATGTTTTGCGATGTATTGGGGTAATACCATATTCTTCGATAGCTTTACGATGAGCAGCTGTAGGATAACCAGCATTTTTTTCAAATCCGTAATAAGGAAATTTTCGAGCTTCCTTTATCATCAGTCGATCGCGGAAAACTTTTGCAATAATGGAGGCTAGCCCTATAAGAACTGACTTACTATCCCCTTTTATTACAGCATGAACATCTTTAACTTTTGTTGACTTAAAAGGAAATTTTCCATCAACTAGAACGACTGAATCTTGTTTTAGAATGTTATGACAGGACTTTTTCATTCCTAGAAGTGATGCTTGAAAAATATTAACTTCATCTATTTTCTTCGGCGTAATCTTTTCGACGCTATATTCAAATAGATCATGAAAGTTTTGTTTCTTAAAAGTTGAGAGATTTAACTCTTCTAAAATCCTTTCCATTTTCTTTAAAGAAAGTTTCTTTGAATCTGTAACACCGTATTCTTTTAAAATACTTGCTAAGACTGCAAGATTATCAACTCGTACCCCAACAGCACAAGTTACAACGGGCCCAGCAAGAGGACCTCTTCCAACCTCATCGGTTGCAATTATATATTGATGATCTTTGATGAATTCTTTTTCAAACATAGGCTTCACAAATAAAGAGGCCCCTATTTCTAGGGGCCCTTTTATGACTTAAATAGTTTTTTAAATTACTTTCTATCGTAGTCAATTGCGATACGTGCAGATTTACCTGAACGATCTCTTAGGTAGTAAAGTTTAGATCTTCTAGATTTACCTTTTTGAACGATCTCAATCTTTTCTACATTTGGTGAATGAAATGGGAATACCCTTTCAACACCAATTCCAGAAGAAACTTTTCTAACTCTGAAGTGACCAGATAGTTTACCTTCTTCTTTCATTGCAATACATACACCACGGAAAATCTGAATACGAGATTTGTTACCTTCAGTGATTCTTGCGTGAACATCAATTGTGTCCCCAGTTTTAAACTTTGGGAAAGATTCTACATTTGTGTTCTTGTAATTTTCATTTACTACGTCTACTAAATTCATTACGAACTCCTAAAAAACGCTTGAACTTCTCAGAGGACCAACACCGTGTTGTTCTTAAGTAAATTCTATTTCAAAGACTCAGAGGCACTATTCAGTCGATCTAAATAGATTGCGACTGCCGATCGAACAGACAGGTGATTATATCCATCCGCACTTCCACCAAAAATTGGTTCAAGTGCAAAATGGGCCCGTTCGAGTACTTGTGCATGGAGACCCCATCCTGTACCAAATAACAAGAAGATAGGCCTTTTGTCAAGGCGCGCATTATTGATCAGGTCAGTTTCTACACCATTATTTGACTCGAAATTTGCACCTGTAACACAAATTAAAGGCTCAACACCTTCTATCTCCTTAATTTTATTGATTCCTTCCTCCACAGAGTTCACAAGACGAGCAATTGCCAGCGCATCTTGACGATCTGGGTTATAAACTCCAGCATCATCTTCCTCCCAGTGTCCTAGTATTCTTTTTACTAGTTTATGTTGGGCCTCAAGTGGAGTCACAATAAAGTAATTCTTCATACCAAAAGTACGACAGCTTCTAGCAATATCGTGTATATCGAGATTTGTTACTGAAGTTGTAACAATATCCCCTCTTTTATTTTTAATTGGGTGGTGTACTAAACCGAGATAAATATTATCTTTCATCTTTAATATATCCTTAAACTTTATTTCTCATATAGGTCTTATAAAGATCAGGCCTATACTTTTTTGTAAATTCTAATTTCTTATTCTGGTTAAATTCATCAATAAGCTTGTGATTACCTTCAGTCAAAACACTTGGTACTTTCACACCATTAAAGTTTGAAGGCCTTGTATAAACTGGCCCTTCAATAAGTCCATCTTCAAATGAATCACAAATTGCACTTTGATCATTACCTAATGCTTTTGGTAAAAACCTAAGCATTGCATCGGTAATAGTCATAACAGCAAGTTCTCCACCTGATAGAACATAATCACCAAGTGAATAAATTCGTGTTACATATTGCTCAATAAAGCGCTCGTCAATTCCTTCATAGCGGCCACATATAAATACGTATTGCTTTCTATTTTCTTGAAATGAAGACGCTAAATCTTTTGCATTATCATTATTAAAAACTGTACCTCGAGGAGAAGTATAAATAATTTCTAATTCATCTTTAGAGATTTTTTCAGTTTTTAAAATATGTTTTATGGCCTCTTCAAGAACATCTGCTCTTAGAACCATTCCTGGGCCACCACCATAAGGAGAACTATCGACACCTTTAAAGCTTTTAGGAGAGAAGTCACCAAGATAAAGAGTCTCAAACTCGACTTCATTTTCTAAAAACTTTCCAATTACTCCGCTACTTTTGAAAGCATCAAAGAATTGAGGAAATAATGTGATTACCCATATTTTATTCATTACATTAAACGTGGAATTAAGCATTCCACACGATTCTCTTCTAAATTAACAAGTTTAACAAATTGATCAACAAATGGAATATCAACATGCTTTCCATTAACTTTTGTATTTAAAACAATATGTGCACCGTTATCAAAATATTTTACAACTTTTCCAACGACTTGATCTTTTTCAATGTCAAAAACATCTAGGCCAATAATATCGGCCATATAAAATTCATCCTCTTCTGTTTCAGGTAATGTGCTGCGATCAACATAGATCTCAAAAGGTAACATTTCTTCTGTTACATTTCTGTTATCAACACCTTCAAGATAGGCAAATACTTTATTTCCAAATGAAATCGATTTAACTGTCAATTCTTTTCCAGGCTTAGCAATTGAGCTTCCATTTAGTGGTTTTGCAAAAAATGTAACACCTTTTTGTAAGACACTATTATCTTTATTTTCTAAGTTAAAGACGAAGGCCCCCTTTATTCCATGCGGTCGGGTTGCAGTGCCAAGTAAAATTAAATTTTCTGAATTTTCCATAGGCTGACTTATATCACGCCTTGCAAGGTAAATCACCTATATATTTTTCAAGTATTTAACTTGCCAATTAACTGAACTCTAGTTTTAATATTTGTATTAAAGACAAAATTCATGGAGAGAATTATGAAAAAAATCGTTAGCGCTGCAGCGGTCTGCGTTGTAGCTATCCCAACAATGGCAGCAAGTATTGAAATGCCAACTGTTTACGGAAAAATTAACAAAGCTGCTATTTACACAGATCAAGATAGTACAGGAAGAACTTCATTTGCTGGTTTTGCTGATGTTGACTCTTCAGAGACTCGTCTTGGAGTTAAGGGTAAATGGGATCTAGAAAATGTTGAAGGTACTTACGTTATTGAAATGGGTCTAAACTCATCAAAAGATTCTAATGGTACAGATTTTAGAATCAGAATGCGTCAAGCAGCTGTTGGTGCAAAAACAGCATTTGGTACAATCAAAGCTGGTCAAACGTATACACCAATGGATTACACAATCCTTAAGACAGATCTTCTAAGCTCTACTGTTGCCTCAATGGCAGGTTCTGATACAAGTGCTAGAATTGACGGTGCAGTATCTCGCCTAGGTATGAGATACCGTGCAAGAACTGATATGGTTTCATATGAGACACCAAGTATTGGTGGTCTAACTCTTTCTCTTTCAACTGATAGAGATAACGGAATGAATAACGACTCTACTGATGCAGATTATGGTCCAACTCACTACACTGGTCTTGTTAAGTTTGACAGACAAATGGGTAAAGTTGATATGAACCTATTTGCTGGTTATGACACTTGGGCAGAAGATGGTGAAGATAACACTTACACTCTAGCTGGAGCTAAGTTTGGATTTGGAAACTTCCAACTAAATGCTGCTTACAGTATCGAAGAAAATGATGCTGCAACTAAAACTGAAATCAACAGAACTTATGCAGGTGCTCAATACACGATGAATAAGAATGTATTTGCAGTAACATATCAACTACGTGATGAAAAAGATGCTGGAAATGAGTATACACAAATTGCTGCTCACTACAGATATATGTTCACAAAGAAATTTGATATGAGCTTAACTGTTCTTACTTATGATGTTGATGAAACAGCTGGAACACAAAACGAAGCGACAATGGCCGCTGCGGGTATCCAACTTAAGTTCTAATAATTTTAAAATTATTTAAATAAATTCTAAGGCCCACAATAGTGGGCCTTTCTTTTTTGTGAAATATTTTCTATAATATCTCAATGAATCAAAGTGAAATTAAATCAATTGCAATCATGCGAACATCGGCCCTTGGAGATATCATCTGGACGCTTCCGATGCTAAATCGTATCCGCAAAGCAATGCCTAATACAAAGATCTATTATATTACAAGTAATACATTTGCACCTTTATTAGAAGGGATTGAGGATGTCGAATTGATAAAAATCGATAAGCCCAAAAAGCTAAAAGATTACTTTAAGCTTCAACGTGTCTTTGAACCATATCACTTTGATATTCTCTTATGTGCACAGGCAAATTTTAGGATAAACTTCATCTATCCTTTCATTAAGGCCAAAAAGAAAATAGGTTTTGATAATAAACGAGGTAGAGATCTGCAAAAGTTCTTTATTGACGAGAGTATCCCTTTTAAAAAGGAGCACTCAGTTGAAGCATTTCTCGGCTTCAGTGATCAATTAGGTATTGTCTCTAGTGAAATTGAATTTAACTTACCTATACAAAAAGTAACTGTCGGCAATCTTCCACTTGGAGACTACGTTGTAATTCATCCCAAGGCTTCTTCTCTTCAAAGAACCTGGGCCACTAAGAGATATATTGAAGTTACAAATCTAATTAAAAAGAAATATGATATTCCTATCGTTTTAACAGGAATTCCAAGTGATAAGGATATTTGCCTTGAAATTGAAAGTGAGTCCAACGCTCATATTATAAACCTTTGTGGCAAAACCTCTCTTAATGAACTTAAGAATGTATTTCTTAGTGCTAAACTAGTTATTGCTCCAGATTCTGGACCAGCTCATATGGCAGCAGCTTTAAATACCCCAGTGGTTGGGCTATACACAGCTGTTCCTCCAGAATACACAGGACCATATGGCCAAATACATAATTGTATCAATGCATACCCAAAAGCTTTAGAGCATTACTTCCATAAATCAATTGAAGATGTCCCATGGCGATTTCGCGTCAAAGAAAACGACATGATGGATTTAATTACTGTTAATGAAGTATTTGAAAAGCTTAGTTCTATTCTAAATAAATAATAAGATTAATCGCTCCTGCTTTTTAAAATAAGAAGAAAAGAAGCTTCGATAAATGTTTTCTGGATTGCTTAGTTGGTTACCCGAATGCTCTAACTTAACAAGAACCCTCTCTCACTCGCATCCTGCTCGTTCGTACAGGGTTGTACGGTGTCATTTAGCTTCATGCTAAATGACACCTACAAAAAAAAAGCCAGATCAATGATCTGGCTTTTTATATAGAAGGTGCATCTTCCTAGTCTCACACCAAGTTACCCTGGCACTACCTTTGGCGCTAGCGGGCTTAACTGCTGAGTTCGGGATGGTATCAGGTGTTTCCCC